>DEFO01000058.1 GCA_002350805.1 Prevotella sp. UBA2850
TGTCTACCCTGTGCCGGACATCACACCATAAAGGAACGACACCGGCAACAGCTTCTTGTACTACCTACTTTTTCTGTCTATGTAAATCTTTCAATGAACTCGTTTCAATGATGCCAGCAGGGGGCTTCCCTGAAAGCGGATGCAAAGGTACGGCTTTTTTCCGGAACACCAAACTTTTTCCATGGAAATTTTTCAATTTAACATAAATTTACAGGCAAAATTGACTTGCATCAAGGCAAGGGACAGGCACACCTTATTATATTATAAATATAGGGACGGGGAAAAGCGGGGAAGCACAGGAGAAGGCAGAGAGACAGATTCAGTGCCATTCGCTTTGCAGTTCTGCATTTTTTTCGTATCTTTGCACCAGCATGAAAGCTAGAATAAAGACCATCCTGCTGTTCATCTTTGTCTTTTGCTTGGGCGCACAGGCACAGATGCACCGCTACTCCGTCAACTTCAACGTGTCGGAGAAGGACTTTGTCGACACCATTCCCATCCGTTTCATCGACGATCAGATCTATATAGAGGTGGAAATGGCCAATGGCGACAAGCGCCTGTTCAATTTCGACACGGGTTCGAGCCAGGGCATGGTCTACTACGAGGGACGTATCGACACGAACGACGAGTTGGGCAACATCGTATCGAAAGACGCCAACGGTCGCAAGGACACGGTAAAGGTGATACGCATTCCCGAATTCAAAATGGGTAGCATCACGATTGCCAACTATGTGGCTACGGTGATCAACCAGCCCCATGGGCGCCGTAACTACGATGCCATTCTTGGATTTGACCTGCTGAACAAGGGACTGCTTTGCAAGATTGACGTGCGCAACCGGCGGATGATTCTGACCGACCGCAAGCATTTCTTCAAGCAGGAAGGCGGCTATGAGGTACGCTACAAGCTGCGCTGGTTTGTGCCTCACGTGTGGATCAGTCCTTTCATCCGCCATGTTGATGAGATCTTGTTCGACACGGGCACGCGCCAGTTCTATTCGATGAACAAGCAGAGTTTCGACAAGCACGCCTTCAAGAGCCATCAGGTGAACGACCAGGTGGAGGGCCGCAGCCGCGGACACCTGAGCATCGGCAACTATGGTGCCGAAGAGGTCGACGAGGTGGTGTTCCTGAAGCTGGACCGTCTGAAGTGGGGCGAGTTTGCGTTCAACAATGTGAGCAGCCTCACCACGCAGGGCGGCTCGCGCCTGGGAGCGGCGATGCTGAACTACGGCAGTCTGATTATCAACCCGCTGAAGAAGAGGATGTTGTTCCAACCCTACAACGACGCCGACACGTGCGAGGTGCGCAACAAGCAGTTCGACATGGCCTTCGTGCCTGTAGACGGCAAGGCAGCGGTAGGCCTGATTCGCGACACCTGCGACGAATATAAGCAGGGCATGCGCCAGGGCGACATCATCCTACGCATCAACGACGACGATATCCCTGATTTCCAGTCGTTTGTACACTATCCTTTCGTGGAGGGCGAGACCTACACCTTCATCCTGCTCGACCAGAAAGGATTTAAGAAGACCGTAAAATCAATAAGATAGGAGCCAAGAAACTCCTGGCTCCTTACACCTTGAACTTTGAACCTTGAACTGCACAAAGTGCTCCTATTTCTTTCCCTTCGTGCGCGTCACGTCATACTTACGGAAGAAGTACTCGGCGGCAATAGCATCAGAGAGGTTGGTGTATTTGTCGTCCCACAGGAAGCCTTCGCCCCCACTGGGCACATAATAGTTGTTGGAGGGCACCTTGCTGATGCAGCCCTTCGTGCCATCAGAGTATTTCACCTCTAAGTATTTCGTTTTCTGATGGTCGGGAGTGTCGAAGGGAACAGGAATCTTGTCAATCCAACTGGTGTCCCATTCGCCGGTGGTATAAGTGATTCCAATCGACTCCAAGCTGACGTCGGGATTCTCGGCAATAGCCTCCTCGCGCTTGCGTTTTGCCTCCCGCTGCGCCTCTTGTCGTGCCATTTCAGCCCTACTCTTGGCTTTGATGCTTTCCTCGTAAGCCTCATATCTGCGTTTCACGCTCTTTGCCTCTTGCTGTTGCTTGTTCAGTTTGGTTCGCAGCACCGGCGAGGCCTTGCTGAAGAACTGGCCGTAGCCATGCTGGCTGCTCATATTGCAGGCGCTGATGGCATTCCTCAACAGCCGCTCGTCCTCTTCCATGCCCGGGAAACTCACCTCGGGTATCTTTCCTGTTCGGAAGAGGCCTAAGGTCAGCGCCGAAAACATGCTGCTCACGCTGTTTGCCCACGATGCCATGTGGTCTATCTTCCAGTCATACACGGGAATATGTCTGTCCAATGCCTCGCAAACTGTATAGAAGGCCTCCACTTCGCGGGCCAGACTCACTTTGTTATTGGGGTCGTACTGATACTTTTTAGAATAATTCTCAACGAACTCGCGGGGGAACTTCTCGCTCCGCATGGTGGAAAGGTCTCCTTTCTCAGCCGTGGCGAGGGCACGCGCGTGGACGGCTTGCAATGTCTGGCAGTCTTTGTTGTAGAGGGCCAGTTTTCGCGGGTTCACGATGGCAGGCAGGTCGGGATAGCGGTTCTCCACGGTGATGATTTCCTCGAATTTCGAAGCCTTGGCAGCCTCGTTGCGTGCCAGTTGCTCGTATCTCGTCTTCACCAGGTCCTTACGATTGGCAAAGCGGCTGCGGAACAGCACGATATCGTTATAGTCGGAGGCCTGACGGGCACAGTGGTTAGCCAGATAGTCGTAGAGTTCCTTGTGGCGGGCAATGTCCTCCATGTTGTTCTGCAGCGAGTTGATGTCAATCTTGATGCTGCCTTTGTCCAGAGCCTGCTTGAGCACATCGAACTGCCCGTCGGCAATCAGCTTGTAGACAGCGTCCTCGCCCTTCTTGTCCGAATGGCGCAGGTTGATGCCCTGCTGCACGAAATAATGCGCCAGATACCTGTTGCCCGTATCCATGGCAAAGTCCATCAGCGTACCGCCGTTGCTGTTGAAAGTGTTCACCGACGCCCCGGCACTAATCATCAGGATCAGCACATTGTTCGAGATATAGTCAGGACTGAACCGCCCGCCCAGGAAGTCGTAGTTTGTGCGTATGAGATAGGCCATCGGCGGCAGCAGGGAGCTGTAGCGCAGGTTAATGTCGAAGTCGGGCCTGGAGATGAAGGCGCTGAGCAGCTGCTCGGCATTCCCGCACTCCTGCTTCTTATGCGTGGCTAAATAGTCGAGCACCAGATAGATGGGTGTCTTGCCACCATAAGGTTCTTTCACGCTCTTCGCCGAAGCGATGGTGTCCTTGCATGCAGCGACAGTCATCCTGCCGGCAAGGGTCTGCTCGATGGCGGTGTGGAGGGTTGTCTTGCCTTTGGAGCGTTTCAGCGAGTCGAAGCTCTGTGCCTGGGCGAAAAGAGCTGTCAGGCACAGAATGGCTATCAGGGCTTTTCTCATCATATATCGTGATTATTGTTCCTCACTATAGAAGGTAAGACCTTTCTTTATATAGGTTTTCTGGAGTTTCGGATCAGTGGGGAGCAGTTTACCGTCGACGATTGCCCATGTCTGGTTACCATCCTCGGCGATACCGTCAATATCTCCGTTCACTTCCAGACAGAAAGCCTTAAAGAGATTCTCGAAAATCTCTTTTACCTGCTTGTTCCAGCGTTTCCGAGTAATACCTATCAAGATATTCTCTGCACCTGGCTCGCTAAGCAACTTGATTACGTATTTTCCACCAGGGACGGGATTGTTGGTGTATTGCTCCACAACTCCTTTAGCATCAAGCCATTCAGCCTCGCCATTCTTCACGAGTTCCTCATACGTTTTTACCTTCGAGACTTTATCCGAGAAATAATCATTCAGTTTCTTGCGGAAATTCTTGCGCTCAGCCTCATCAAGGTTGGCATGCACAAGAAACTTGCCTACGAGCGTCTTTTGCAAGGTCAAAGATGCTGCCTCATTCCGATATTCCGAATATGCGTCAGAATACTGTTGGTCAAAACCAGTATTCTTTTTCCAATAGAAGCCAAGAATCTTATTATGAAGGTCCTGGAATACAATCATTACATTAGAGTCGTGGAACTCGAAACGAAGTTTGCAGTATAGCTTATTGGCATCATAGGTCATCATTTCCTGATAAAACTGCGTGAGAGGCAGCACCACGTCATAACTGACTTCCGATGATGACTCGTCGATGGCATCCACCTTGGCATCCTCAGGCACAAATCCATAACGTTTCATGAAATTAATGCTCTTAGCGACAATGTCTTTTTTGGTTTCTTTGGTTTTGATGATGGCTGCATAGTTCTTGCCGTCAGGACCACCAGGCATATTATAATTAGGCCTCGGCTGAAAGCCAAGCGTCATTTTCTGCCCACACATCAACATGCAATGGAACAACAGGACAATCGTAAATAATGCTTTTTTCATGATGACAGGTTTTAAAATTACAACTATGTTTGCAAAGATACTTAAAAAAATGGAAAGACAAGAAAAAAAGGATGAAATTATAACAGGACGCAGCGGAGCTGCTGGTTCAAGGAACCCCTCTCCATCTCCCCCGAGGGGGAGAGTAGTGGCCCACAGATTGACACAGATTTCTACCGATTCTTTTATTTTAAAGTCACACAGATCGCACGGACGACACAGATATAAAGTCCTGAAGGACTTTCACTTAAAGAGAGAATAAATCTGTGGGCTCTGTGTAATCTGTGTGACATTTCTCACCTTGAACGCGCGTAGCGCATTTGAACCTTGAACCTTGAACCGTCTCCTGTTCTCTCCCCCTCGGGGGAGCCGGAGGGGGGGCTGAACCTTTCACCGTCAGCTCTGCTGCCTTTCCCCGACCTCTTTTCCTTTGATGCGTGTCTTATTGGCTCTCACGGAGCTTTCGGTGAGCACGAGGGTGCGCATCACGTCCTCGTCGGTCATGCCCATGTCGTAGAGGATGAGGAAGGTCTTCTGGCGTGGGGTCAGCTCGTCGTAGTCGTTCTCTATATGTCGGACGAACTCGGGATGCCTCAGCTTGTAATAGAGCACGAAGTGCACAAAGTCGTCCTTGGTCCATGTCAGGGTGTTGCCGCCATCCACGTTGATGCTCTCATAGAGCCGCTGGCCCTCAGCCAGCAGTTTCTCGTGTTTCTGCTCGAAGCCCGTCATGTCGCGGCTCAGCCGGTCCAGCTGTTTCTTGTTGCTCTCATTCTCCTGCTGCAGCTGTTCCATGGCTCTCGCCTTCTGCTCCAGTTCCTCGCTCATGGCAGCTATCCGGCGGCGGTTCTTCCGCTTCTTCCGTACTGTCCAAACGGCAAGGATAGCCACTGACAGCAGCAATGCGGCTATCACCCATGCTGCCCGTCCTTGCTTCTCGCGCAGCTGCTCGTTGGCAAGTTCTTTCTCAAACAGTTCCTGCTGCCCTTTTATGTTCTCCTCTTTCTGCTGTCGGTGCAGGCTGTCCTTCAATGCTGCCGCCCACAAGTCCAGCTCATGCGCAGCCTTATAGTCGCCCTCCTCTGTCTTGGCTTTCGCCATACCCTTCACCACATTCGCTTTCAGACTGAGATTGGTTGTCTGCAAAGCCTTGTGCCACATCTCGTCAGCCTTTTCTTTATTTCCTTCTTTCTGATAAATCTGGGCAAGAGCACGATATGCATAGGCATTGGGCTTCACCTCAACGGATTTCTGAAGATATTTTTTTGCCAGCTCATTATTTTGGTCATTATAAATCAGACCAATGTTACAATAGTGATTTGTCCTTTGCTGCTCAGGAACCGCAGGCAAATAAGGAAGCATCCTATTAATGAAATACTGTGCAGAATCCATATTGTCTATTGCATTATAGGAGGCTGCCAAGTTCATCAAATCTGTAGCAATGATTATAGAATCGTTCAGCTTCAATGCATAATTCAATGCTTGCTTTCCATTAAACAGAGCCAATTGAAACTCTTTGCCTACATGGTTAATTCCAGAAATAGCTTGATATATATAATGCAAAGCCCTTGTCGATTGTTTCTTATTACTCAATGCAAGTCTTTCCGCTTTTTTTAAATATATTATAGCATTTTTTATATCACCAGCATCTTCAGACAAGCAACCTAGATAATAATATGCCCAAGTCACCTTTTCTTCATCATGATGTTTTTCAAAATAAGCAGTAGATTTTTTCAGTGGTTCTATTGACAAAACTTTTTTATACTGTCTAAAATCTGCTTGCGTTTTATAGAACCAATATAGTGCAATACTTTCTTCATCAAGGAGCTCTTCTGGGTTCATCTCATCTAATGCAATAGCAGCCTCTTCATTTTTTTTGCTATTCAATAACTGCTCAATACTATCAAGTTTTTTCTGTTGATCACTTTTCGAGCAACCAACAGCAATCATGCAAGTAAACAATGCAATCAACAAAAGCTGTGTTATTTTTCTCATACTCTCTATTCTGTAGATTACTTAATGTAAATAACGGCAAAAAGTTGTCGCTTGCAAAGATACTAAATCTTTCTTTATTCTCAAAAAAAGAACATAGAATAATGAAAAACCTCTGCTACCAGGGTTACATGCTGTTGCATTTTAGCCCCCAAAGCCTTGTTGCAAAAAATGCAATTCGCTGAAATTCAGCTAAAAACCTCATTTTTCGAATGCAGCAAGCTCAAAAAAATAATCCCTTAAAAACTTGGCTGAGAGATTTACGCTTCCTAATTTTGTTCTCGGAATTCCAAGCAAAATGAACAAAAAACCAATAAGAAAAATGAAAAAAAGAATTGTCATCGCTGCAATCACGGCATTGATTCTTAGTGTATACTCTTGCACTGATAATACCCATATTGACGAAATGGTGGAGGGACAAATAGGGGGCTCCGAGTCGAAAAACCCGACTTATCCCACTCCCGATGACCACAATCATTTAGAACAGGAAACTCCCCTTCCCCATTTTGACAAAGAATAACAATCTTTATTCAATGATGTTTTATAATCTATAAAATGGTTTAAGAGATTTGGGGGATTGACTATTTTGCAATAGTTTTGCCCCCAACATATTTAAACCTATATTATTAACCTCAAACATAAAGGAATTATGAGAACTAAGAAACAAATTGCCCGCGCAGCAGTCATTCTGACTATTGCTGCCACATCACTCAGCAGCTGTATCACACTTAGCGAGGGAGCAGCCATCTCTTCAAACCAGCCTATCGGACAGAAAATGGGCGAGGCCAAGTCAACCATTTTCCTCTTCTCCTGGAGTTCGAAAGGCGAGCAGAACAATCTCCGCCAGGCAGCTGAGAACGGAGGCATCAAAAACATCACGCATGTTGAGTATATCAACAAGTCGATCTTCGGCGGTTTTGTCATCGAACGCACAACACGTGTATACGGCGATTAATCAATTCATGCTATTACAATATGAAACGGATCATCATTAGTCTTGCTTGCGCTTTTACATTTATAACTGGATGCTATGCGCAGAAAGAAAACAATTGGTATGCACGCACAAGCGTGGGAACAACAGCCTTCTGTAAATTCCTCGACGGACTGAGTGTGTCTGCAGAATTCGGAAAGAAAGTGAAAAGAATGGAATTTGGCGGACGATTGTCTTATTTTGCCAACAAACTGAACGACACTTCCACTCGGAGAATCATCATCAAGGACGAGGCTGGTCACATATCAGCAAGCCATGAAACGGTAAACGGGCATACCTTAACCCATGCCATGCTCTGTGCACATGTCGGATTTGACGTGCTCCGTTCGGAGCGACACCACCTGACACCTTATCTGGAAGCGGGATATGCCATCATTACTGATTTCGAGGACATACGCACCGACACTCCCAACGCTATGCAAGCGGCTCTCACATACAATCCCGGTGCCGAGTTTGAGGCATCTATCGGCATCAGATACGAATATAACATCGCAAAGACTCTGCAGTTGGGTGCATACTATGAGTACTATCCATTCATGCTGGAAAAGGACTTGATAGGCATGAGTATCAAAAAGTCCTTTTAGGACGAGGGATTATTGCGTTATGTCCCAATCTTTTTGATTTAAAGATTGACAAAGAATAACAATCTTTATTCAATGATGCTTTATAATCTATAAAATGGTTTAAGGGATTTGGGGGATTGACTATTTTGCAATAGTTTTGCCCCCAGATTTCTTTGAAACCTATAAAATCAACATTCACCTAAAAAAAAAACGAGATTATGAGAAAGAGTAAAAAACTGTTGACTACAGCCCTGTTTATATGTCTCTCGTGGATGAGCGTCAATGCTCAAGATTTGTCGTTTGGCATTAATGCTGGTATTAACGACAACACACCCCGGGGAAACGTGATGAGCCATAAGGCGCGTTATGGATTCAACGTCGGTGTTTTCGGCGAGTTGGAACTGCCGAAGCTTGCACCAGGCTTATACACTACAGCCGGACTGAGCTTCAAGCAGAAAGGATTTGTCTATTGGGGTGGCGGCCACGGCATGCTGAACTATCTGGAGCTTCCCATCCATCCGGGCTACAAGTTCAACTTAGGCAAGCATACGAAGTTACTGTTCGAAGTCGGACCCTATCTGGCTTACGGGCTGGGAGGAAAAAAAGGCATTGGTGAAAAAATGTTCAGTGATTATTATTTCAAGCGCTTCGACGTGGGTATGGATGCTGTCATAGGCCTGGAGCTGAACAAGCATGTGCAGCTAAAGCTGAGTTATCAGCATGGTTTGAGGCAGTTGCAGCATGACAAATACGGAGATCTCGATTACTATAATCGCGGATTTAATCTTAGCGTAGGCTATAAATTCTGAAGAAATGATTAAATAAACAACGATTCCAAAGGACTCTTATAAGGAGGTTTCGTTAGAGCGGCGTCGTTACTCTACTGAAGAGCATAAGAACCGCGGAACTGTCTATCTGAAACTGGGTATAACCTTCTAAAAAAGACAAAAAAATATGTTAGGTTCAAAATCAATTTGCCTTACGCTGCTGGCAGCCCTGCTGCTGTCGGTACCAGCCACAGCCTCCGACTTCTTCACGAAGCGGGAGAACCAAATCAACATGACCGGTACGCTGAACAGCCGCTACGCCTGGCAATTGGAGTTGTCGTATCAACACAAGTTGCTGTCATTCATGGATGTGGGCATAGGTGCGGGCATGCTGAAACAGTGGTACGACGATGCAGAGGTGGCATCGGGGGATGTGGCGTATAAGGAGTACACCTCATGGCGGCTCAGCGAGGACGATTACCGGGTACAGAAGCTCTTTGCCCGTCCCTACATTCAGGTGTCAACCCCTGAACTGTGGCATTCGGGCAACTGCCATTTCCGCCTGAACACGCAAGCCGGCGTGATGCTCATGCTGCCGTACGAGTCGGTGGGCATCACCTACTTGAACGGCAGACCTCACGAGGAAGAGTACAAGATACACAGTACGAGCAAGGGACAGTGGGCGGTGCCTTTCGTACGCCCGGCAGTGGAAATGGGCATAGAGGATCTTGGCTTCAGCATGGGTGCCGAGTTTTCCACCCTCGACATCTATTCCTTCCGCCGAAACATCCGTTTTCACGATGTGTCGATGGAAGGCCTCTATGAGAAGAAGCGGTTTACGTGGGGAGTGTTCTTGAACCTCAGCTATAGTTTTTAAACAATATGTGAAAGATGATGAGACTTTACATTGAAATAATATTCATTCTGTGTCTTCTGGCAATGGCTGTCTGGAAGGCGTATGCCAACCGCGAATGGAGCGACCCCGACAAGGTGGTCGACGAGTTTTGCGGTATGGAGGACCTGAACCGTTACCACATTCAGCATCACCACCGCGACCTGCGGATCATCGTCGGCATGGCCACAACCATGATGGTGCTGCTCGTGGCTGACATGATTTGGTAGTAGAATTGTTATCGTGCAAACGCGCACTAAAACAAAAAGAGGCTTGCTGTCACTAACGCCGATGAAACACCGATGAGAAAAGGGGGTCGGCGGTAGTGACAGCTTGCTTTTAGCGGAGCTGCTGGTGAAAGGTTTAAAGCCCCCTCCAACTCCCCCGATGGGGGAGAGGATGGTCACACAGATGGCACGGATTTCCACGGATTTTTTGTTTTAAAGACAACACTAACAACAAAGACAACTTTTTTCAGGCAAGCAGGGGGGACGGCTGCATGGAGGAATGCAGTGAACAGTGAAGAGTGAACAGTGAAGAGTGAAGAGTGAAGAGTGAAGAGTGAACAGATATGAGATGTGTCTTCTTGCAAGGAAAGTGGTGCTACATTTTGTATTATTTTGAGGGGTTTTTCAAAATAACACGAAATAGATTTTGCCGTTTTGCTATTATTTTGTAACTTTGCCGCGCTTACGTTAGCATCTGGTGAGAGAGCCAGTGACAAATTATTTTTTAGGAGACAGGTTTTTAAGGTATGAAGATTTCAATCATTGGAGCAGGAGCTATGGGCGGCAGCCTGGTGAAGGGACTGTTGCAGACAACCATGTTCGGAGCAGCAGACATTACTGTTGCCGACCTTTCACAGCAGTCGCTAGAGGCGTTCGCCGGGACGGGTGTACGCCTGACGAGTAACAACCACGAGGCCGCCCAGGCGGGAGACATCATCGCGGTGGTGGTGAAGCCGTGGCTCGTACAGTCCGTACTAGAGGACATCAAGACGGTCATCGACTATAACCGGCAGCTGATAGTGGTGATTGCCGCCGGCATCTCGTCGGCACAAATCAACGAATGGCTGAGCAAGGGCAACGGCATGGTGCTGCCCACGGTGTTCCTAGCCATCCCGAATATCGCCATCGCCATGAAGGCGTCGATGACATTCGTGGTGCCCGTGAACGCCTCTTCGGAACAGACACGTTTGATTACCGATATGTTCAACGAGATGGGCGAGACCCTGGTCACCGACGAGCGGCTGCTGCCGGCAGGGACAGCCCTGGCGTCGAGCGGTCTGGCCTATGCCATGCGCTACCTGCGGGCAGCGACCGAAGGTGGTGTGGAGATGGGATTCAAGGCCGGTGAGGCCCAGCGGATTGTGATGCAGACGATGCGGGGAACCGTAGAGCTGCTGCAGACGAGCGGCATGCATCCCGAGGAGGCTATCGACTTGGTGACGACGCCGGGCGGAGTGACCATTAAGGGACTGAACGAGATGGAGGCGGCAGGATTCACCAGTGCCGTGGTGCGTGGCCTGAAAGCAGGATTGAGATAGCCGACGATGCAGAGGACGAGTTTCCATTGTTCTTTCCTCGATAAAAAAGCGACGGTTTTCTTTCAATTTTTAGAAAAATATTCGTAATTTTGCCGAGATTATCACAAAACAGACAATTATGGAAGAAGCTATCAAACAAATAGGTGAAAGACTGAAGGGATTGCGCGACGTGCTGGACATCCCCGCAGAAGAGATTGCAAACCTCTGTGGCATCACATTGGAGCAATACGAGAAGATGGAAAACGGAGAGAGTGAGCTCTCGGTGGCTAATCTGCAGAAGATTGCCAAGGAATACAACGTTTCGCTCGACGTGCTCCTGTTTGGCGAGGAGCCCCACATGAACAGCTATTTCCTCACACGCAAGGGGCAGGGACTGCACATAGAGCGCCGCAAAGCCTACAACTACGAGAGTCTGGCCAGTGGCTTCCGCGGACGTACGGCCGATCCTTTCATCGTGACAGTGGAACCGAAGCCCGCCGATGCTCCCAAAGAGATGAACTCGCACAACGGGCAGGAGTTCAACATGGTGCTTGAGGGCACCATGGAGTTGACCATCGGCAACAAGACACTGACCCTGAACGAGGGCGACAGTATCTATTTCGATGCCACCCAGCCCCATGGCATGCGGGCCATGAACGAGTGCCCGGTGAAGTTCCTTGCCATTATCTTTTAGTGGAAAGGACATCGCAACCGAGGAATAACGACCCAAGAAGACAGGAAGAAATATATAATATGGTAGAAAGATTTTTAAGGCAAACGACCTTCACTTCGGTGAAAGACTACAATAAGAATTTGGAGTTTATCATCCCCGAGAACTTCAATTTCGCCTACGACGTGATGGACGCATGGGCAGAAGAGGCCCCCACGAAACTGGCTTTGTTGTGGACCAACGACCAGGGAATAGAGAGAAGAACCACCTTCGGAGAGTTGAAAGAGCAGACCGACCAGGCTGCCTCATACCTGATGTCGCTCGGCATTGGCAAGGGCGACCCCGTGATGCTCATTCTGAAACGCCGCTACGAATGGTGGGTGGTGATGCTGGCCCTGCACAAGCTGGGTGCCGTAGTGATACCTGCAACCCACATGCTGACTAAGCACGACATTGTTTACCGTAACACGCGTGCGAGCGTCAAGGCCATCGTCTGTGTCGACGATGCCTATGTGGTCAGCCAGATTGAGGCTGCCCTGCCCGAGAGTCCGACGGTTGAGACCATCGTCGAGGTCTCTGAGAGCTGGGAGGTTGCAGACAATGGCAACGCCCCCAAGCACCAAGAGCACGCTGAGATGTGGCACGACTGGCACCGGGAGTGGCGTCAGGCTCCGCCGTTCGTACGTCCCGAGCACGTCAACAGCAACGACGACACCATGCTGATGTACTTCACCAGTGGCACCAGCGGCGAGCCCAAGATGGTGGCTCACGACTATCTGTATGCCATGGGACACCTGACGACGGGCGTCTTCTGGCACAACCTGCACGAAGGCTCACTGCATCTGACCGTGGCCGACACGGGATGGGGCAAGGCCGTATGGGGCAAGTTCTACGGACAATGGTTTGCCGGTGCAACCGTCTTTGTGTTCGACCACGAGAAGTTCAATGCCGACACGCTGTTGCGCCAGATAGAGAAATACAGGGTGACATCGTTCTGTGCTCCGCCCACCATCTATCGTTTCATGATTCGCGAGGACCTCTCGCGCTACGACCTGAGCAGTCTGGAATACTGCACCACTGCCGGCGAGGCCCTCAACCCGGCCGTTTTCGACAAGTTCAAAGAGAAGACCGGCATTCAGATGATGGAAGGATTCGGACAGACCGAGACCACCATGACCCTGGGCACCATGCCTTGGATGAAGCCCAAACCAGGCTCGATGGGCATGCCAAACGCCCAATACGATATCGACTTGCTGAAGCCCGACGGTACCCGCTGTGAGGACGGAGAGAAAGGTGAGATCGTGGTACGCGTGGGCGAGCGCAAGCCCATCGGTCTGTTCAAGGAGTATTACCGCGACGAGGCACTCACCCGTGAGGCCTGGCACGACGGCATTTACCACACGGGCGACGTGGCCTGGCGCGACGAAGACGGCTACTATTGGTTTGAGGGGCGCATCGACGACGTCATCAAGTCCTCCGGTTACCGCATCGGTCCGTTCGAGGTAGAGAGTGCGCTGATGACCCATCCCGCCGTCGTGGAGTGTGCCATTACAGGTGTTCCAGACGACATCCGCGGCATGGTGGTGAAGGCCACGGTGGTCCTTGGCAAAGAATGGAAGGACAAAGCCGGCGACGCACTCATCAAGGAACTGCAACAGCACGTGAAGAAAGAAACGGCTCCATATAAATACCCGCGCATCATTGAGTTCGTCGATGAGCTGCCCAAGACCATCAGTGGCAAGATACGCCGGGTGGAAATCAGGAACAAAGACAAGAAATAACCATCACGCCACGATATGGACCAACTGCAAGAACTCATCAAAGACTGCTCGCGGCGCCAGAAGAAAGGACTCCACTTCATTCTGGCATCCGTCGTGATATGGGCGTTGCTCCTCGTCATCCATCTTACCCACTTGAGCATCGAGCAGAAGAACCTGCTTACCTTCTGCTGTTCTGCCATTCTTTTCCCCTTGGCATGGGCCCTGTCAAGAGTGCTCAAGATAGATTTTGAGGGCAAAGGCAACCCTCTGACGAAGGCAGGCATTATCTTCTCGGTCAACCAGCTGCTCTACATCCTGATTGCCATGTGGGTGTTTGCGGCCGTTCCCGAAAAGATGCTGATGGTCTATGCCATGATTTTTGGCGCCCATCTCATGCCGTTCAGTTGGCTTTACCAGTCGCGCAGCTATATGGTGTTTTCCATTTTCATCCCCATCGTCACGCTCATCGTAGGGTTGTTTTGCCAGCCAGCCGTACTGGCCGCACTGATGCTGGCCATCGAGATCGTGTTCTCTTTGTGCCTGTCTCACGAAGTCAAACAGCTGTCAAGCATGTCTTAATGCACCCATTACAAACGGCTTATGGAAAGAAGAATAGTAGTAAAGATAGGTTCCAACGTGCTGACCCGTGCCGACGGAAAACTGGATGTTACCCGCATGTCGGCCTTGGTCGACCAGATAGCCTGGCTCAAACGGCAGGGACATGAGGTGATACTGGTATCCTCGGGAGCCGTTGCCTGCGGCCGTAGCGAGCTGCAAGTAGAGCATTCGCTCGACTCTGTTGAGCAGCGCCAGCTGTTCTCCGCTCTCGGACAGGTGAAACTCATCGGTCTCTACTACGATTTGTTCCGCGAGTTTCATATCCACATCGGGCAGGTGCTCACCATGAAGGAGAATTTCGAACCGGGTGAGCAATACGACAACCAACGGGCCTGCATGACGGTGATGCTCAAGAACGGGGTGCTGCCCATCGTCAACGAGAACGACACCGTATGCGTCACCGAGCTGATGTTCACCGACAACGACGAGCTGTCGGGTCTCATCGCACAGATGATAAACGCCGACACACTGATACTGCTGAGCAACATCGACGGCATCTATACCGGCCATCCCGACAGTCCGGAGTCGGTATTGCTGCCAACTGTCGCTCCTGATGACGACCTCTCAGCATATATCCAGACCGAGAAAAGTGCCTTCGGGCGTGGCGGCATGCACTCGAAATACACCACGGCCCGCAGGGTTCAGCAGGCAGGCATCCGCGTGATCATTGCCAATGGCGAGCGCGACAACATTCTTGTAGGCCTGACCGAGCATCCCGAGACCACTCCACACACCGAATTCATACCCCAAGCATGATGACAAGTCTGACACCTATTTTCGGGCAAGCGCGCACTGCCAGCAAGCAACTGGCTCTGATCAGCGACGAGAGCAGGAACAAAATCCTGCTCGAAGTGGCCGATGCCATAGCCTTCAACGAACAGCGACTGCTGAAAGCCAATGCCGAAGACCTGGCTCTCATGCAGCCGTCGAATCCGCTGTACGACCGTCTGCAACTCACGCCAGTCCGTCTGGAAGGCATTGCCAATGATATGCGGAAGGTGGCTTCGCTGCCCAGTCCGCTGGGAAAGACGCTGAAGCAGACCACCCTGCCCAACGGATTGCGCCTGCGACGAGTGTCGGTGCCCTTCGGAGTCATCGGCATGATCTACGAGGCCCGGCCCAATGTCACGTTCGACGTGTTCTCGCTGTGTCTCAAGAGCGGTAATGCCTGTGTGCTGAAAGGTGGCAAGGACGCCGACCACAGCAACCGCGCCATCGTCGGCCTCATCCACAATATCCTGCAGAACAACGGCATCAACGCGGCCGTTGCCACCCTGCTGCCAGCCACCCACGAGGCTACTGGCGAGATGCTCAATGCCGTGGGATATATCGACTTGTGCATTCCTCGCGGCGGCAAGAAACTCATCGAGTTCGTACGCGACCATGCCCGAGTGCCAGTCATCGAGACCGGGGCTGGCGTGGTGAACACCTATTTCGACGAAGATGGCGACCTGGAGATGGGCCGCAACATCGTTGAGAATGCCAAGACACGGCGCGTAAGTGTATGCAATGCGCTCGACTGTCTTGTGATTCACCACTCCCGACTGGCCGACCTGCCGGCATTGTGTGCCCCACTGAGCGTCAAGAACGTCAGGATAGAGGCCGACGAAGACGCCTTCGCAGCTCTGCAAGGCCACTATCCGGCAGCCCTGCTCTCCCCAGCCACCGCCGACAGTTTCGGTACTGAGTTCATGGATTATGCCATGGCGGTCAAGACAGTGCCGACCCTTGAAGCCGCCATCAGTCATATCAGCCGTTACGGAAGCGGCCACAGCGAGTGCATCATCACCCGCAACGAACAGCATGCGCACCGTTTTCAGGCAGAGGTCGATGCGGCCTGTGTCTACTGGAACGCCCCTACCAGCTTTACCGACGGTGCACAGTTCGGGCTAGGAGCCGAAATAGGCATCAGCACCCAGAAGCTGGGACCGCGCGGTCCGATGGCATTAGAGGAGATCACCACCTACAAATGGCTCATCGAGGGCGACGGACAAGTCAGGCAAGCATAATGAAGAGGTGAAAAAACAGAAATAGAATCATCCTCAAAAGCTATTCGGTCAATGTGAGCGGCGACATGGGTGGCTACTTAGCCCTGGGCGTCAGACGCTGACCATTCCCATAACAGCGAATAAATAACAACAGAAAAAGAATATGAATACATTTATCAACGTAGAAGACATCGGCCCATTGGAGAAAGCACTGGCCGAGGCACAAGAAATCAAGAACGACCGTTATAAATATCAGCATCTGGGCAAGAACAAAACGCTCATGATGATCTTCTTCAATAACTCGCTACGCACACGCCTGTCCACCCAAAAGGCAGCCATGAACCTGGGTATGAATGTCATCGTACTCGACGTAAACGCCGGTGCCTGGAAGCTGGAGACCGAGCGTGGCGTCATCATGGACGGCGACAAGAGCGAGCATTTGCTCGAAGCCATCCCCGTGATGGGTTGCTATTGCGACATGATTGGCGTGCGCAGCTTCGCCGGACTCACCGACCGCGACTACGACTATGCCGAGACGGTGCTCAACCAATTCATCAAATACAGCGGCAAGCCCGTATTTGCCATGGAGACCGCCACCGTGCATCCGTTGCAGGCTTTTGCCGATTTGATTACCATCAAGGAGTATGCCGATGCCGAAATCGCTCCCACACGCCGTCCGAAGGTGGTGCTCACATGGGCTCCCCATTGCCGTGCGCTGCCTCAGGCCGTGCCCAACTCGTTCGCGCAATGGATGAATGCGGCCGACGTGGACTTTGTGATCACCCACCCCGAAGGCTACGAGCTGGACCCGAAGTTCGTGGGAAATGCGCGTGTGGAATACGACCAGATGAAAGCTTTGGCTGATGCCGACTTCGTGTATGCGAAGAACTGGAGCTGTCCGGGTGTCACCAACCCCGCCGACTACGGCAAGATTCTGTCGAAAGACATGAGCTGGACCATCGACGCAGCACACATGGCGGTGACCAACAACGGAAAATTCATGCACTGTCTGCCCGTCCGCCGCGGTCTGATTGTCACCGACGACGTCATCGAAAGTCCTAACTCCATCGTCATTCCCGAAGCCGCCAACCGCGAAATATCGTGTTCGGTGGTCATCAAACGAATGCTGGAGACCATGTAAGGACAGGCGTTATCCGACAAAAACTTACGGAAAATCATGAAAAGAATAAGATTACTAGCCTTACTCTACTTCATTTCGGTGGGCACGCTGATCTTCCTGACCTACTCCTACCACGAAGGTAATCACAACGACCTGACCAAGGTCGTTGTGACCATTAGTGCCAACGTGGTGGTAGTGTCGCTCATCTTCGCCGCCCTGATACTCTACATCAACAACCGCAAGCTGAAAGAAACCAACAAAACGCTCTACCAGATCTACCTCGACAACATTGAGTATCGCAAACAGGAGAAACAGCAGCGCGAGTTGTACGAGCGGGTCATTGAGGAGTTGAAGAAAGAGAATGAGAGCCTGCATTCCAACGAGCAGCCCCGCTATAAGAACAGCAACCTGGCCGACCACGACAAGCAGGACATACTGAGTAAGATCATCAATGTGATGGAGTATTCCGACAAAATCTACGACAACGACTTCGACCTGAACACCCTGGCCGAGATGGTCGGCACGAACTACAAGTATGTCTCGCAAGTCATCAACCAGGAGTTCAACAAGAACTTCAGTGCCTATCTGAGCGAATACCGCGTCCACGAAGCCTGCCGCAAGCTGGCCGACAGGAATTTCAGCAACATGACGCTCGAGGCCATCGCCGAAAGTGTAGGTTTTAAGTCACGTTCCAACTTCATTGCATGTTTCAAGAAAGCTACCGGAATGACACCTTCCGAGTATCAAAAACAAGCAAATCGCAGATAATTCTCCCCATTTACAGGGATGATGAAAGCAAAAAGTGTTTAAAATCATGATTTAGAACACAGAAAAAGTAAATATTTTTGCAAAGATAAACTTTTTTACATATCTTTGCACCATGTTATTAACGACAAACACAGGAACAAAACTAGATGAACCTTAGGAAATGATATTATAGGTTTAAGTAAAAGGTAAGTAAGTAGTAACGCAGAAACGGCCCTGAAGTGATTTCACGGTCGTTTTTTTTGTGCATTCACCAAAAAAGTGTACTTTTGCATATCAGAACATCATCTGACCAAAAACCATTCTGTAACAACCAACCCAAATGAGTTTCTCGCTGAAAAGGCATTACATCTACGGAGTACTGGCTGCATGGGCACTGGCCTGCCTGGCCTTCTTCCTGTTTTGCTATCCCTATCACTTTTTCTATCAGGAGCAGAATCAGGTTTTCCTGCTCACCTGGTCGTATGTCGCCTCCTATGGTGAGCGTAACGGATGGTTGGCTCGTCTCGCGGGCGATTTTCTCACTCAGTTTTATTATTATCTCTATCTCGGACCTGTCATCCTGACACTTTGCCTGTTGGTGATGGGCGACTTGTTACGCCGCATCTTGCAGCTCATAGGCCTCCACCGCAACCCCGCCACGTGGCTGGCCATCATCGGCATGACCATCGAGGGCATATTCTTTCTGCGGGCAGAGTACCGTCTGTCATCGCTCATCGGCATCATCGGATGGCTGGCAGGCGCCTGGATGGTGGCATGGCTGGTTCGTAAGAAGCGCCTGCTGGGCCTGTTGGCATTGCCTGTGGCATGCGTTGCCTGCTGGTGGTGCTTCGGCACACCGCAACTGGGCAAGATAGGAAAGCCCGATTTCATCTTGGAGAAAAACTTTGCCGTCGACAACGAATACTACTGGGGACATTACAATCAGGTAGAGCAACTGGTCGAACAGTCGGCCTATCGTACCGACATCATGATGTTTTTCTACAACCTGGTGCAGGCTCAGAAAGGACAACTGCCCGACAAGCTGCTGAAATACTCGCCCCACGAGTTGGGCACCTTCTATCAGATTGGTCCCGAGACGCCGCGCCTCATCATCAACAACATGAATGAGCTTTACTGGGCTTTGGGCGACATGACATTCACCGAGCGGGCCGCCCTGATGAACAGTGTCTTCTCGCAGGACAACCGCAACGCCCGCATGATGAAACGGCTAGCCGAATGCAACCTCGTCAGCGGCGACATAGAGGCAGCCAACAAGTATCTGGGCATTCTAGACCATACCCTCGCCTACCGCCACTGGGCCGCCAACATGAGGCAGAACCACGGCGTGCTGCTAGAGGAGAAACGCCAGATGCGCAACCAGAAAGACACCCTGATGCTGAACGACAATGCCCACAACATCATGACACAGCTGCTCGACAGCAACCCCAAGAACACCGTTGCACTCGACTATATGCTGTGCAGCCTGCTGTTGCTGCGCGACATCGAAGGGTTCAAGCGCGACTACGACCGCTACTGCATGAGCCAGCAGCCAGAACAGGTGAAGCCGCTCTACCAGCAGGCACTCTGCATCTGGCTGGCCGGCACACAGGCACCGCCCGACGAGTGGTCGCGATACATCAAAAGCCCGGAAGTGATGCAGCGGTTTGCCGACTACAACCGACAGCGAGGCAGCAGCCGTTTCAAAGACACCTATTGGTATTATTTCGACAAAACTCAAGCCCGCCGACCATGAGAAAAGCCACCTACACACGCCATATCGTGCTCCTGCTGCTGGCCGTCTGCTGTCTGGCAGCCTGCACGCCCAAGCCGGGAACTAGCGTCAGGAAAGCCCCGCAGCAACCTGTCATTTACCCCGACTACACCGATATCACCATTCCCCGCAACATCGCACCGCTCAACTTCCTGTTGCGCGACAATCGTTGTGAGGCCCTGCAGGTGACTGTCGAGGGCGCCCGCCATGCACTCACCCTGAATGCCAAGGGCAACAAAGCAGTCTTTAAGATGGCCGACTGGAAAGAACTGATGGCCGAGAGCCCGCGCCTGACGGTCACCATCACCGCCCTCATCGCCGGACAGTGGACCGAATACAAGCCATTCACATGGCAGGTGGTCAGCGACGAGCTAGACCCCTGTCTTACCTACCGACTCATTGAGCCCGACTACGAGATATTCAACAACCTCACCCTGCGCGAGCGGTGCGTTGAGAACTTCGACGAGCGCATTATCTGCGACTATCAACAGGTGGGCAACCGCTGCATGAACTGCCATACTTTCGGCCATCAGAACCCGCAACTGTCCATGATGTATGTACGCGGAGAGGGCGGCGGAGCCGTGCTCAACCAAAACGGAATGTTGCGAAAACTCGCCTTGAAGACACCCGAGATGGTGTCGGGCAGCGTCTATTTCGGCTTCAGTCCGTCGGGACGCTACGTGGTATTCTCTACCAATATCATCATCCCTGCCTTCCACTCCACCCCGAGCAAACGCCTTGAGGTCTACGACAAGGCTTCGGACGTCTATGTGGCTGACCTGCAACAGAATATCATCATCCACTCGCCGCTACTCGCCGACAGTCTGGCTTTCGAGACCTTCCCCACCTTCGCGCCCGACGGCCGCCACATCTATTTCTGCCGGGCGCCGCATGTGCAACTGCCCCAACAACTCGAGCAGTTGCAATATCGTCTCTGCCGCATTGCCTTCGATGAACAGACGGGCCAGCTGGGTGCGCAGGTAGACACCATTCTCAGCCCACAAATCATCCGGTCGATGCTGTCGGCAAACAACCAGCAGCTCCCCACAACCGGCATTCCGGCCTCCGTCTGTCATCCGCGCGTCAGCCCCAACGGCCGCTACCTGCTCTTCACCGTGCAAGACTACGGCACCTTCCCCATCTGGCATCGCGAGAGCCAGCAGCGCTTGCTCGACCTGCAGACCGGCCGTCTGATGATGCTCGACAACGTCAATAGCGAGAAGAGCGACACCTATCACTCATGGTCTTCCAACAGCCGGTGGTTTGTTTTTGCCTCGAAACGCGACGACGGCCTCTACGGAAAGCCATATTTCTGTTACGTCGACCGCCAGGGACGGGCCCACAAACCCTTCTGTCTGCCGCAAAAAGACCCGTCGTTCTACGACCAGTGCCTCAAATCGTTCAATGCCCCTGAGCTAGGCCGCGGTCCCGTACCCTTCTCCGCCAGCGACGTAAAACGCATCATGAAACAAGAAGGTGAGCCTTTCAAATAGAATAGCCCACCCATACCTATCCATTAGTGGATATCTACTTTATAGATTCATCCAATTGCGCACAATGTCATGCCCTTGCGGGGTGAGCACACTCTCAGGATGGAACTGTATGCCATGAATGTTGTAGCTCCGGTGGCGCAAAGCCATAATCTGTCCTTCGTCGCTTAAAGCTGTGATTTCCAGCGTGTCAGGAAGAGACTCTTTATCGACCACCCAACTATGATATCGTCCCATGGTGATACGCCGTGGCAAACCTGCAAAGATGGGGTCATTGCCCAACTGGGTGCCTTCGGTGGCTACACCATGGAACACCTCACTCAGATTGACAAGCTGCGCGCCAAACACCTCACCTATGGCCTGATGACCCAAGCATACACCGAGCATGGGTTTATGGCCGGCATAGGTACGGATGACATCGAGCAACAGTCCTGCCTCCGACGGGATGCCCGGTCCTGGCGAAAGGATGATGCGGTCGAACGGCTGCAGCTGCGGAAGCGTAAACTGATCGTTTCGAAGCACTGTGACATCTGCTCCCAACTCTTTTACAAGATGACTCAGGTTGTAGGTAAACGAGTCGTAATTATCAATGATCACTATTTTCATCATGCAATGTCTTATTCAATTTCTCAGATTCTTTTTCTCTACATGCGCTCTGCCATGGCGATAGCCCGTCTGAGCGCCCCCAGTTTGTTATTCACTTCCTGCAACTCATACTCTTCGTTGCTTTTGGAAACGATACCACCGCCAGCCTGAAACCACAGTTCGCCATTGCGACTGACAAAAGTGCGAATGGTAATAGCCTGATTGAGCGTTCCATTCAGTCCGATGAAACCTATACATCCGCCATAGGCGCCACGGTTGTGGGGCTCATATTCGCTGATAAGCTGCATGGCCCGGACCTTAGGTGCGCCTGAAAGCGTGCCTGCAGGAAAGGTGTCGATAAAAGCCTTGATTGGGTCGGCACCAGCATCCAGCTCGCCACTGACACGGCTCACCAAGTGAATCACATGACTATAATACTGCAAATCTTTATAAAAATCAACCTTCACATCATGGCAGTTGCGGCTCAGATCGTTGCGTGCCAAGTCGACCAACATCACGTGTTCGGCATTCTCTTTAGGGTCATGACGCAAATATTCGGCATTGACTTTGTCTTGCTCGGCGTTGCCCGTACGGCGGGTAGTCCCCGCAATAGGATCGATATAAGCACGGAAACCACCTTCTGTATTCCCGGTCTGGGCCTCTATCCTGCAATGAGTCTCCGGGGAACTGCCAAAAATGCGGAAGCCGCCAAAGTCGAAATAGAAAAGATAAGGACTGGGATTGATGCTCCTCAACACACGATAGAGCTTGAAATCATCGCCTTCGAAGCGTTGAACGAAACGACGCGAGAGCACAATCTGAAACACATCGCCACGCTGACAATGCTGAATGCCCCGCCGGATGTTGGCTTTGTGCTCCTCGTCGGTTAGCGTCGAGGTGGTTTCGCCAACAGCATGGAATTCGTAAGTCGGAATGTTGGTCTTGTTGATATGCCGTTCCAAGTCGTCAAGATCTTTTTCTTCGCCAAGCGTGACCATGGTAAGCTGGTTGTTGAAGTGGTCGAACACGATGATGTCCCGATAGAGAATATAGTACATATCGGGGGCATCGTTGCGCTCCATGGTCTCGTCTTTTACGGCAATATTCTCAAAATAGCGCACCGCATTGAACGATGTATAGCCATAAAGTCCACAAAACTGAGCGTTCTCTCCCTCGACCTTCAACCGGGATAGAAATGCGCGGATGGCATGGTCGGCGCGATAAACATCGTTCACCTCATGGCTTGTGGTCGAGCCATCAGGGAACGTACAAACAGCTTCGCCATGACCAATGGCCACACTGCCAATAGGATTTAGGGCGATAAACGAGCGCGCATTGTCGTTGCCGTGATAGTCGCTGCTCTCCATCAGTACACTCATGGGATAGATGTCGCGCAACCGCATATACACTCCTACGGGGGTGTAGAGGTCGGCCAGAATCGTACGACTCACCGTCTGATAGTTAAAAATTTCCATATTCTTTAGCTAAGTTTTTGTTATTCAAGTAGGTTTCTACATCTTTATCGCCACGTCCACTGACCGTAAGCACCACTACATCGTCTTTCATGAACTGCATTTTCTTCAATGCTGCAATGGCATGAGCACTCTCGATGGCTGGAATAATGCCTTCCATGCGTGTCAGCTCATAACCGGCATAGATAGCCTCATCGTCGTTGATGCTCAGCACTCTCGACCGGCCTTTACTTGCCATATTACAATGCATGGGCCCTACGCCAGGGTAGTCCAGGCCGGCAGAAATGGAGAACGCCTCCTGTATCTGGCCGTCGTCATCTTGCATAACGAGCATCTTCGCACCATGCAGAATACCTGTTGTGCCCCGATGAATAGTAGCCGCAGTATGGTCTGTATCCCATCCCTGGCCGCCAGCCTCAGCCAGCACAATCTTTACACGCTCGTCATCCACATAGTGATAGATAGTGCCTGCGGCATTGCTGCCACCACCGATGCAAGCCATAAGATAATCGGGATAATCACGCCCTATCTTCTCTTGCAATTGCCATTTGATTTCCTCGGAGATGACACTCTGCATACGGGCAACCAGGTCGGGATAGGGATGAGGACCCATGGTCGAACCGACGATATAGAACGTGTCCTGCGGATGGCAACACCAGTCGCGAATGGCTTCCGAACAAGCATCAGAGAGCGTCATGTTTCCGGTACGCACCGGATGCACCTGCGCACCAAGCATCTTCATACGTTCCACGTTGGTGTGCTGCCGCTCCACGTCGGTTGCACCCATAAACACCTCGCACTTCATATCCATCAGCGCACATACGGTGGCCGTTGCCACGCCGTGCTGCCCTGCCCCAGTCTCAGCTATGACACGTGTCTTGTCCATCTTCTTTGCCAGAAGAATCTGTCCGATGGTGTTATTGATTTTATGGGCACCTGTATGGTTAAGGTCTTCGCGTTTCAGATAAAGCTGGCAGCCATACTTCTCACTCATGCGACGGGCATAATAAAGAGGTGACGGCCGGCCCACATAGTCGCGCAGCAACTGGTGATACTCTTGTTTGAACTCATCACTTGTGATGATGGGCAGATAGGCTTCTTGCAGATCGTGCACACACTTGTACAGTATTTCGGGCACGTATGCACCGCCAAACTCCCCATAGAAACCTTTATCATTGACTAAAAAACTATCTTTCATTTTGCTAAATATGCTGGTTTTGTTCGAATCTTATTGTTTGTTCTACTGCTGAACCGTCCAGGGTCACATTACTTACTCAAGGCATCGTAGAGCAAGTCCATAGCCTTGTCGGGATGCTGTGTTTCGTTGAGAAGTGTGACAAACTTCGATCCGATAATCGCACCGGCAGCATGCTGTTGTGCACTATCGAGAGTCTGCTTGTTGGAAATGCCGAAACCTATCATCCGGGGATTGCGCAGGTTCATCGAGTTGATGTGCCTGAAATACTCTTGCTTGGCCGCATTGAAACTCTGCTGGGCACCCGTTGTGCTGGCCGAGCTGACCATATAGATGAAGCCATTGGTATGCTCGTCAATGAAACGGATGCGCTCTTCGCTTGTTTCCGGGGTTATCATCATGATTACCCGCAAATCGTAGCGGTCGGCCACCGGTTTCACCACGTCAAGATAGTCTTGAAAGGGCAGGTCGGGAATAATCATACCCGAAACGCCACACTCCACACAACTCTGGCAGAAACGTTCTATGCCATAGTGCAGAATGACATTGAGATACCCCATCATCACGAGTGGAATATGCACCTTGTCTTTTATATCTCGTAATTGGCCGAACAGGCGGGTTAATGTCATTCCGTTTTTCAAGGCCACGGTTCCAGCACTTTGTATGACAGGCCCGTCGGCAAGCGGGTCGCTAAAAGGAATGCCAACCTCTATCATATCGATGCCCCGCCGTTGCAAGGTCAGAATCACGTCTGCCGTACCCTCCAAGGTGGGGCAGCCGGCACAGAAATAGAGCGAAAGCAGTTTGCGCCCTTTTGAACACGTAAACAGTTGGTTAATCTTATTCATTGTCATCTATTTTGTTTTTGTGTGGTTTTTGGGTTTATCTCACTTCATCGAGAAATCTCCGCAGGGCACTGACATCTTTCACGGCAGGACGGGCCTCGAAACGAGAGTTGAGATCTATGCCTGCCAGCCTCGAATGACGGAAGCCCTTCACCCTTTCAGCATCATCAGGGCCAATACCACCGCTTAGAAGGAAAGGAGCAGAGCCATCGTATGCATTCAGCACCGACCAGTCGAACTGTTTTCCGCTTCCCCCAACGCTCTGGCACTTTGTGTCGAAAAGGAACATGTCCACATGTCCTTCATACACTTTGTAGCGCTCCATGTCGGCAGGCGAACCGATGCTCAGCGCCTTGATGATGCGGATGCCGGGGGCAAGCAAATGGCGCAAACTGTCAATCATCATCGGTGACTCGCTGCCATGCAACTGCACATACTGAAGATGGCAGTTTCGCACATGGGCAACAATGTTCTGAGGACTGTCGTCTACAAACACTCCCACGCGAGCAGCCTTCTTTGCTTCATAGCGCCCATTTCCTGACAAATCGTCGGCAAGTGAGCCTGCCTTGGGGTATATCTGCCCTACATACCGCGGACTACCAGGCCAAAAGATAAAGCCCAGCATATCGACGTCCAACTGCTCTACAGCCTGAATATTCTCCGGCTCACGCATGCCACAAACTTTTATTACCATGTATTGAGTTTATTCAAGTTTCAGGAGTTACAATGAGACGGTCTGAAAGACCTGCGAGCCCTCTATCTTCCATCTCGGCTATAAACGCTTTCAGGGCCATGCCTGGCGCCGACGACTTCATGAAACTCTCGCCGATAAGGAAACCATGAAAGCCTGCCCGACGAAGGTCACACACCGTTTGCGGATGCGAGATGCCGCTCTCACTCACCTTACAAGCATCCGTTGGCAGCCAGGATGCCATGCGGAACGAGTTCTGCACATCGGTGATGAATGTGCCGAGGTTTCGGTTGTTGACACCCAGCACATCGGGCTCTAAGTCTGCATAGTCGAGTTCCCGCTCATCGTGCAACTCGAGCAGCACCTCCAACTGCAGATCATGAGCAGTGCAAAGCAGCGCACGGCATTCGGCTAGTGCAAGGTCGGCAGCAATAAGCAGCACCGCACTGGCTCCACAAAGGCGTGCCTGAAAGAGCTGATACTCATCGATGACGAAATTCTTATAGAGCACCGGAACCGTAACACCCGACTGCCGGGCGACCTCTATAAAGGCATCGCTGCCGCCAAAATACTTCTCGTCGGTGAGTATAGAGATGGCTGCCGCCCCATTTTGCTGATAGCTCAACGGAATCTCGTCGGCCCTGCCATCCTCCTTGATCCACCCTTTCGACGGTGACTTGCGCTTAAACTCGCTGATGATGCCGCTCTCCGAGGCCAGCAACGAGGCGCGCAGGGAGGCCACAGGAGTGCCAAGCATAGCCTCCACGCGCTGATGTATCTCGTGTTCGCTCAACAATTCTTTGAAGCGTGCCACCTCCACCCGTTTGTAAGCAATGATCTCGTCTAAAACATCTTTCATCTCTCGTCAGCTGTTCAGTTCCACAAACTTCTTGAAGGTCTGCAAAGCCCTGCCGCTGTCAATCGACTCGCGCGCAATCTCGATACACTCGTCAATGCTTTTCCCGCCACGCTCAAGCACCTGTATGCCAAAGGCCGCATTAGCCAAGACAATATTCTTCTGTGCAGGCAAGGCAGTATTGGCAAGCACCCGGTCGAAAATCTCCTTGGCCTCTATCTCTGTGGCGCCACCTACCAACTCTTCTGGTTTGGCAATGTCGAATCCCAGATCCGCGGGTTTGAAGACACGCTCATACTGATTGGTCTTCACCTTGAAGTCGCCTGTGAGCGAAATCTCATCATAACCGTCGACAGAGTTCACGATGCCATAGTCGATACCTATTTTCTGATACACATTGCTGTAGAGCCGCATCTGGTCGAGTGTGGCCACACCCAACAACTGGCACTGAGGCTTGCTGGGATTGACAATAGGGCCCAGCAGGTTGAAACAAGTGGGAAACTGCAATGCTTTTCTGATAGGCCCCACAAACTTCATGGCCTTAGCGAAAAGCTGTGCATGCAGGTAGACAATGCCGCACTCATTGATGCAACGGTTCAGTCGGTCCAGGTCGTCGGTGAACTTCACGCCATGATTGGCTATCACGTTCGACGCTCCGCTGGTAGATGTAGCAGCATAATTGCCATGCTTGGCCACCTTATATCCCGCGCCAGCGATGACAAAACAGGACGTCGTCGAGATATTAAACGTGTTCTTGCGGTCGCCGCCCGTGCCCACCACGTCGATGTAGCGGTCACACTCTAACGGCACGGGCACCCCTGTCTCCAGAATGCCATCGCGAAAACCCAACAGTTCGTCGACGGTGATGCCTCGCATTTGCAAACCAGTGAGCAGAGCCGTAATCTGCTCCATGGGGAACTCACTCTTTGTGATACCCACCAGAATATCTCGTGTTTCCTCTCGCGTGAGAGTCTCATGATTGAGTATTCTGTCTAAAACTTCTTTCATTACCATAGTTTCTATTTTTGTGTTGTTATTACTTGCATCCAGAGTTACCTACATTAGTCGCTTACACCTTATTATTATAAAAAAAAGGCCTGCCGTAAGAACGACAGGCTTTCGTTGATATTTTTGTTTCGACATATCCACATAGCTTCGTTACTCACGACTGTTTCAATCTTGAGCGACGCCACCACCATGTTGTAGATACTGTAAATAACATTTTCAATGCTAGTTTTTGGTTTCGGTTGCAAAATTACACTTTTTCTGTGACTCCACAAACTTTTTGTAACTAATTTGACGTTAAAAGATGTTTTTTAATGCCTCATGTGAGTTTCCACACGCTTGTCACTACTAATTTCTTTCCCTGCCTCACACGCGTTGAAATCTACTTTCGTTTTGGTGAAATCAGGCGTATTAAAAGAGTATATCGAGCCATCGTAATAGTCCCACGGATTGCGCTGTGGCAGCAGGAAAGGCTTCGAAGCGCGGCCTTGCTCGTCGATAGACATGAGATAGAGACGCGTGTAAAGGCCGTCGCCCCGGCGGCTGGTGAACACCACCCAGTGGGAATTGACGTTCCAGTTGTGATAGCTGTCGGCACGGTTGCTGTTGGCCTCGGTCAGCGGGCGCGCATCACCCGTCTGCAGGTCGAGCAGCCACTGGTCGCTCTCGTTGTGCCACACAGAGAAATAGCCATAGTCTTGCAGGGTGAAGAGCAGGTAACGGCCATCATAGGAGGGGCGCGGCCACGTGAGGCTCTTGCCCATCTTCACGGCATTGAAGAGCGTGTCGACCTTGTCGCCGAAGCGGCCCGTCTGTGCATCGAAGGCAATGCGGCACAGGTTGTACTGTTCTTTCTTGAAGTCGGCGGGGTATTCGCGCTGCAGACAGGTCATGTAGTACAGCCAACGGCCGTCGGGAGAGAAGACGGGTGAGTTCTCCGACCAATCCTTGGTCTGCAAGAGGCTGTCGGTAATGATCTCATGCGTGGCGGGATGGTAGACAAAGACGTCGCTCGAAAGGTCGAACACCTCGATGCGCTCGTCGTGAGCCACATGGAAGCCCTGGCGTGTCTGGTTGGTGGAGAAGGCACAATACTGCTTCGAGGGATGCCAGTAGGGATAGACCATCGAGCCCCCCAGCAGTTCGTTCTTGGCCTTGAGCAGCTCGCGCTGGCCGTCGATTTGGAAGAGGGTAGCACCGTGG
The DNA here is from genome assembly GCA_002350805.1 of Prevotella sp. UBA2850. GTDB lineage: Bacteria > Bacteroidota > Bacteroidia > Bacteroidales > Bacteroidaceae > Prevotella. The sequence goes on from DEFO01000058.1 coordinate 29,162, forward strand.
GAGCCACGAATGTGGAACACGAAGTGCGAGGGGTCGGTCTGGGCGCTGCTGTGGCAGTTGATGCACATGCCCGGCACCTGTGTATTCTCGATGATGGGATACTCATTGAAGGTCGACAAGTCGCGCTGATAGAGGCCCATCTTGCTGTACACCTCGTAGCCCGGGGCAATACGGCGGTAGGTCAGTCCCCACTCATCGAGGGCATAAGGACTCACGGTCATGCTGAAATCGGCGTACTGCCGCCATGCTCCGTCGCGCTTCACACAGACCGTGAACAGGAGTTTGGCGCCGCGGTTCTGCTCTGTCAGCCGGTGCCACTCGTCGATGTCGAAGTCGGCAACATCGCCTTGCACATGCAGTTGACCGCCTTTCTCGCCCCGCACGACAACATCCATGCGATCGATGTCCCCACCGGCAAAGTTGAAGTTCAGCGGTGCGATGCCCGCGGGAATGGTCACACCGACGTAGTCGGGATAGATTTTCGGCAGCTCAGCGACCACCGAAGGGTTGCTCACCTGCTCCTGACAAGCGGTCAGCAGCAAAATGACACCTATAATATATAATGCTTTTCTCATAATCCGTTCTTGTTCCTCAATTACCTTTCGTCAGATAATACCAGGCAGTGCGGCGGAAAGCCTCCAGCTGGGCACCTCCCTCGCGCATGGCATTGCTGAAACTGTTAAAACTCTGCAGCACAACAGGACTGATGAGTCCCTGCGGCGGTTGCTGGCGTTGCTGGGCGAAGGCCAGGGCCACAGCCTCTTGCACGGCCCGCGGGTTGTAGCTGATTTTGCCCTGAACCACCTGCAGATACTGCATGAACCGCTCGATGTCGCGGTCGAGCAAGGGTTGCATGAGCAGATACTGCACGGCCATCTTGTTTTGCGGATTGTGCAGGAACAGCTGTCCGCAAATCTTGTCGGTCTCCTTTTCGCTGAACAAGAAATCGTCGGGCAGCCGCACCTTGCGCAGCCATCCATACTGCGGATGCTCGTTGATGAGCTGCTCATGGCCGATGAGTTGCTCGGTGCGCTGGGCCCACTTGCGGTAGAAGACGGTTTTCTTCAGCAGGTTGATATACTTCGCTGCAACCCCGTATTGCCCGTTGATGAGGTTGGTCTCCGCCAGCCGCTTCACCACCCGCACGCTCTTGCGATAGTCGGGCAGGCACTCCATTGACTCGAAGGCGAAGCGCTGGGCGGTGTTCACCAATCCGAGGTGGTAGTAAATCTCGCCCGTCAGCTGGGCGGTAGTGAAGTTACGCTCGAAAATGGGCAGCAGTCCTTCGTGGCCATGCTGATAGAAATCGAAGATGCGGTCGCCCAGCTTTCCGGTCATGGCGAGGGCCAGATTGGTGGCCGACACGCTCATGGGCAGGTCGGGATTCTTCTGCTCGGCCTTGCGAACGACGCCCTCCCAGTCTTTCAGGCGCACCAGATAGTCGTACTCTATCAGCTCATACTTGCGCTCGTCGAAGCCGTTCGGAACGACGACGGCCGTCAGGACAGCCAGCACCGCCACCTGCATGGTGAGCAGGGCCGTGCGCTTGGTTTTGGTCTGAATAGAAGGCAGATAGCGCACCGTCAGCGGCACGACAACGCACAACAGGGCCGTCAGGGCCATCATAACGGTCACCGTCTGCACATAACGGTAGTAGAAAAGCCCGGTCATCAGCGTGGCTGCCGGATAGTTGGTGCAGGCCACACTCACCCCGATACAGGCTAGTGTATAGAGCACCAGCAACACACTGGCCACCAATGCCTTCACACGCGAGGAGCTGTCGAGCAGCCAGCGGCACGCCACATAGACCGTGAGCAGCCACACCAGCGGACCTGCCAGCCAATAGACCACAGGCACGCCGACCAGCACACAGGCCAGCTGGGCATACTTGTTACGGGGCCAGAGCAGCATGGCCAGCAGGCAGATGATGAGCGCAACGGCATAAGCCAGCAGCACACTCTCGTCGCCCATGGTGTACCAAAGTGCCAAAGCGGGAATGAAGCTCAGCGGATAATAGAAGCCTTCGCCACGAGTCGACAGCCGGGTGGTGAGCCGCCACACCAGCCGTTGCAGCAACATATAGAGCACGGCCAGCACCAGTGCGCCCACCAGCAACACATTATAAAACTGCACCAGAAACTCGCTCACATAACGGGCAAAGCCTCCCGGCTGCGACAGGACCTCGCGCAGGTAAGTCCCGTCGAACAAAAACATCTGGAATTGCTCCTGATAGCTGAGCGCATGGGGATAGCGGTAGCGCCAAAAGAGGAACACCATCAGGCCGAAGGCCAGCGTCAGTCCCCACTGCCAAAGGTTTTTACTGCATTTCTTCATGAGTATCGGCATTAACTGTTACGATTCGCCCGTCGGGCATTTGTTTCTGATAAGTGAGCGGATAGAGATTCTCGAGGAAGTCGTGCAGCACACCCTCGCGCAAGTTGGCAGCCAGCTGACGGGTGTACCGCTTGTAGGCCAGATGCAGACTATCGGCCTCGGCCACGCGGCCATCTTTCCGCAAGGCAAACTGCCGGGCATTGTGGGCCTCGGTGATTTGCTTCCACATCTGCAGCGAGTCGTTCTGGGGTGTGCCGTGCGCACTACTGATGGAGTCGATCTCCACATGGATATCGCCGGGCTCGACCACCACCAGCAATGGCTGGAAACCTTGGCGGAAATGGTAGTCGATGATGATCTTGGCCATCATCAGCGTGTCGCGCTCGAACGCAAACCTGCCGTCGCGGATGACTACCGAATCGACGTTCCAGCGGGTGTCGTTGGTCAGCGGCACCAGAAATATCTGCTTGCCCTCCAGGTTGGGATTGGGCGCCACGCCGTGAATGCGGCACAGACCGGCACTTGGCTCCTGCCGACCATCGCACGAGGCGACGGCTACAAGCAACAGTGCCACGACCGGGAGGCACATGATTTTCCTCATCGTTTGCTTCATCTTATCACTCATCGTTTATTCTTTTTCACTCACTATTCATCATGATATACTGACGGTGCATCATTTCCTCACACCGACCTGCACCCGCTTGTCGGAGAAGACCTCGCGGCGGGCCTTGCGCACATCGAAACTGACCTTCACACGGGTGAAGTCGGGACAGTTGTACGAGTCGAACATCGCGGCATAGTACTTGCGGGGATGGCGCTGCGGCAGCATGAACGGCTTGCCCACCCTGCCCTGCTGGTCGATGCATGCGAAATAGAGCCGGGCATACATGCCGTCGTCGCGCTTGCTGCTGAAGACGAACCAATGGCTGTCGGACGACCAGTTGTGATAGCTCTCCGTATCGTCGCTGTTGGCCTCGTCGAGCGAACGCGCCCGGCCGGTTTGCAAGTCCATCAGCCACAGGTCGGCATCCTTATGGCACACGGGAAAGTTACTACGGCTGCTCTGGCAGTACATCAGCCAGCGGCCGTCGTAGCTGGGACGGGCCAGCGTGAAGCTCTTGTCGAGCGCCGGACCATTGAGCAGGGTGTCCACCCGCTCGCCGAACCGGCCCGTTCGGGCATCAAAGGGTATGCGGCACAGGCTGCACTTCACCTTCTCGTATTCTGCCGGCACGCTGCAATGGGGCGATGTGCTGTAGTAGAGATACCGGCCGTCGGCCGAGAAGGCTGGGAAGATTTCCAGCCAGTCAGTCTGCAGCAGGGGCGAGAGAATCAGCTCGTTGGTGCGCGTGTCGAGCACCACAATGTTGCTGAACTCATGATAAGCCTCGATGCGCTGGCCCTTGCCGACGAAGAAACTCTGATGGACGGAGTTGGTGGCATAGGCACAATAACGGCCCGCGGGATGCCAGTAGGCATAGCTGCCGGCGGCTTTGGTTGAGTCGGTCTTGGTGTTGAGCCATACCTGCTGCCCGTCTTTCTGTACCAGCGTGCCGCCGCCCTCGCCGCGGATCTGGAGGGTGAAGGCCGACGGGTCGGTGCGGTTGGGCGTATGGCAGTTGAAGCAACGGCCCGGGAGAGCCGACTCCTGCAGGATGGCATATTCCTTAAAGGTGTGGATATCGCGCTGATAGATGCCTATGTTGCCGCCCACCTCGTAGCCCGGGGCAATGCGACGGTAGGTAACGCCGTAGTCGGTCAGGGCGAAGGGGCTCACATGCACCCTGAAGTCGCGGTATTGCGACCAACGGCCGTCTTTCCGCATGCAGACGGTGAACACCAGGTCGGCGCCGCGGTTCAGCGCGGTCAGCCGGTGCCACTCGTCGATATCGAAGTCGGCAACATCGCCCTGCACATGCATCTCGCCGCCTTTCTGGCCGCGCACCACCACATCCAGGAGGTCCACCTGCTCGTCGGCGGCATTGAAGTTGAGCGGTGCGATGCCCACGGGAATGGTCACACCGACATAGTCGGGATAGATAGAGGGCTGCTCTGCGACGCTGGAGGGCTGCTCCACGCTGCCAGAGGGCTGCTTTAGAAGTCCAGAGCAGCCTGCCAGCACCATCAGGAGTGCCATCCAGATATAGAACGTCAGTTTGCGCATCATCCAATACTTATTCATTCTCATTGTCAGTCTTCATCTGCTTCACATAGCGGGCATAGGAGGAGGAGCCCACCATGCCGGTCGGTTGCTGAACGCCCTCCACCACGTTGCGGTAGCCGACGGGCATCGACCGGTAGCCGCCATACTGCTGCACCCACGACATATAGCGCATGAAGTCGTTCACATTTCCCTTGAGCAGCAGCTGCCCCATCATATAGTCGAGCGCCAGGGTGTTCTCCGGATTGTTGATGAACAACAGGCCGAACACCTTCTCCAACTCGGGATAGCTGAACAGCATATCGTTTTTGAAGCGCAGCTTGCGCATCCTGCCCCACACGGGATGGGTGTTCACCCAGGCCTCTTTCGACATGATGCGCTCGGCCTGCTCTGCCCAACTGCGGTAGAACAGACTCTTCTTCAGCAGGGCGAGATGCTTGCGGGCGGTCGCGTAATGGCCGTTCACGATCATACACTCCACGATGCGCTGGGTGCAGCGGCCGCTCTTCTTCGCGTTGAGGATTGACTCCTGAATGTCGAACATATAGCGCTGCGCGGAGTTGACAAGGCCCAGTCGCCAGAACGCCTCTGCCGAGGGCAGGTCGCTGGTCATGTCGCGGAAACGGGGCATAATGAGCGCGTCGGGGCCGCTTTGGTAGAAGTCGAACATACGGTCGGCCAACTGGCGGGTCATGCCCAGAGCCAGATTGACGCTCACACTACTGAAAGGCGTACGCACCTGATAGCGCTGGGCACGCTCAATCACCTCATTCCACCGCTCGTTGCGAATAAGATAGTCCTGGCGGATGAGCTCATATTTCTCGCGGTCGTAACCCTTTGTCGGGCCCAGCCAGGCCAGCACGGCCACCGCAATCACTCCCCCTGTGACGACCATCATATTGCCTTTCCGGCTCAGAGACAGACGGCCGGCCAGGCCGATGAGCACCATCAGCACGGGAATCAGCAACTGCAGCACTGGCATCTGCATCGGGATGCGGTAATAGCACATGGTGAGGAGCACGGTTTCCAACGGCCACTGGCCCAGGACGGTGTAGTAAGCCAGCCACTCGACGGCCAGCACCCACAAGAGCATCCAGGCGCAGCGCCACCCCAACTGCACCACCCGCAAGGCGGCATAGAGCCACACCATGGGGCCGAACAGCCAATAGAACAGCGGAACGACCAGCAGGTCGGCCCACCAGCCAGTCCGCATCATGAGCCGGGCAGTCAGCAATGCCGCACAGAGCGCCACCGCATACGACAGCATCACATTCTCGTCGCCCATGTGCCACAGCAGAAGCACCGGCGGGAGAAACGAAAGGACGAAAAGGAAAGAGGAGGGAACTGACGACGAGGGTGGCAGCTTTCTCAACAGACGGTAGAAAAGATGCTGCAGCAAGCCAAAAAGCACGGCCAGCAGCAGGGCGCCAAGCCACGGAATGAAATAAAACTGCGTGAGGAACTCGCCGATATAGTCGGCCAGGCCGCCAGCCATCTGCAGCTTTCCGGAGAAGTAGCCGCCATCGAACAGGAACAGCTGGTACTGCTCCTGGTAGCTCAAAGCATGCGGATAACCTTTCCACCAGAAAAGGAACACCGCCACCACCAACATCAGGGTGAATGCCGCTCTCGAGAAACTGCCTGCCGCTTTAGTCATCTTTCATGTTATTACATGCAAAGGTAAAACAAAAATCTGATTTACCGAAACAAACCACATACGAATTTGCACAAAACCGCCCCGCATCATGTCGGCGCGGGGCGGTTGAGCGTTATTCATCGGGAAAGAGTTACTTCGCCTTGAAGGCCCACCATGTGGCCTCGCTCCAAGAGCCTGTTCCGGGCTCTGCAAAGATGAGCTTCATATTCTTGTCGTCGAGCTGCATGATCTCAAACTCGTTGACCACCTTACCTCCGCCATTGATCTTGAAGGGGAACAGCATGGTACCGTTGGTCACCGTCAGCTTGCCCTGTGCCCAGACATCATTGCCATTCATAGTCGGTGTCATGTCGAACGAAAGGAGGCCTTCCTGACCGATGGCCTTTCCATTGGCAGCAAACTTCTGAATCTTCGTTCCTGTCAGGGTGAAGGTCATATAGGCACCTGCATCCTCCTCACCAGTGGCAACACCCGTGTTAGAGTGGCCCAGCTGACCGGTGAGCTCCTCGGGCTTGGCGCCCCACCAGACACCATTTCCACCCTGTACGAAGCTGTCGCCAGAGCCAGGCAGATAACCCAAATTGCCCCATACAGCACCAGCAAACCACTGGCCGGGGAAGCTCTCGGTATCCCAAGTCCAGTCTTTCTCGCCATCGCCGTAGAGATAGCCCCACTGGGGGAGCACGGGATATCTGTCAGACAACTCATCGACCGTGATGGGGAACTCGACAGAAACCACAGAACCGTCGCCATTGCAGGCCTTACACGTCAGCGTGTGGTTGCCGGTAACCAGCATGGTGAACTGAGCATCGTTGGCCTTGACGACCTCCACATTATTCGTCCACATCACATTCACCGGTGCCGAACATCTCACAACAGCATGGTTGACATTCTTACCATTTTCCTGATCGACTGTTACAGAACAATATTGTTTCAACTGCTCTGCCGTCAGGATAGGAGCATCAAAGTCCTTCTCGCTCTGCATGGGGTCACAAGCAACCAGAAGGGCCAATGCCATGATAGATAATATAATCTTTTTCATTTCGCTATTCGTTGATTAAATTAATAAACAGGTGTTCCTGACATATTCCAGTCAGATGCATCACTACCCCAGCCAGGATTCTGCTTGAGCACTTCCTCGTCGCCTACCAGCTGAATCTGAGAAGTTGGAATCTGCAAGAAGCCATTGGTCTCGGCATAGCGCTTAGCCCAACTAGAGGTGGCATGCTTCATGGTGGTCCAACGGCCTTGGTAGTTGACCTTCGAACCATTCTGACGCTCCAAAGCACGGGCGGCCTCGCAACTCTCGCCACCGTCGATGCCCGACCAACGGCGCAGGTCGTTGAAGCGTACGCCCTCGAATGCCAATTCGAAACGACGCTCGTTCTTGATGTTCTGCCAAGAATAGGTCGTGGCAGGCAGACCAGCACGTGCGCGCACCTTATTCATCTGGGTGGCATCGCCGGTCAGCTCTGAGTGCATCAGCATCACATCGGCCAAGCGGATCAGGGTCAAGTCGCAGAAATGCGAGCCCTGCATACAGTTACCGTTCATCGGACCTTGATAGTTCTCCGGATCGGCAACGTCCCACCATGTGTATGGGCCAGAGCCCGTGTAAGCGCCCCAGTCGGCCTCCATCACGGTGACAGGCATCAGCTTCTTGTTGTAGTAGCCTGCGTCCTCCGTACAGCTGGTGGTGAACACGAAGTGGTTCAGCTCGTTGAGTGCATCGCAGATAGAGGCCTTCTTACGGATATCGTTGTCGGCCCAGTCGTCCCACAGTATTGACTGTACGGGACCCTGGCCCCAACCCTGACCGAACGGGAAGGTGTTGGCAAGACCATTGACATAGGTCTTCCCCGTCACAGGATCGGTAGCTCCGGCAGCATCATCATCACAGCGCAGTCCGCTGTAGAGCGACAGCTGGTTGCAGTAACCCATACCTGTTGTTCCGTTCCACGACTGGCAGTTCATGAACTGAATCTGGAAAATCTGCTCCTCGTTGCCATTGCCTGCGAAATATTTACCGGCATCATACAGGTCTTTCACGAAAGGATAGTCCTTGGCAGTGAACTGGTTGCTGTACTGCCACAGCTGGCGGAAGTCGCCCACCAGGCTGTAACCACCATTGTTGATGACGTCCTCAAGGGCCTTCACCACCTGGTCTTTCGTCAGTTCCTGCTCGCCATCGAGGGTCATCACGGTGACAGGAGCCAAGTTGGCATTTGCCAGCTCTCCAGCCTTCTTGTAGAATCCCTGATAGAACATATAAGCACGTGCCAGCAAAGCCTCGGCGGCAAACTTGGTAGCATGACCGTCGCCCTGGGTCTTCTTCGTCATCAGTGAAGCAGCTTGCACCAGGTCACCCATGATATGCGGATAGATGACAGTCTCTGCATCCTGCTGCGGACAGGGTGTAGGACAACCAGCCTGCCAGTAAGCGGGGATATTGCCAAACATCTGCGAGCCCCACATCACATAGAGAGCTCTCATGAACAAAGCCTCGCCCAGCAGTTGGTCGCGATCGGCTTGATTTGCCCATTCCACATTGTCGATAGAGTAAATAATGGTACTTGCACGGTTCAATCCCTCGTAGACGTGCTTCCAGGCATTCTCGTAGAGATTCTCCTTGTTGGTCGTCATGTGGCCTACGGCATGCGACTCGGTATCACCGGTACCGCCACCACCATTACAGTCGTCCGACATCAGATTCCATACAAAATACGGAGTCTCCAACGGAGATGTCACAAAGCCGTTGAGAACAGAATAAACACCATTCAGCTCGCTGACCACATCGTCGGAGCTGGCTGGGAAGTTACCCGTGTCCTGCTTGGTATAATTGATTGAGTCCAGCTGATCCTCACACGATGAAATGCTGAATGCGAGTAATGTAGCTGCGGCTATAGTTAATATCTTTTTCATATCTTTTCTTCCTAAAAATTATGTTATCGTTGCTTTAGAACTTGATATTGACACCAACAAGATAAGTGCGCGAGGTGGGATACAGACCCACATCAATACCACGTGCCCAAGAATCATTACCACCACTTGAGCCCACCTCCGGGTCTACACCTGTGTAGCCTGTGAAGGTGTGCAGATTCTGTGCCTGCACATAGAGGCGCAGCTGCTGGAAGGGAGAAGACTTCCAAATCTTGTTGAAGTCGTATCCCAGCGTGATGTTCTGAATGCGGAAGAAGTCGGCATCCTGCATATAGCGCGTAGAAACCCACTGGTTGTTGTCACCGGCCAGCACCAGTCGGGGCTGGGTGTTGCTGGTGCCCTGTCCGTGCCAGCGCTCGAAGATGTCCTGTGTGAAGTTGTCATACGGGTTGGCGAGCTGGGCTGTGCGGAAATACTGCATCACCTGCATGCCGAACTGGCCACTGCCTGTGACGGAGAAGTCGAAGCCCTTATAGTCGAATCCGAGGCTGACACCCAGTGTCACATCGGGATGAGGATTACCAATCTCATGGCGGTCGAAGTCATAGTTGATCACACCGTCGCCATCGTAGTCGTCCCAGATCATATCGCCAGGCTGAGCGTCGTCACGTACGGCCTTGCCTGCGGCGCGGGCCTCGTTGATCTCGTCGATGGTCTGCCAGATGCCGCTATACGACATTCCGTAGAAATAAGCAATGGGGTGGCCCACCTCAACACGCGACACATAGGAAGAGTTCTCGAAGAGAGCCTTGTTGGCACCGTTGATGATTCCCTGCTCGTTGGCGATACGTGTGACTTTGTTCTTGTTGGTGGCAAAGTTCACGTTGGCGTGATAGTTGAAGTCGTCGCCAATCTTGTCGCGCCAGGAGAGTGCCACCTCAATACCCTTATTCTCGATGTCACCACCGTTGATGTAAGGAGCGCCGGTACCCAGCACCATCAGGATAGGAGCCTGAATCAGCCAGTCCTTTGTGGTCTTCTTATACCAGTCGAAGTTCAAATTCAGACGGCTGTCGAGGAAGCGGGCGTCGAAACCGATATTCAGCTGCTCAGAGGTCTCCCATGTGATATCCTCGTTGGGAACGATGTCGGCGAAAGCACCCGGCTGATAGTTGGTCTGCGACAAGGTCTGAGCCATCGAGCTGCCGAACTTGTAAGCGTAGTCGGCATAGCTGGTGGGCGAGTAGGCGATGGTGGCCAGATACTGGAAGTTAGGAATCTGGCAGTTACCGTTCTGTCCCCATGAAGCACGGACCTTCAAATAGTCCATCCAGCTCTTGGTCGACTCCATGAATTTCTCCGAGGAGATGACCCAACCGGCAGACACTGAGGGGAAGTAACCCCAGCGATGGCCACGGGCAAAGTTGGAAGAGCCATCGGCACGCAAGGTGAACGTGGCCATATATTTCTCGTCGTAGTTCCAGTTCACACGGCCGAAGAAGGAAGCTAGGGCAGAGTCACCCCAAGGAGCACCGGAGAACGAGGAAATCTGACTGGCGCTGAAGTTAGAGGGCCATGCGAAAATACCGTTGTGTATCATCGACTTCTCCTCGCCTTCCTTGGCCTTCACGCCTACCGAGAGGCTCTGTCCCCACTGGTTCTTCTCAAACGACTGACCAATCATCACGTCGATGCTGTTCTTGCCCAGCATAGGCAGCTGATAAGACAGGGTGTTGTCCACTGAGAAGCTGCTGCCGTCGCTCGACTGCTGCGTAGAGGAGTAGTCACCCGAAGAACTCGACTGGTTCATAGAGAACGGACGGCCGTAGCTGCGGGCATTGTACGAGCTGTAACCCGTGTTGAACGATCCGCGATAGCGCAGGCCCTTCAAAGGCTCGATGATCCAGAAGAAGGTAGCGCCCACACCAAAGTTACGGTCTTTCTGTAAAGAGTTGAACTGACCGTTGTAGATACCCTGAAGCGGGTTCGACCACATCTGGCCGCTATAGCCCGACGAGTTCTGTGAGTAACTGGTCAGCGAGCCGTCCTCGTTGAAAGGAATCACCAGCGGAGAGGCAATGTAAACGGGCTGGATAGAGTTCCAGTAACCGGTACCCTCCTGCAGACCGCGGGCGGTGTTATACCAGTACGAGATGTTCTCACCGATGGTGATAATATCGTGCGTCTTGCCCTTGAGCAGCACATGCTCTGAATTGATGCGGCCGCCATAGCGCTTGTACTGCGGAGCCACGTCGGCACCGAAGGTACCATTGTTGGAAGTGTAGTTCAGGCCCAGGGCAAACTTCGAGCGCTCCGAACCACCTGTGAGGCTGAACGAATGGTTGAACTGCATGGCGTTCTTCACGCGATAGACCTCAAACCAGTCGGTGCCTTCCCATCCTGCATTCACCTTATCGATGATGCTCTGCGGAACAACACTGTTCCAGTTCAGAGGATTTCCCGTTGTATTAAAGTTCAGCTCGTTCACAATCTGCATGTATTGCTGGGCATTCAGCGTGGCAGGACGCTTGGCGGGGTTGCTCCATCCGATATATCCGTCGTAAGAAGCCTGAATCTTACCAACCTTTCCCTGCTTGGTGGTCACCAGAATCACACCGTTGGCAGCACGGGCACCATAGATGGCAGCCGAGGCGGCGTCCTTCAGCACGTCGATGCTCTCGATGTCAGCGGGGTTCAGACCGTTCAGACCGTCGTCGGCTGTTCCTGCCGAGATACCGTCGATGATCAGCAGTGGCGAAGAAGTACCCATGGTACCCACACCACGAATGTTCACCTTGAAGCCCTTACCAGGCTGTGCTGAAGCCTGCGTGATCTGCACACCAGGAGTGCTGGCCTGCATGGCGGTCAGGGCGTTGGTGGTGTTCAGCTTGGCTATGTCGTCACCTTTCACCTGAACAGTGGCACCGGTCACCAGCTTTTTCTTCTGGACACCGTAACCTACAACCACCACTTCCTCCAGCGATTGGCTGTCTTCTTTCATCGTCACATTGATCACGCTCTGGTTACCCACCACAACCTCCTGCGGCTCATAACCCACATAAGTGAATACCAAGGTAGCCCCTGGCTGAACGTTAATCGTGAAGTTACCGTCGAAATCGGTCACCACACCATTGTTCGTTCCTTTCTCCCTCACCGTCACGCCGATGGCAGGACCCATGGCGTCGCTGACAGTACCTTTCACTGTTTTGGTCTGCTGGACCGAGGCAACTGAGTTGCTCTCAGCCTTTGCTTCCGGTGCATAGCCCCATGAGAGGAGTGCGCATGCACCCAACAGCAGCGCTGTTTTTCTAAAGTTTGAATTCATACTTAAGTATTTTCTTAGGTTATTTTGAAAATTTCATGTTCATGATACGCGTCAATCATGTTACTGCTATTTTGACAAAAGTCATTAGCATCTGCCCACCTTATTATATATAATAAGCTGGCATTAAGTCGTAGTTTCTATGTCTTACCGTTTTTACTCATGAGCTTAGGTTTTAAATTGTTAGTTATATGATTTATATTTATGTTGTCAGATATTTTTCTACACTTTCTTTCAATTTGCAAATATAGAGTATTCTGACAAGAAAATATGATACTTTTTTGACTTTTTTCCATACTTTTTTCGATTTCTACACAAAAATGAATAATAATTGCAAGAAAGTATCATGTTCCCGTCCCGTTTAGGAGTGTAGGAGCTTTTCCAAGTGAGAAGGGAGAAGTGATAAGTGACAAGTATGAATACCCCGCCTCTTGACCCATCTTTAAGGGAGTTTGGGAGTTTAGGAGTTTGGGCAATAGTCTTTCGTTAGGAGTGTAGGAGTAAAGGAGTGTAGACAATACCCACGCCTCTTGAACCTTGAATTTTGAACTTTGAACCTTGAACTGGCGTCTGCCCTCTCTCCCCCTCGGGGGAGTTGGTGGGGGGCTTTTGGGGAGTTGGTGAGGGCTGGAGTATAGACAACACACCGTTTCAGGCACAAAAACGGAGCCTTTTTATGCCTGAAACGATATTCATTCGTCATGTATTGGGATTCGAAAGCGAGACAAAGAGACAGGAAGAGGGTCTTCGCTGCCTTCTCACACGATTGCTTGCAGCGTATTCAGATCGTCTTCGGTCGTTGCCCAGCTGGTGACAAAACGGCAGATGGTATGGTCGGCATCATAAGGTCCCCAGTGGGTGAACTGCACGCGCTGCTCTAGTTCCTTCACCTTGTCGTTGCCGATGATAAAGAACTGCTGGTTGGTGGGCGAGTCGATATAGAAGCGGTAGCCCTTGTCGGCCATCATCTTCTTCATCTGCCGGGCCATGTCGATGGCATGGCGCGAGATGTCGAAATATAGATTGTCGGTGAACAAGGCATCGAACTGCACACCCGTCAGGCGGCCCTTGGCCAGCAGAGCGCCATGCTGCTTGATGATGCTGAAGAACTGTCGCGGTACATTGTTGTGGGTGAAGACGACGGCCTCGCCACACAAGGCACCCACCTTGGTTCCGCCGATATAGAAGGCATCGCAATGGCGGCAGAGCCAGGGCAGTGTGATGTCTGCCGAGGCAGCCAGTCCGTAGCCCATCCGCGCACCGTCGATGAACAGCGGCAGGTCGTACTGGCGGCAAATGCGGTAGATGTCTTCCAGCTCCTGAGCGGTGTAGAGCGTACCCAGCTCGGTGGGGAACGAGATATACACCATGCCGGGCTGTGCCACATGGTCGCGGCTCTCGTCGTTGACAAACCATTCCATGTAGGCGGCCAGGTCGGCAGACAGCAGTTTGCCGTCGTGGGGCTGCAGGGCTATCACCTTGTGCCCGCTGGCCTCAACGGCCCCGGCCTCATGGATGGCGATATGGCCTGTGTCGACAGTAATCACCGCCTCATACGAGCGCAGCATGCCGTCGATGACGGTGACATTGGTCTGGGTGCCGCCCGTCAGGAAAAACACCTGCGCCTCGTCGGTGCCGCAAGCCTCTTGTATCTTCTTCTTGGCCCGTTCGCTATAGATATCGAAACCATAGGTGAGTGTCTGCTCGTTGTTGGTTTCCACCAGATGCTGCAACACCCGTGGGTGGGCACCGTTATTGTAGTCGCATTCAAAAGAAATCATTATCCGTTGTTGTTTTTGTTACACCATGCAAAAGTAAGTATTATTTTCCGAAGCGCCAAACAATTCAGCGGGAAAGACATTCCGCCCGTTTTTCTGCACAACTCCCGCAAAACTGCGTTTTCCGTTAAAAAACTTGAAAGATGGGAACATCTGTCCGCACATGGGAAACATTGTCAGCATGTCCGAAAAAGCATTCCGTCAGAAAATAGCTATTTTTGCAACGAAACGTAAGCTGATTATCGAATTTAGCAACAATTTATCAACCATAATCAAAAATAACAACGCTTATGAAAAGACTTTTACGCATTTTGACAGTGGCATTGATGGCTGCCATGACCAGTTCTGCATATGCAGCAGATGACATTACCATCGGTGACTTAACCTACAATTTTAACACTTCTGGCAATGCCTACGTGAAGAGTTGTAAGGAAGGAGTAACAGAGGTAACTATACCCAACTCTATCGAAGTTAACGGAGAAACAAAAAATGTAACGGGCATCGGTAACAGTGCTTTCGAAGGAAACACAACTATCCAGAAAGAATATTTGGGAAGAGAAGGAAACTACGCTGTTCAAATTGGAACAAATGCTTTTAAAGGTGCCACGTCACTGAATACTCTTGCATACACTGAATCATCTGGTAAAGGAGCATCATATAGAAAAGACGGTGTAGTAGTCATTCCCACTTCGTCATCATTGAATAACAATGCCTTTGAAGGATGCACATCTATTACGACTGTCACAGTTGCATATACGAAGCAAGTAATACCGGATTGTGCATTTAAGGGTTGCACTAAACTGGATTCCGTCGCTTTAGGAACCAGTTGTTTGTCAATCGGTGAGAGTGCGTTTGAAGGTTGCTCTTCATTGAGAAAAATATCTGGATGCGGTGGAAATGACACAGGAAAGTTGACAAAAGTTGGAGCTTATGCTTTCAAAGGATGTGCTAATCTAACAGAACTTGGTGCTAAAGGAAGAATTTACTTCTATTATGTCACTTCTTT
Organism: Prevotella sp. UBA2850; assembly: GCA_002350805.1. Taxonomy (GTDB): domain Bacteria; phylum Bacteroidota; class Bacteroidia; order Bacteroidales; family Bacteroidaceae; genus Prevotella. Next base: position 44,300 of record DEFO01000058.1, read on the forward strand.
AGGTGAAGGAGCGCTTGAGGGCTGCTCTTCTGTCACTTATGTAACAATGCCAGAAGTAAAAGAGATTGCCAACAATACATTTAAAGACTGTACTTCTCTGAAGAGAATTGGTGCTACCGAAGATAGGCTAAGACCCGTTGCTACGAAAATTGGTGACAGCGCATTTGAGAATTGCACAAGCGCCACCTATTTCCTTGATGCTAATTTAACTGAAATTGGGGCAAATGCCTTTAAGAACTCCGGTATTGAGACATTCTACACAGGAGGAGGGACTTATTACACAAAAAGGATAACTCTTACAAACAATGTAACAAAAATTGGTGAGAGCGCCTTTGAGGGAACTCCTTCAACAATCGTATTCTTTGCCGATGGTACCGTTCCCGAGACATTAGGTGCTAATGCATTCACTTCCAATCCTGCCAAGAGAGTGCTTTTGCCTATGGCGAACATAATCAAAGAGAGTTACGAAGCACTTGTCGAATACGACCCGAGAGCATTGCTTTTGTTAAATTCCATGACGCCAGTAGTGGTCTCGGCAAAAATGACCGTTAGCCTGAACAACAGTAATCTTGTTTATAAATACGTAAAATCTGTCAGTGAGACTGATGAGGGTGTTACCGTTGAAACAGAAGATACACCTGAAAAGGTTATACCGGCTAATACGGCATTGATTATTGAAAGTATTGCTACAGCAAATACCAACTACTATTTCCACATTTCACCAGAACCACAGACACCAACCTATCAGAACTATTTGACTGCGAATACTGAGGAAACAACCCTTCCGGCATCTGATGGCAAAACAAACTATTATACATTTGCGCCAATAGATGGGGACGACTTCCTCACATTTGCAAAGGTAATAGAAGAAACAACCATGCCTGCTGGTACAGGCTACTTGAAAGTTGAGGACGGAAAAGCCACTCCTACTGCTATCCGCGAATTGAGGGCCGACGACAAGAAGGCTGACGTTTACTACAACCTCAATGGCGTGCGCGTGGAGAATCCTCAGAAGGGCATCTTCATCCGCAACGGCAAGAAGGTTGTCATCAAATAAGGAGTTTCCTTCATGACAATCTACTATTATACATAACACACGAATAGACTCCCTGACGGCCATTGCACGCACCCTCTCTCTCCAAAAGTGCAAGGCCGCTCAGGGCTGTTTCAGCAAAAGAAGAATCGTCGAACGACGAGAAGAACAAGTAACACTCATCAAACGAACGAACAAACAATGAACAAACGGGTTATCTCTGTCATATCCATCATGTTGCTGACGCTGACCATGACAGCACAAGAGCGCTCCGACGCTCAAATGATGTCTATCGCCAAAGCCCAACTGGCTGGCATGCGAACAGTCAGGAAAACCAAGGGAACCGCTGCTGAGACGCTGACACTAAAGACCGTCCGCGAGGACAGTCAGTACCGCATGTATGCTGCCGAGGATGGCAGCGGCTATGTGGTGGTGGCACGCAACGAGGCATTCAGCCCCATCATTGGCTACAGCACCGAACCGACGACCGACGAGATACCCTGTTGCATGAGAGCCTGCCTCGACATGATCAACCACAACCTGGAGGCAAGGCTTACTAGCGCCGAGACTGAAGAAGCCACGGGCTCCGACGGAGCCACCTACGAGGTGGTGGAGCCGATGCTCACCACCTACTGGTCACAAGGAAATCCCTACAATCTGAAATGCCCGGCCGACTATACCGGCAAGACCTCGGTCACAGGTTGTGTGGCCACCGCCATGGCCATGGTGATGAAGCATTTCCGCTATCCCGCCAGCGTGGAAGGCAAAGAGGGTTTCTACCTGACGAAAATCAACTCCAGCGGTACGACTGGCGACACCATCTGGACCACTATCAGCAGCAGCTACGACTGGGACAAGATGCTCGACAAGTACTCCTCGTCGTCGTCCACCGAGGCCAAGGAGGCCGTGTCACAGCTCATGTTCGACTGCGGACAGGCCGTAGGCATGAAATACGGTTCGAGCGCCAGCAGCGGCAGCACCACCACAGCGGCCCAACGGTTCTATTCGGTGTTCGGCTATGCCGCCGTCAACCACGCCTCAAAAGACTATTACTCCGACTGGGAGTGGCGCCAGCTCGTCTACGACCAGCTGAAAGCCGGCTGCCCGCTCATGCACTCCGGTCAGGACCCCGACAACGGGGGCCACGCCTTTATCTTCGACGGTGTTGATGCCAACGGACTGGTGCACATCAACTGGGGATGGGGCTCGTCGACAGCTGGTTATTTCGACATGCTCGCACTCACACCCACCACCAGCAGCAAAAGCTACAATTTCGCCCCCACCGGCTTCATCTATAACCTCAAGCCCACCCTCGGTGAGGGCGAGGAGCAGGAGCTGCAATTGGTGGTTGGACGCGGAACGGGACAGTACAAAGACGACTACTACACCATCAGACTCAATGAAGAAAACCACGTGATACTTAATACAGGGAGTGTTTTCAACTGGACACCCGTTCCCATCAGGGGATACGTGGGTGTGCGCTACGAGAATCTGGATGGTGGCACCAACTATAATGTACGAATGAAAACGGGAACTGGCGGCTACTATGTTCCCATGGATGCGAAGAGCAGGAGTGGCGCAGGCTATGGCAGCTATAGTTTAGATCACGACCAAACTCCTTCGACCATCAAGCCAGGTACCTATAAAGTATATTTCGCCGGATACAACGACGACAGAGACAATCTGAAAGTGCGTTGTCATATCCGCCAGCGTTACAAAGGCTATATCTACTGGATTCTCACCGTGGCCGACGACGGCACCTTGACGCTCAGCGACGAGAAGGTGGTCACCAGTCCTGAAACCGCCAACCCCACCGGCATCAGCCATGTCACCACAAGCAACAAGCCAGCCGACAACCGCCGTTACAACCTCAACGGCCAGCGTGTAGGCTCTGACTACCGAGGCATCGTGATTGTCAATGGAAAGAAAGTGGTAATGAAGTAGTCCGCAGAAGGCAGCGGAACTGCTGGTTCAAGGTTCAGGCCCCCACCAACTCCCCCAAAAGCCCCCACCAACTCCCCGAGGGGGGAGAGGGCAGACGCCAGTTCAAAGTTATGTCCATACAGTCCATGATTTTTGTCACGACTCGGCCAATCAAGCAAGCTTGTTGGCGCTCGCTGCTCCAAAAATTCAAGGTTCAAGAGGCGTGGGTATTGTCTACACTCCTTTACTCCTTTACTCCTACACTCCTAACGAAAGACTATTGCCCAAACTCCTAAACTCCCAAACTCCCTTAAAGATGGGTCAAGAGGCGGGGTATTCATACTTGTCACTTCTCCCTTCTCACTTGGAAAAGCTCCTACACTCCTAACGAAAGACTATTGCCTACACTCCAAGGTAATCATACTTGTCACTTCTCACTTATCACTTCTCACTTAAAAAAGCTTGTCACTTAAAAAAGCTTGTCACTTAGAAGTATCCTCAATTTATTGCCAATCCATGCCTGCTGCCAATCTTCTGATACTCCTCAGCCACATACTGATCCAGCCAGGCATAATAGTTTTTCAGTTTTTCCTTATCCACCTTTCCTTTCTTGAAGAACTGCTGCTGCAGTTTCTCGCCACGTCGCACAATCTCGTCCTCCACCGGCTGAATCTGCTGCATGATGCCTGTTCCGGCACGGTTGATGAGCCGTCCCAGACGGATATAGTTCTGTCCGTCGCTATACTCCAGCGGCCAGATATAGCTTTTCATCACCGTCGCCCAATCCACCAGCAGACAATGTCCCTCATCGTTGCGGCGGATGCATAGTGGCAGCTCTGTCGCCGGAGCTGTCCACACAGGAATGGTGACGGTGGCCAGCGGACTCGAGATGCACGTCCAGCCCGTGGTCAGCAGTGGGTTTTCGCCCGGTCGCACACCCTGCACCATGTATGTCGATGCTGTGGTGTAGCGCGGAATGAAGTCACAGAAATAGGCAATATCCTCTGCCTGCTCGTCAGCCGGCATCTCATCGTAGAGGTTCACGCGCGTCATACCATGCTCCATGCAGCGCGCCATCTTCAGCAGTGTGCGCCAGCTGATGCTCTTCTGCTGGTAAGCCTCCTCGAGCACCTCCACAGCCTTATTGTAGCGCGAGAAGCCCTTGCCCTCGGCCATCTCGCCGCTCATGCTGAAGTTCGAACGCACGATATAGCCGTGCGGAGCCACTGTCGGGTCGTCGGCATCATATTTCTTATAGCCCAGGTGGCCGCACTCGAAGTAAGCCACATGGCCCTGTGCGTCCATCACGCCATAGTTGCTGCCATACGAGAAATACTTCATCTCGGCAATCATCGCCTCAAACTCGTCCACCGTGGCGCAGCGCTCCAGTGCCCAGCACATGATGTTGCCACGCTTCAGTGGGTTGTCGGTCTTCTGCTCCATATTATAAGAGGTGGAGTTCATCACGGCCAGTCCTACCTCGTTCTGCCCGTACATCACGCCCCGGTCGCTCTTGTCCTCAATGGGCACCACGGCTATCCATGCATAGCGCGCCGTATCGCCGCTCACATACACATTCTTGATGCGGCTGCTGTCGCGGTTCTTCAGCATCAGCGGACGGCCGTCAACGGTATATTTGCCGCTGACAATGGCGGTGGTACATGCCGTTGCCTTGGGCATCAGGCCCAACAAGGCGATCAGGAAGGTCAGTTTGATTCTGTTCATAGCTGTCAAGGGCTTTTATTTGTTATGTTGCAAAGATAATCATTAAACTGCTTCCGTGCAACCGTTGCTGCCGATTTGGGAAACATTGTCACATCTTTGGGAAATATTGTCAGCCGCTTGCTGTCTCTGAGAGTATCCGATGTCACAAAAAATCACCGTTTTGTTTGCATTTTTCATAGAAAAAAACTATTTTTGCATCGTATTCAACACAAAAATGAAGAATACACGTTAGAACGACTGCATAATGAAGAACTAACAAATGAGGAAGACCATCATACTCACGCTGTGCTGCATCGCCATGTCACTCCTTTCCTGCCAGCGGCAGAAAGGCAAAGGCAATGGCGTAGCCGGCGCCGACAGCACCCTGTCACTATCTTACATCCAACAAGTTTACGACAAAGACCCTGCACGCGCCCTTCTGCTGGCCGACAGCGCCGAGCAGCAAGGCGTCATCCCCTCATGGCGGGCCGACAGTCTACGCGCACAGATGTGCCTCGATGGTTACTACGACCTCAACCGCAGCATTGAATACGCCCTGCAAGCCCTCAACAACGACACCGTGCTCACCCACCCGCAGCACCACCTCAACATGCTGGTCATGGTGTCGCAAATAGAAGTCAGCCTCGGACGCTACTCCGAGTGCATACAGTTCTGCGACGAGGGCTATGCGCTTGCCGAACAACTCAAAGACAGCGGCGCCGCATGCCGCCTCATGGTCAATGCCGGCTACAGCATGTATTTCATGAAAGAAAAGGCAAAAGGCCTCGGCTACCTGCTCCGCGCCCAGAAACAGCTAGCCAAAGCCACCGACCTGCCACAGCTCCGCACCCTCTCCTACTGCTACGGACAGCTCATGAACTGTCTCTGGATTGACAATACCGACGAGGCCATCCGCTTCGGTAAGCTCCGCGAGGCCCTGCTCGACAGCATCGAGCACCACTTCGCTCCCATCCCCGAAGGCTACCTCGACAAGCAGCGTGCCCTCACCTTCAGCAAGATGGCCGACTTCTACGCACAGAAGAAAGACTTCCAGCAGGCACGCACCTACGAGCAGAAGTTCCTCGCCACCAACCTCTCAAAGACCGCCCGCGGCAACCAGCTCATCCTCGACTACTACTGCACCCTGGGCGACTTCCCACGCATTCAGCAAACCTACCACCGCTCGCTGCCCTACTGGGAGCACAAAGACACCTTCTGCTCGCGCTACGCCAATGTGCTCGGCATGCTCTCCGACGCCTGCACCAGCCAGGGACTGCTGCAGAAAGCACTTGACTACCGTACCCGTCAGGTACGCATCAAAGACAGCCTCATCATCCACGACAACGAGAACGAGGCCATACGCCTCTCTGCCATCTACGAGACCCACGACAAGGAGATAGAGCTCGAGAAGAAACGCGCCGATGCACAGCACTACCTCCTGCTCGCCTTCAGCGCCCTCGTGTTGTTCCTGCTCGCCTGTGCCTTTGCCGTCTACTACTACCGCCAGCAGATACGCATGCACCGCAAGAACCTGCTGCTCATCAGCCAGATGGACACGGAGACGAGAGACAAAGAGTCGTCACCGCGCAGCCAGCAGCTTGAAGTCCCCATTGCGTCCACCGACGTCTCTGCCACCGAGCCTGCCACCATCGATACCGTCTCAATAGTGGCAGAACCCGACGTCGTAGCACATACATCCACCATTCCCGAATACAAATCTACCCCCCCAATTTATCCCCATCCAGTCAGCGCCGATTGCAGATGGTCGAGCGATTCCGCACCCTCATCGACGACGAGCGCGCCTACCTGCAGCCCGATTTCAGCCGTGAGAAGCTCCAGCAGATGATGAATGTCAGCAAGAACAGCCTCACCCCCATTCTTCATGAGGCCCTCGGTGACGTGGCCAACCTCTCCGACTATATCAACAGCAAGCGCATCGCCCATGCCTGCCAGCTGCTGCGCCAGCAGCCCCAGATGAACATCGACACCATCGCCCTCGAGAGCGGTTTCTCCACTCCACGCAACTTCCGCCGTTGCTTCAAGTCGCAAACCGGCATGTCGCCAGCCGAATACCGCGAGTCACAACTCGATTCGTAGCTTGAGAAAACAGAGTTATGTTAGAGCTTGGACAAGTGACAAGTTTTTTTAAGTGACAAGTGAGAAGTGAGAAGTAACAAGTATGATTACCTTAGGAGTGTAGGAGTGTAGACAATAGTTATTGGGAGTTTGGGAGTTTAGGAGTTTGGGCAATAGTCTTTCGTCAGGAGTGTAGGAGTAAAGGAGTAAAGGAGTGTAGACAATACTCCGCCTCTTGAACTTTGAATTTTTGGAGCAGCGAGCGCCAACAAGCTTGCTTGATTGGCCGAGTCGTGACAAAAATCATGGACTGTATGGACATAACCTTGAACTGTCGTCTGCCATCTCTCCCCCTCGGGGGAGTTGGTGGGGGCTTTAGGGAGTTGGTGGGGGGCTTTTGATTGAGGCATTGTGACAAGCAATGCTTTTTTGTTCTCATTAGTAGGTGCAAAAATGAAAAAAATGTGTATCTTTGCATCTGAACTCCATCCTGACATCTCAACAAACTACATAACAATGAAAACGAGGCACAAAAACAAGCTGAAAAAGATGATGCTGCTGATGGTCGTGCTCGCCTGTGGCATGACTGCGTCAGCACAGTGGAACGATGGCCGGCTGCCGACGCGCAACCGTGCGTGGCGACAGAAAATGAACGAGACAAGCCCTGACTTCTTCAAGACCGACGAGGCCCGGCGCATAGGACAACAGATTATGCTGTGGCAACGCTGCACGGGGGGATGGCCAAAGAACATCGACATGGTGACGCCGATGACCGACGAGCAGAAAAGACAGGTGGCCGCCGACAAGCTGCGCACCGACGACTCGACCATCGACAACGGAGCTACCACCCAGCAGATGAGATTTCTGGCCCGCCTCTACCAACAGACGGGCGACAAAGCGACAGCCGAGGCGTTCCGCCGTGGTGTGGAGTTTCTGCTGAGCGGACAGTATGACGATGGCGGTTGGCCGCAGTTCTGGCCTCATCCACAGGGCTATCAGGAGCATATCACCTTCAACGACGATGCTATCTACAACACAATGGAGATGTTGCGCGACATGGCTGAGCAGAGAGTGCCCTTCCAGGGGAAACTGACCGACAAACGACTGAGGCAGCGCATGCAACGGGCATTCGACAAGGGTGTGGAATGCATCCTGGCTACCCAGATACGGGTGGACGGCAAGCCTACCATCTGGTGCCAGCAGCACGACCACATCACGCTGCTGCCAGCGAAGGCAAGGGCTTACGAACTGCCTTCGTACGGACCACAGGAGAGTGCCTCACTGGTGCGGTTGCTGATGGAACTGCCCCACCCCGACGAACGGGTAAGACAGGCGGTACATGGTGCCATGCGCTGGTTTGATAAATATAAGCTGACGGGCCTGCGACTGGTGCGCACCGGATGGGCTGAGGGTCGTCCCGAAACAAGGCTCATTGACGATGCGGGGGGCGAGCCACTGTGGGCACGATACTACGATCTGGAGAATTGTGAGCCGTATGTCTGCGACCGCGACGGTGTGCCACGCCGACGGCTGGAGGATATCGGCGAGGAGCGCCGCAACGGCTACAGTTGGTACGGCAGTCGGCCGGCTGAGCTGTATCCGTTCTACGAGGAGTGGGCCGCCCGCCACGACCCTGCGGGGAAGGTAGACATCAGCCTTACAACGAAGGGGGCCAACGAGAACGGCACGCTGCAGATGTATGCCCAGCGCAAGCCATCTCACGAACTGTTTGATGCGGTGGTAAAACCGGGCGAGCGCATACAGGCAGCCATCGAGCGGGCACCCGAGAGGCCTGAGAAGCCTTTTACGATTCTGATACTGAAGGGTACGTACCACGAGAAGGTGGTGATTGACCGCCCGAACATCGTATTGGTGGGCGAGGAGCGCGACAGTACACTCATTCATTATGCCGAGACGCGGGAAACCCAAACTTTGAAGGAGTATCGCGGGAAACCTGTGGGCAACGGGGTGATTGTGCTGCAAGAGGGGGCCGACGACTGCATCATCAGCGGACTGACCGTCTACAACAACTACGGGACGACTGTAGAGCCGACGACCACTCACCAGATGGCCATCTTCGGACGGGGCACTCGCACCATCGTCATCAACTGCAACGTGTGGGCCGACGGCAACGACGCACTGTCGCTATGGGCGAGAGGGGGCAACGGCATGTACTATCACGCCGACCTGAACGTGCGCTGTCCGGGAGTTGACTTTCTGTGTCCGCGGGGTTGGTGCTATGCCACCCGCTGCCAGTTCTATGGCGACGGCCGAGCTATCATCTGGCACGACGGACGGGGCGACAAAGAGAAGAAGCTGGTGATAACGAACTCAACATTCGACGCAAAGCGTCCCACCCCGTTGGGCCGCTATCACCACGACGCTCAGTTCTACCTCGTGAACTGCCGGCTGAGCAGCCAGATCATGGACAGCAACATCCGCTATGCCTACACCGACCGAGTGGAAGACCCGTGTCCGTGGGGCCAACGGGTATATTATTATAATTGTTCGCGCGAGGGCGGCCACAGCGGATGGCTCGATAACAACCTGCATGAGGCCGAGGGGGCACCCGTCTTCTTTGGCATCACCGCCGAATGGACCTTCAACGGGCAATGGGACCCGGAGAAACGCATCCGCGAGCTGTGGAAGGTGCTGGGATATTGAGTGAACTGAGAGTTGAGGAAACTGAGAACTGAGAGTTGAGAATGGAGAGGTATGATTACCTTTGCAATTGCACCAAGCTCCAGCCCCCACCAACTCTCCCTAAAGCCCCCCACCAACTCCCCCGAGGGGGAGAGCAGGGCTGACGCCGGTTCAAGGTTAAGAGTTCAAAGTTCAAGAGGCGGAGTATTGTCTACACTCCTACACTCCCACACTCCTACACTCCTAAAAAATATTGTCTACACTCCTAAAAAAAGGTTATTGTCCAAACTCCAAAAAGAATGCTCCACCCATTACACACCGACATAGAGAAACCTAAGAGGATGAACAACCCGTTCAACTATGAGCCTCATCAGCTGTGCCTGCTGGCCGCTGAGGAGGTGAAACGGTGGATTGAAACTGACCCTGTGCTGAAAGAGGATGCCGACAACGGGAAGATGTTCGGCGTGCTGGTGGTGGAACGCACTACGACCGAGCACACTGAAGACACTACGGCTGAGCACACAGAAAACACTACGACCGAGCTCACAGAAGGCACAACGGCTGAATGCCCGAAAACATGCGTCAGCGGGGAGCACGAGCTGGGTTTCCTGGCTGCCTACTCGGGGTTGTTGGCGGGTCGCAACGACTGGCCGCAGTTTGTGTCGCCGGTGTATGATGCCCAACAGCCTGACGGGCATTTCAAACAGACGGAGCGAGTGATTTCTGACTTGAATGAACGGCTGAGAGACGCGAATGGTGAACTGGCCGACGAGGAACGCGAACGGCTGAAGGCGCTGCGCAAACAAATGTCGGAAGAGCTGCAGGAGTGGCTGTTCCGGCAATACCGGATGCTGAACGGACGGGGCGAGACAAAGGACTTGGTGGAGATTTGGCAGGACTACCACACACGGCCGAAGGTGCGCCGCAAATTCCCGCTGCCGCCAGGCGGTTCGGGCGACTGCTGTGCCCCGAAGCTGCTGCAATATGCCTACCAACAGGGACTGCGCCCCGTGTGCATGGCTGAGTTCTGGTGGGGAGCATCGCCAAAAGCCGAGGTGAGGCACCACGGACAGTATTATCCGGCCTGCCGGGGCAAATGCCTGCCCATATTGACATGGATGCTGCAGGGTACCGACTACGACAGCGAACTGGGGGTGTGGGGAGAGACAACCTTGCGCAATATCTACCTTGAAAGCCGTACGGAACTGCAGACGGTGTACGAGGATGAGTGGCTGGCGGTAATCAACAAACCAGCCAACATGCTCACCATTCCGGGCCGCGAGGTGACCGAGTCGGTGATGACGCTGATGCGCGAACGCTATCCCGACTACGACGGTCAGCTGATTGTGCACCGTCTGGACATGGCTACGTCGGGGCTGCTGATCATCTCGAAGGACAAGCAGGTGAACACGCTGCTGCAACAGCAGTTCGAACAGCGGAAAGTAAGGAAAAAATACATTGCCCTGCTGGATGGCGTTCCCGACGTCATGCTTGCTGAGCCCACGGCCACTGGCTCAGGACGGGGAATCATCAACCTGCCACTATGCAAAGACCCGCTCGACAGACCACGGCAGAGGGTGGACCGCGAGAACGGAAAACCGGCGGTCACGGAATATGAGATATTGGGAATGGAGAACGGACATACACGGGTGGCGCTTTATCCGAAGACGGGACGCACGCACCAGCTGCGGGTACACTGTGCGCATCAGGACGGACTGAACTGTCCGATTCTGGGCGACACACTATACGGAAGGAAGGCCAACCGGCTGTACCTGCATGCGGCAGAGCTGTGGTTCACGCACCCTGTGACAGGCGAACCCATGCATATAACAGCAGCGCCAGAATGGTGAGGAGGAAAGCGGCAACGACCCATGAGAAAGGTGTAGCAAGCAGCGACATCACGCGGGCAGGACCAGCAACATCGGCCTGCCCGTTTTCTATTTCATCGGCGGGAAGCAGTAATTTGGAAGATATCGCCAGGAAGACGCGAGCCATGAGCGTGCCGATGACGGCTCCGATGATGATGCCCACAAGGATATCGCCCAGGAAATGCACGCCCAGATACATGCGCGAATAGCACACGAGCAGCATCCAGCCAACCATAAGCCACAGCATCGCCCGCTTGCGAAACACCTGGATGACAAAGAACGTCAGACCTGCCGTATTGGCCGCATGGCTCGACGGAAAGCCGTAGGCTCCACCGCGGTAGCCATCGACCACATGCACCATGGCCGACAACGGATTGTCGAGGTTGGCCGGGCGCAGACGGGCCACCACGGGACGAATGAGCGAGGCCGACAGCTGGTCGGTGAGCAGAATGGTAAGGGCAATGGCCAGCAGGGCATAGCATGCCTTGCGCCAGCCGAAAGTACGGAGGAAGAGGACGAACAGGGCGACATAGAAAGGCGTCCACACCAGCTTGTCGCTGCACGCCTTCATGAAATAGTCGAAAAACGTGCAGTGCAGGCTGTTGACAAACAGCAAAATGCCGTGGTCGAGTTGGATGATTTCTGTCATTCGTTCATCTATCGCGAGCACCCCCTGCCCTATCGTTTGTCAATATCGTCGTAGAGCTTCTGCAGGTAGGCTTTACCCGGGGCCAGGTTCTTGCCTTTCTTCTTGCCCTTGTCGAGCACCACATTCTTGGTCTCGTTGTTGAAGATCACCTGGTTGTCGGCATCCACCATTCCGAAGGCATCGGGCACGGTGAAGAAGGCAAAGTGGGGCGACCGCGGGTTGAGCATGTCCTTGCTGAACATGAACTCGCTGTGGGCAATGCCCATCTGTGCCAGCAGGGTGGCGGCAATATCGGTCTGCGAGCCGTAGATATCGATGCTGCCGGGGCCTTTCAGGGCGCCGCCAATCATGATGAGAGGTATCTGGTAGCGCTCGAGCGTGAGGTTGTCGATATTCTCGGGATAGCAGCCCAGATGGTCGGGAACAAGCACCACCAGCGTATTCTTCCACTGCGGCAGTTGTTTGAATTCCTGAATGAAGCTGCCCACACAACTGTCGGTATAGGCAAAGGCATTGAGGCGTTCGTTGGCCAGCCGGTGATAGGGCACTTCGTAGGGCTCATGGCTGCTCGAGGTCTGCAGCACGCGGAACCACGGTTTCCTGGTACGCTCGCGCTTCAGCTCGCCCAGCAGGCGGTTGAACACCAGATGGTCGTGGACGCCCCACTTGCTCAGCCGGTCGGTCACGGCAAAATCCTTGTCGCAGACTATGCCCTGGAAACCCGACGACATGAGGTACGAGCGCATGTTGGTGAAGTCGGCATCACCACCGTAGTAATAACCGGCGCTGTAGCCTGCCTTGCGCAGATGACCCACGATAGAGGGCAGCGACTGAGTCTTCTTCGGATATTTCATGATGCTCGTGGTGGGCTGGGCAGGATAACCGCTGAGGATACTGACCAGACCACGGTCGGTGCGGAAGCTGGTGGCATAGAAGTTACGGAAGAGCAATCCCTCTTTCGACAGGGCGTCGAGGTTTACCGCCACATCTTTCTCACCGCCCAACGAGGCCATGAGCTTGCTGGAGAAGCTCTCCAGGATGATAAAGAGCACGTTGGGCCGTTGGTTGTTCAGCACGTCGATGTGCTTGGGCGCCAGCGTGTCGCCAGGAACCGCTGCCTTGTTGCTGCTGCCTGCCACCTGCGGGTCGAGCAGCTGGGCGAACAGCTTGTCGGCATTCTCTTCTTTCTCAAAACGGTACTGCTGGCCGAAGTCCTTCTGTTTGGAGAGCGACTCCAGCAGACTGAATATCGGATTGGTGGCTGCATGGTTCAGGCGAATGTTCTCGCTGAAATACACCTTGCCCACATTCATGGTCGACACCGTGACACCACCGCGGATAGGCAGTATCAGCAGACCCATCACGAGGATGAACAGCAGGGTGAAGAGCAGCGGATTGAGGGGCAGCAGCTTGCGCTCGAGCTTGTTGGTGCGCAGCAGGCACACCCAGAAGATGAAATAAAGCACCAGCGTGAGCAGCAGGATGAGCAACAGACCGCCCAGTACCGTCCACACACTAACACTGGCAAAGGCATCCTTGGGCGAGGAGAAGAAATAGAACAACGGGGTGGCATCTAGACGGAAACCCCAGTATTTATACAGAACCAGGTCGATGACAAACACCATCGCCATGAGGAACGACACGATGAGGAAATAGATTTTGGCTGTGCGGCGCACCCAGCGGCGGCGCGTCCAGATGCTGATGATGAGCAACAGACCCGGAATGATGCACAGATAGCCCGCCACCGAGAAGTCGAGCGGCAGTCCGTACCACATCACCTTCAGCCAGTCGAGCAACGGACACTCCTTATAAATGCCCAGATAACGCAGCATGAACAATGGTTTCTGCAGGGCGAACAACAGCACCAGCAGGAAGAAAGTCAGCAGGTAGAGTTTAAATCGTGTCTTCATAACTTATCTATAGAAAAAACATTAGTACCATTTGAATGATGATGACGCGCACGAACATGCACAGCGGATAGACCGTGGCATAGCTCACCGATGCCGTGTCGCCCTCGAGTGTATCGTTGGCGTAGCTCAGGGCCATGGGGTTGGCCATGCTGCCACAGAGAATGCCGCAGATGGTGCCAAAGTCGAAACGGCTCCGGCGCAGCGCCACGGCTCCCACCATCACCACGGGCAGCACGGTGATGAGGAATCCCAATCCGACCCACAGCAGTCCCTCGGGGCGTATCACCGTCTCGAAGAAGTGCTCGCCTGACTCGAGTCCGAGGCAGGCCAGATAGAGCGAGAGGCCCAGCTTGCGCAACATGAGGTTGGCACTACGAGTGGTATAGGTGACCAGATGGAAACGGGGTCCGAAGGCTCCCACGAGGATGCCCACCACAATAGGTCCGCCGGCCAGTCCGAGCCGCACAGGTATCGACATGCCCGGCACATGAATGGGGATGGCCCCGAGTGCCAGTCCGAGAATGATGCCGATGAAGATGGCAGCCAGGTTGGGCTCGTTGAGTGTCTGCACCGAGTTGCCCAGAAACTTCTCGGCATGGTCGATGGCCGCCGCCTCGCCCACCAGCGTCAGACGGTCGCCATACTGCAGGCGCTTGTCGTAGGTGGCCAGTATCTTCACATCGCCGCGCAGGATACGGCTCACATTCACTCCATAGGTATTGCGCAGCTGCAGCTGTCCCAGTTTCTTGCCGTTCAGCTCTGGACGGGTAATGACGATGACGCGGCTCTCCACCCGTGCGTCGATGGCGTTCCAGTCTACGTCCTTGCGGTTCCAGTCTTCTTTCTCGCGCTTACCGAAGAGTATTTCCACGGCCGACACCTCGTCTTTCGAGGTCACCACGAGCAGCTTGTCGCCCATCTGCAGCACGGTGGCACTCTTCGGGACAATCACCTCATGGTTCCGCCAGATGCGCGAGACGATGAACTCAAAGTGGCTCATCTGCTTGATTTGTGCCAGGTTCTTGCCGGCCAGCGCGGGGTTCACCACCTCGAAACGGGCGATGAAGGTCTCGTCTTCGTTGTGCGTAGCATGGCTTTTCAGTTGCCAGGGGCGCACTAGTAGTTTGCGCAGGGCTATCATGCCCAGTATCACGCCCACCACACCTAATGGGTAGGTCACCGCACAGCCCAGGGCGGCTCCGCTGGCTGGAAGGCCCAACTGCTGCAGCGTCTGTTGCGCGGCTCCCAGCGCCGGAGTGTTGGTGGTGGCTCCGCAGAGAATACCTGCCATCTCGGGCAGGCTCACCGGCGTCACCTGCACGAAAAGCAAAGCCAGCAGCGTGCCCACAAAGACCACGCCCAGTCCCCAGCCGTTGAGCCGCAGGCCATCGTCCATGATCGAGGCAAAGAAGCCCGGACCCACTTGCATGCCCAGTACATAGACAAACAAGATAAGGCCGAAGTTCTCGGCATAGTCGAGCATCCGCGCGTCGACCGAGAAGCCCAGATGGCCCGCCAATATGCCAATGAAAAACACGAAGGCCACACCCAACGACACGCCCCACACACGGAGTTTGCCAAAGGCAAGGCCCACGGCGCATATCAGCGACAGAACAATCACGGTCTGCATGGCTGAATGGACGGCAAAAAGGCTGTCAATCCACTGCATGTATTCTCTAAATTGGTGCAAAGATACAAAAAATGCTTAATTCTTCATGCCTAATCGTCAATAAATTTGTATCTTTGCCGCCTACATATTAAAATTACACATCGTATGAAGAAACAACTTTTCGTTTGTATCATGCTGCTCATGGCATGGACGGCACAGGCGCAGAATAGCATCAAGGTGGTTCCCACAATGAAAAAAGGTGACGTGAGAACCTACGAGATAGAGGTGTCGAGCAACATCCCCGACAGCCCAGTTAAAATGGCACAACAGTCGGTATACACGGTGGTCGATGCAAACAGCAACGGCTACGTGATGGACATTACTTACAAAGAATGGACCACCAACGGCGAGTCGGCAGGACTAGTAGGTAAGTTGATGAGCATGAGCGAGTCGATGATGCAAAACGCCCACATGCGCCTTGCCACAGACAAGCAGGGCCTGCCCGTGAAGATTCTCAACTACGACGAGATGCGCAAGCAGATGGAAGAGACCGTAGCCAAAATCATCGACGAAGTGAAACAGAGTGCGCCTGAGATGGGCGAACTGATGCGGTGGGACAACCTGGCCAAAGAGGCTGTTGCGCAGATGGACGAGAGCGTCATCCTGCACAACATGCTAATCAATAGTCCGCTGATGCTGAACGGCAAGACACTCTCCACAGGCTCCGAGGAGGAATATATCGCACCCGGAGGCATGAAGATGAAGCGCCGCTATACCGTGAACGGCCGGACCATCGTGGCCAAATCGGAACTCAACATGAGCGAGGACGACCTGAAGAACTATATCATCTCTCAGGTGGAGAAGGCCATGCCCAGTCAGGCTGAGATGATCAAGCAGAACATCGACATGGTGATGCAGAGCGGCATGATGAAAATAGAGATGACCGAGGACACCACCTACGAACTGCAAGACGACGGCTGGGTGAAATCCATCAAAACCATAATGAACAACAAGATGATGGGAAAAGACATCAGAACTGTCTCAACGGTGACGATGAAGTAAAGAAGCCCCCCACCAACTCCCCCGAGGGGGAGGGCTTGGTTACTCCTCAAGCTGGCAGGTCTCTCCAAACGAGTGGAGAGCTGAGTACTGAGAACGGAGAGGTATGATTACCTTTGGTATTGTCCAAACTCCCAAACTCCTAAACTCCCAAACTCCCAAACTCCCTTAAAGATGGGCCAAGAGGCGGAGTATTCATACTTGTCACTTATCACTTCTCCCTTCTCACTTGGAAAAGCTCCCAAACTCCCAATAACTATTGTCTACACTCCTAAAGAAAAAACTGTCCAAACTCCAATAATTAAAAAACAATGCGCCTCATGTGGATGATCATCTTCTTTGCCCTGCCGCTTCTGGGCGTGGGTTATGCTGCATGGCATGTGTGGCAGATATTGCCATGGTCACCATTATGGAAATGCGGTGTACTCGCTGTGGGGCTGCTGGCCTTTGCTTGCATCATCTTGAATTTCAGCGGCACACTTGAGCGACTGCCGCTCAACGTGGCTTCCATGCTCTACGACTTTGGCAACTCATTCCTCATGATTCTGCTCTATCTCGTCATGCTGTTCTTGCTGCTCGATTTCGGACGACTCGTCCATCTCGTACCGAAGGACTGGCTCACCCACAACGGTACTGCCTCGCTGGCCATTCTCGCTTTCATGGTGGTGGTATTTGCCTATGGTAACATCCACTACCACAATAAGATACGGCAGCCGTTGGAACTGACGACCGCCAAAACGCTGTCGAAGCCCGTGCGTATGGTCATGATGAGCGATTTGCACCTGGGCTATCACAACCGGTTGGCTGAGTTCCGTAAGTGGGTGGACCTCATCAACGCCGAGCAACCCGACCTCATCCTCATTGGCGGCGACATCATCGACATCAGCGTGCGGCCTCTCATCGAAGAGAACATGGCCGCCGAGTTCCGTCGTCTGAAAGCCCCCGTCTATGCCTGTCTGGGCAATCATGAGTACTATAGTGGTGAGCCCCGCGCCCAACAGTTCTACCATGAGGCTGGCATCCATCTGCTGCGTGACACCTGCGTGACCGTCGGCGATGTGAGCATCATCGGGCGCGACGACCGCACCAACCCCCATCGCAAGAGCGTGGCCGAGCTGTCGCGGATGGCAGACCATACGAAATACACCATTCTGCTCGACCACCAGCCCTACCATCTCGACCGTACGCAACATGCTGGCATTGATTTCCAGTTCAGCGGACATACCCACTACGGACAGGTGTGGCCCATCTCATGGATTACCGACCGCGTCTATGAGTGTGCTTTCGGTCCTTACCAGCGCGGCAACACACGCTATTATGTCAGTTCGGGCATCGGCATCTGGGGCGGCAAGTTCCGCATCGGTACCCGCTCGGAGTACGTGGTGGCTACACTTTCCAATGAATAAGACCCCCACCAACTCCCCCGAGGGGGAGGGTGCCTGCAGGCTTGAGTGCTCTAGCTTGAAGTATAACCCAGCTCTCCCCCTCGGGGGAGTTAGTGGGGGCTTTAAGCCGACAGGCGTATTATGCATTATACATTATGCATTATACATTATGCATTAAGAATTATGCATTATTAAGAATCATTCCTTACGGCATGGGCAAGAGTCCTTCCCACTCCACATTCCATGTCCCGTCATTGGGGAAGCCGGGGTTGCGGCCTTGTGAGCCGTCCCATCCGGCACACATCATGGCCGCCGCCATGAGCAATCCGCCATTGCCGGGCAGATAGAGTCGCAGGCGCTGGTCTTGGTAGTTATGTCCGTTGACGAGATAGGTGTTGGTGCGCAGAGGCAGCAGCAAGGCATCGACGGCTTTCTGGCGCTCTCCCAGGCGGGCGGCACACATGGCGGTCATGGGGAAATCCCAGCCCCAGGTCTTGTCCCAGTTCCAGTTGTCCCACACCCATTGGAGCGTGTTGCGCATGATGGCGGGATTGACTTGCGACCGACTGAAAGGCAAGACGCCCATAGCCCCGAGCACGGCGGGATGGTCGGAGTACATGCGTAGCGTCTGATAGGTATTGGGCTCGCTCTCGGCAGCCAGATAGAGGCTGTCTTTGTGGGCCAACGGCGCTATTTTCCGAATGATATCGTCCCACAGGGGCACGCGTCGCTTGCCCTCGCGCTCGCGCCATTGCTGGGCCATGAGCAGCGCACAATGCCAATACGACAACTCGAAAGGCGGATTGACGGTAGTGGCGGCAGGCAGCGTCTCCTGGGCGGCAATGCATCCGCGCAGCACATAACGGTCGTTCAGGGCATCGTATTCGGCGAAATCGGCCATGAACTCGGCCGTCTGCTCCACCAGTCCGCTATATTTCGAGACGTCGCTGGTGCCTTTAAGTCCGGCCCTCCGCAACAGTTCTGCCAAATAAATAAGGTGGGGCTGCTGCCAGATGAGGAAACTGCCCACGCTCGAGGGAGCCTCAACGGCGCCGGGGTCGGTCATCTTCATCCAGCGGAGGCCTTTGAAACCTTGTCTGCGGGCAATCTCACGGGCATTGGAGGCCGCCTTGAAATACCATGAGAGGCTGCGGTCGAGCAGTTCGGGATGGCCCCACAAGGCGAACTGTGCCTGATGCCACAGTATCATCTCGAGATGGAACTTGCCGAACCACGAGTTGTAGGTGAGACCCGTTTCCTGCGGAGGTGTGTCGCCGGCATCCTGAATGGCCATGAGATACTGGCTGAGCACGATGCGCCGCTCCAGTTCGCGGGCCCTCGGGTCGGTACATTTCGAGAAGTCGATGATGCCGCCCTCGTTCCAGTACCGATGCCAATAGTCCTTCGGCATGTCGGTGGTGGGAAGCGGGTTGCTCTTGCCATATTCCGCCAGCGCCTTGTCGTCGGCCGCATACTGGCACACGAAAGAGAACTCGCGTCCGCGGGGAATGAGCGTGAAGCGATGGGCCGACTGCTGTTGGAATTTGGCTTTTCCCTGCCAGCTGATGCGCACATAGTAGGTGGTGGCGTCGATCACACGGCGCAGGAGCACGCTCTGCCGGCCACGCCCGACGATGGTAGTGGTGTGCAGCGGGTCGGCATCCCATCGGCAGCCATCATCGCTATGCACGCCGGTGGGATAAGGAAAGCGGAACACCAGGGGCAACTGCTTGGCAGCTTTGACCTTAGCCACTACCGCGTCGGCATCGGGCAGACAAGCCGTCTCTACCTCGTAGGAGACACCGCGGTAGGCAAAACGGCTCTTCACGAGACCATCCCAGAGCTCGAGTGTCTGGTCGATATCCTGTATGTCGGCGGCCGCGCCCTGCGGAAGGTCGAAGCCGATGGTGCCCAGGTGCAGGCGGTGGGGATTCACACGGTAGTAGTTGGCGGCATCTTTCTTGCGCCCATCTTCTTTTATCTGCACGGCATAAGGCTCCTGGCGGCCGCGGCCGAAGTCGTAGAGGCGCAGCGTCTCCTGGGTGGTCAGCTGCTGCTTGTTGGGAAACGAGTGCCAGCCCCAGTCGCTCATGGTGCCCAGGGGAATGCCGTTGCGGTAGGCCTCGGGGAATGTCTGCAGGCCGGTGGCGTCGACGGTGAAGGCAAAATGGCCGTTGCCCACCGAGAGCGAGGCCAGCGAGTCGATGGCGTTGACGTGCGGGTTGTTGCGGGTGAGCACTTGCCGACGGTCTATTTTGGCCAGGCCGACCACAGGAAGGAAGATGGTAATGAAAAGAAGCAGCTGTTTCATATTCTTAGTAGATGTGCATATTATTCTCGCAAAGATACAACTTTTTACCCACAATCTGCTCATTTTAAGCAAAAAAAGTGTAACTTTGACGCACTTTTACAATATTCCCCCGCATGGTGAAACACCTTCTGCTCATCATTCTGGCACCAGTCCTGCTGCCACTCGCCGCCCTTGCCGCCGATACCGACTCGCTGCAAGAGCGTGCCGGCTACGTGCACCTGGTGATGGCCGAGGCCGTGCCGGGCGCCATACTCCACACCAACGACTACCTGAAGGGCGGCAACGACGAGGGGCGCACCATGAACCACTCGTTCGTAGGACGGCTGAAATACGCCTTCATGCGACCACAGAACACCCCTGAGGCCAGCATCTACAAAGGAGCCTACCAGGGCATCGGCGCCGCCTGGCACGAGTTCAATCCGCAGCTGAGCAACCCGCTGTCGGTCTATATCTTCCAGGGGGCCCGCATCGCCACCATCACCCGGCAGTTGTCGCTCAACTACGAATGGAACCTGGGACTGACCTGCGGCTGGAAGCCTTACGACAAAGAGACGAATCCCGACAACAAGGTGATAGGCTCGAGGGTGACGGCCTATATCGACACCGACTTCTATCTGAACTGGCGGCTGAGCCGTGAGCTGGACCTCAACGCGGGCGTCTCGCTCACCCACTTCTCCAACGGCAACACCAAGATACCCAACTCAGGACTCAACGTGGCCGGCGCTAAGGTGGGACTGGCCTATTACTTCAACCGCGGGCGCGAGGCGGCGCCCACCCCGCAGGCCGTGCCTGCCTTCGACCGCCACATCAGCTACGACCTGGTGGTCTACGGGGCCTGGAAGCGCATGGGCTTCTATGGCAAGGAAGGTCCCACGGCCGTTCCGGGCAGCTTTGCCGTCGTGGGCTTCAACTTCAATCCCCTCTACAACATCAGCTACTGGCTGAATGCGGGCGTCTCGCTCGACGGCATCTACGACCACAGCGCCAACATCCGCTACGACGAATATACCGACGAGACGATCTATCCCGCCACCAGCAAGCAGATGGCCCTCGGCCTGTCGGCACGGGCAGAGTTCGTGATGCCCTACTTCACCATCAACCTGGGCATCGGCCACCACGTGGTCAATGCCGACCGCCACCTGGACGGCTGGTACGAGGTGCTCGCCCTGAAGCTCAACCTCAGCCGCCGCACCTTCGTCCACATCGGCTACAGCCTGAACGACTTCAAGAATCCCAACAACCTGATGCTCGGCATGGGCCTGCGCTTCAACAACAAGCGCAAGAGCCTCTAGTTTTGCAAAGCAGAAATGACATTTAGACAAATCACGGGCCGTCAGACTTTCAAAAATCTTAATTTTTTAAAAATCAACACGATAAATATCATCATTTATTCGTTATTTACGATAAATGGCAGTAATTTTGCAGTCACAAACGAAAGTAAGGTATCAAAAAATTGTTTTTAAAATAGATTTAAATTATGAAGATTGAAAAAATTCACGCAAGAGAGATTCTGGATTCACGTGGTAATCCTACAGTAGAGGTTGACGTAGTATTGGAAAATGGTGTGATGGGCCGCGCTGCCGTTCCATCAGGAGCTTCTACCGGTGAGAACGAGGCCCTGGAGCTTCGCGACGGCGACAAAGGCCGTTATCTCGGTAAAGGTACTTTGAAGGCTGTTGAGAACGTAAACACCATCATTGCTCCCGCATTGGTAGGTGACTGCGTGCTCGACCAGCGCGCACTCGACTATAAGATGCTGGCTCTTGACGGCACTCCCACCAAGAGCAAGCTCGGTGCCAACGCTATCCTCGGCGTTTCTCTGGCTGCTGCCAAGGCTGCTGCCAACGCTCTGGGTCTGCCTCTCTATCGCTATATCGGTGGTTGCAACACCTACACCATGCCTGTTCCTATGATGAACATCATCAATGGTGGTTCTCACTCTGACGCTCCCATCGCTTTCCAGGAGTTCATGATCCGTCCGGTATCTGCTCCTTCTATCCGCGAGGCTGTGCGCGTAGGTGCTGAGGTGTTCCACAACCTGGCCAAGCTGCTCAAGGCCCGTGGCCTCTCTACCGCAGTAGGCGACGAGGGTGGTTTCGCTCCCGCACTCGATGGCATCGAGGACGCCCTGCAGATTATCTGCGACGCTATCAAGGCTGCCGGTTACGAGCCGGGCAAGGACGTGAAGATTGCTATGGACTGCGCTGCCTCTGAGTTCGCCGTACAGGAGAATGGCGAGTGGTTCTACGACTACAAGCAGCTGAAGAACGGCAAGAAGAAGGATCCCAACGGCAAGAAGCTCTCTGCCGACGAGCAGATTGCCTTCCTTGAGCACCTCATCGACACTTATCCCATCGACTCTATCGAGGACGGTCTCGACGAGAACGACTGGGAGAACTGGGTGAAGCTGACTGAGAAGGTAGGCAAGAAGTGCCAGTTGGTAGGTGACGACCTCTTCGTGACCAACACAAAGTTCCTGCAGAAGGGTATCGAGATGGGCGCTGCCAACTCTATCCTCATCAAGGTGAACCAGATTGGTTCGCTCACCGAGACTCTCGAGGCCATCGAGATGGCTCACCGTCACGGCTACACCACCGTTACCTCGCACCGTTCGGGTGAGACAGAGGATGCTACCATCGCCGACATCGCCGTAGCTACCAACAGTGGTCAGATCAAGACTGGTTCGCTCAGCCGCACCGACCGTATGGCTAAGTACAACCAGCTCATCCGCATCGAGGAAGAGCTTGGCGCTACCAGCCGCTACGCTTACAAGAAGCTGAAATAAGCATCTCAAGCTAACAATATAAGTAAAGGCAACCTTCCTGCTCTGGAAGGTTGCCTTTCTTTTTGGGGGAAGCTAGCGCTCTCACTTCACGATGACTTTCTTGCCATTTCTGATGTAGATCCCAGGTTATTTGGATAAGATGGTAAGGGCAGATGTCGGAAGACTGCTCTTTACATTGACCTGTATCTTTCCGCCTTTCTGACTGCTGCGTACGACCAGCATGGCACGTCCCTTCCACGTTGTCACTCTCGGTGAAGTGTATGGTTCACGGTCTTTCATGTCGGCAGAGCCAAACGACAACAGCTGTCCCTGACCTTTCACGAAAGCTTCGCAAGGAATGGCAGCCTCAGGACAGACGTTCCCTTTGCTGTCAACAACATCTACGATGACAAAGGCAAGGTCCTGACCGTCGGCCTTCACAATCTTCTTGTCGGCAGTGAGTCGCAGACGGGCGGGTTCACCGGCCGTATTGAGCGTGACGCTCTTACCATCGGCTTCTGCCCGCAGTGTTCCTGCCTCGTAGGGTACATGAAATACGGCTTTGAATTGTGTGTCACGGCCGACTTTCTCCTTACCAATCTGCTTGTCGTTCAGATAGAGTGTCACCTCAGGGGCCTTCGTGTAGACCTCCACATCGACGGTCTTGCCTTCCCATCCCGGCCATGTCCACGACTCCCAAGTGGGCCATACGCTCCACATGGTCTCCTTGATGTTTCCATGGTAGCCGTTGGGTTCTTTCACTGCCATATAGAGACCAGGCTTGTTGCTCCAAAGCATCTCGCGATAGTGGCTGATGGGCTTGCGCCAGCCCGTTACGTCGACATCGCCGCAGTAGGCGCCGTGCCAGTCGGGTTGTCCGCCAGGCGCAAAGCTCTCACCCGGACGCTCGCCCTCGTAATAGTAGCGGCCTATGCCCGACTCACCGAGATAGTCGAGTCCTGTCCACACGATATCGCCCACAATATAGGGGAAGTCGTTCACGTATGCCCAGTTGTTGAAGGCATCGCGCGGATAGCTCTCCGTCTGCCACATGATGCGTTTCGGGTCACGCTGGTGGTCGGTAGCATGCTTGAAGATCATATAGTTATAGCCCACCACATCGAGCACTTCTGCATGGGGGTCGTAGATTTCCCAGTCGCGGTCCCATGCACAGAGCGCCTCGGTGACAGGACGAGTGTTGTCTACTTCCAAAATGGCACGTTTCAGCTGACGTGCGGTAGTGATGACACGGATGTCCTTGCGTTCGATGACTTCGTTACCGATGCTCCAGCTGATGATGCTGGGGTGATTGCGGTCGCGCAGCACCATAGCGTGGGTGTCCTCGCGATAACATGAGTCGATGAGAGTGGAGTAGTCATGAGGGTTCTTCTGAGTGCGCCAGCCATCGAAAGCCTCGTCGATGACAAGCATACCGATGGAGTCGCAAGCGTCGAGGAATGCGCGGGTGCTAGGGTTATGGCTGGTGCGGATGAGGTTGAAACCAGCATCCTTCATCAGGCGTACCTTGCGAATCTCTGCGGCATCGAATGCCATAGAACCAAGAATTCCGTCATCGTGATGCACACAGGCACCGTTGATGAGTACGGGCTGACCATTGAGCACAAAACCTTTCACGGCATCGAACGAGAACGAGCGGATGCCGTATTTCGTGGAGAGTTGAGTGTGGAGAGTTGAGGGCTGGGCTTTTCCTTGTTGTACTGCCTTCTTGCCCGTGAGTTTCACTTTGGTACTATAGAGAAACGGATCGTCAGGTGACCATAGACGAGGATTCGGAACGCTGAAACTAAAGTCGACCTTTGCGCACTCACCAGCCTTTACTCTAATGTCTTTTTGCTGGCCGTCGACCTCGACAACACCTTGTTGTTCCTGATCAGATTCGTTGGTGACAGTCACTTCAACTTTGACGGTGGCTTTGTCGGCTTTCACATCGGGCGTTGTGACAAACACACCATTCTCGGCGATGTGCAGGGCGGGCATCGTCAGCAGCCACACGTGGCGGTAGATGCCTGAGCCAGAGTACCAGCGGCAGTTGGGCTGCTCGGAATTGTTCACTTTCACGAGTACCTCGTTAGCTCGCTTGTCTTTAAAAAGATATGGTGTCACATCGATGGTAAATGGCGTGTAGCCGTAGCCATGCTGTCCTGCTTTCTGTCCGTTGACAAATACTTCAGCCTTCTGATAAACACCTTCAAAGTGGAGCTTCACAATCTCAGCGTCAGGTGTCTTGAAACTCTTTTTATACTCACCTTTTCCGGCATGATACCAGCCTCCGCCAGTGCCCGTAGCACCCGTTTCGGGGTCGGAAACTGTAAATATATCCCAGTCGTGAGGCAAATCAACAGTCGTGGTTTTGCCATCGTGTGTGAACTGCCAGCCATGGTCAAAAAGTTGTTTAGTCTGTGCCATGGTGCCTATCCATGTGCATAGCACCATTAAAAACATCATCGGTCGTTTCATACTTTCTCGTTTCATTCTTTGATAATAGTTTGTGCAAAGTTACAAAAAAAACAGATACTGCTGTAGTATCTGCCCAGAAATAAGTTGATATTTTATAGATCACCCTTAGCAATATTCATAAAAACGGATGACACAAACAATAGTTCTTTCCACTTCACCTTTCGGAGTAAAAGTAATGTGGAGGTAGAATTGGCGTTTGAACATCACTGCATGCCTCTGATGATATCATATTTTTATTATTCGCTAGATTTACCATAGTATTGTGTACGGCTTTCCGCAATACATCGCAAAGATGCAGTTTTATTTCGTTCCTGCAAAATATTTTCCATATAAAATGGAACGTTCTATTCCCCTAATATCAAAGGGATAGATGTTCCGATTTTCTTTTCCCATAGACTCTCAAACTCACTCTTACTAATATGCTTATAACAAAACTTTGAATAATCATCTAACGATAAATCCTCATCACACCAAAAACCTAAGTTCTTTTTATAAGGGGCTTTAAAAATCAGTTGTTTTTCAGCATTTAAACCGATTTCTCTACACGTTAAACCCTTTTCTTCGTCATATTCAACATACCAATATTCAACAGCATCAATGATACCACTGCTGTAATCAGGATTCGTTCTTGGCAATATTTTACATAAAAAATTCGATACTAGCCCCCCTATCCTATTCCAACAATTATGCTTGGCATAGAACTCTTGTTTTTTAAAATTACTCTTTACTGAAAAACAAATGTAAACCATAATCCTATCTCATTTATTGATGCCAAAGTTAAGAAAAAATATTCATCCCTCCAAATCATTTGTAAAGAAAAGCGGAGCCCGAGCACTCCCCGCTAAGCGGATCAACAGAACCGTCCCCCTGATCCACTCGTCCATTTTTTAGTGGGCACTAGTGGTATCGATTATCTTTCGGACATAGATAAACTAAGTCCCTACAGCATATGGGTGGGCGCAAATCT
>DEFO01000049.1 GCA_002350805.1 Prevotella sp. UBA2850
AGGGTATGAAATATGCAGGTTAGTCTTTTGACCTCATAACGCCATAGGCGGCCTCCATGATTTTGTTTTTCAGTGCCTGCGGATAACCGGGATGCGAGCCGATAAACCCTTCCACCAAGCGCTTAGCCTCCTTACTCTTGTGGGCAGCGAGCAGGGCATTCAGCCAGTTGGCGGGGAAGAAGATGTCGCCAGTGCGCTGGATCTCCTCGAGTGCCATCAGTCCGGGTGTGATGAACTCGTTGTTCTGCGGCTCGCGGGCCTGACAGCTGAGCAGGGCGAGCAGGTTTTGCGCCCAGGGCTCCACGGTACGGTTTTCCTTGAGCAGCAACGACCGGAACAGGCTTCGCTGGGTGCTGAGGCTGGGATTGCAGGCTCGGCTCACAAAGTCGAACTCACGAATCATGTCCTTGCTCTTCAGGCGGGCGCGCTGGGTGCTGATGATGTGGCGCCATTCTGCCGGCCGCATGATGGCCAGGTGGTAGGCCATGTTGATATAGTCGCGCTCGCTGAGCAGCGGGTCGTTGCTCGTCTGCCAGGTGCTGTAGAGGTGGTCGAGCACCTCGGCCGAGATGGCGTCGGCGGCCAGCAGCCGCGTCATGCTCTGGCGGCACGAGGCGATGGGACTGCCTTTGGCAATGTCGAGCATGAAACCCTCCAGCCGCTGGCGCAGTGTCGGTTCCTGGTCGATGGCAAACTGGTGCATGTGACTGCACAGGGTGGCTGCGATGAGCGGATTCTTCTCTTTCTTCAGCGTGCGGAACAGTTCGGTGAAATAGTCTTTGTCGTGCACCCCGTTCAGGTAGTTCTCGTAGAGTGTCAGGGCAATGGCATAGCGCGTCAGGTCGTTGGTGGTGCTCAGCAGGCGCTTGGTCAGCTCGTGCACATATTCGCGGCTGATGATGAACCGTCCGTAGCCGCTGCCGTTGTAGTTGGGTATCAGCATGGTGGGATGCTGCTTGACGGGGATGGTGACAGTGCGCTCGGTCATGTCGACCGTCCACAGGCGGTTGCGCTCCATCTCGTTGCCAGCTACGAGTGTGAACTTTTGCGGCCATCGCAGTCCGCGGCCGTAGGGGTCTTTCTGCGTCAGGGTGATGTGATGGTCGGAGGCTTCCACCACGATGTCGGGCATGCCTTTCTCTTTCACCCACACATGACTGAACTCCTTGAGCATGGCCTCGGGCTTCACCGAGTCGAGAATGCAGATCAGGTCGTCCCAGGTGGCATTGCTGTAGGAGTAGTTGTAGAGATACTTCCGCAGTCCGTTTTGCAGGGCGATGGCGCCCATCTGCTCCTCCAGTTTCTTCATCATGGTGGGTGCCTTGTCGTAGATGATGTTGCCATAGAGCAGACCGGCCCCGTTGAGGTTGGCCAGCGGTTGCTGTATGGGATGTGTGCCCAGCGTGCGGTCGGTCTTCATGGCCGGCGTCTGGTATGTCTTCAGGAAATTCAGGTCGTGGTTGATGTTGGGGAACCGCTCGCGTGAGATCTTGGCAGCCATGAAGTTGGCAAATACCTCCTTGGTCCACACATCGTTGAACCAGCGCATGGTGACCAGGTCGCCAAACCACATGTGCGACGTCTCGTGGGCTATCAGCTCCAGGCGGTTGAGCTCCTCGTCGGGCGTGGGATGCTCGCCCAGGAAGATGCGCTTGTCGTTGAACTGGATGGCACCGGGATGCTCCATGCCGCCGAACTGATAGCCCGGCAGCACCACGAAGCCGTATTTCTTGAAGGGATAGGGTATGCCGGTATAGTCTTCCAGCCACCGCAGCGACAGGGCCACCTCGTCGAAGACGGTCTGCAGCTGTGCCACCTTCTGCGGGTCGGTCTCACGGTAGAGGGCTTCCACCTGGCGGCCGTTGCATGTGGCGGTCGTGCTCTGGAAGCGTCCGGCGGTGAACGAGAACAGATAGGTGGGCAGCAGGTCGGACTGTTCGAACTCTATCGTCGTGCGTCCGTCGGTAGTCACCTGGCTCAGCTCGGCCCCATTGCTGATGGCCCGCCATCCGTCGGGAATATCCAGGGTGAGCTTGAAGGTGGCTTTCAGGTCGGGCTGGTCGAAGCAGGGGAACACACTGCGGGCATGGTCGGGCACAAAGAGCGTGTAGAGATAGTCCTCGTTGCGGTTGAGCGACTTGTTGCTGCTCCAGAAGTCGAGGTGCACCGTGTTGCGCACACCCACGTTCAGGAACTCTTTCTGTATGATGATGTGCTCGTTGGTGAAGGCGGCAAACGACGCTATTTGCTTCTCTTTCTTTTTGTTGGGGTTCTTCTTGGTGAAGATGGTGCAGCGCCCGTCGAACTGGTTGCGCTCACCCTGGAAGTCGAGCACCACATCGCCCTCGCCGTTCCACCAGAAGCTGATGGCGGCATGCCCCCGCACCAGGCGGCGCCTGTCGGCAGGAATGGTGAACTTCAGGTCGTATTCTATTCCGCTCAACTGGGCGGCGCGTTGCTCGGCCAGCTTGAGCGACACCCCTTTTCCGAGTATATCGGCATGTGCCATGCCTGCTGAAAGGCACAGCACAATGGCCGTGAGAAGGTATTTCAGATGTCTCATAAGTATGTTATTCTGTGATGCAAAATTACGAATAATCTGCGGGATACAGAAATTATTCGAAAAAAACATGCTCACGGATAATAGGTTTTCTCGTTTTTTTGCCTAATTTTGCAGCCGAAAACCTTCAAACCTAGAATATTAACATGGGAATCGTAATTGGAATCGACGTTGGCATCAGCACAACAAAGATAGTAGGAATACGCAAGGGAGCGGTCGTGTCGCCCATCCGCATATCGGCGGCCGACCCGGTGACATCGCTCTATGGCGCCTTCGGAAAGTATCTCTTTGACAACAAGATAGACCTCTGCGACATCGATCAGGTGATGATGACCGGTGTGGGCAGTGCCTATGTGGACAATCCCATCTACGGACTGCCCACCGCCAAGGCCGATGAGTTTGTGGCCGACGGCCTGGGTGCCATGTATGAGTCGGGCAAGGACCATGTCATCGTGGTCAGCATGGGCACCGGCACATCGTTCGTGCGCTGCGAGGGCAGCAACATCCAGCACATCGGAGGTATCGGCATCGGCGGCGGAACGCTCACTGGTCTGTCGCGTGTGATGCTGCAGACCAGCGACATACACGAGATACAGGAGCTCGCCAAGCAAGGCGACATCAAGAACATCAACCTGCTCATCGGCGACATCTGCAACCATCCGCTGCCCGGACTGCCCATGGATGCCACGGCATCGCTCTTTGCCAAGGCGCAATACAATGCCACGCGCGAGGACCTGGCACGGGGCATCATCTGCCTGGTACTGCAGTCCATCGGAAGCACCGCTGTCATCTCGTCTATCAGCACGGGCATACACGACTTTGTGCTCATCGGCAACCTCACCCTGCTGCCCGAGTGCAAGTATGTGTTCCCACAGCTGGAGAAGTTCTACAACGTGCGTTTCTTCATTCCGAAATATTCTGAGTTCTGCACCGCCATCGGAGCGGCACTCTACTACGTGAATAACCGTTAAGCAAGCTGGTGGAGCGTTTGAAATGCAGCGCAGGCAAGTTGCCAAAGGAGAGTAAAAAAACTTAAATTCTTCTAATCTGTTTTGACAAATGCCACCGGTTTAGCGTCTAATTCATATATTTGCATCTGAATTATTCATTTTTAAACAGAAAAGTCATGAAGAAAACAGTATTGTATAGCGCACTCGCTGCTTGTCTCGTGATGAGCAGTTGTGCCAGTAAGAAAGACCTGTTGGCCGCACAGAGCGACCTGCAGAACTGCCAGAATGAGAACAAAGAGCTCAATACCAGCTATCAGGTGACTAAGGAGCAGCTGGCTGCCGCCAACGCCCGTGTCACCAGCCTTGAAGACCAGCTGGCCCAGCAGAAGAAAGCCTATGCCGCCCTGCAGCGCTCGCTCGACAAGAGTCTGAACAACGCCAGCCAGAACAACATCTCGATAGAGAAGCTCGTCGACCAAATCAACGAGTCGAACCAGTATATCCGCCATCTCACGGAGCTGAAGTCGAAGAGCGACTCGCTCAACCTGCTGCTCACCAACAACCTCACCCGCTCGCTCTCGAAGGAAGAGCTCAAGGAGGTCGACGTGCAGGTGCTCAAAGGCGTGGTATACATCTCGCTGGCCGACAATATGCTCTACAAGACAGGCTCTTACGAGATCAACGACCGTGCCGCCGAGACGCTCTCGAAGATTGCCAAGATCATCAAGGACTACAAAGACTACGACGTGCTCATCGAGGGTAATACCGACAATGTGCCCATCAGCCGCGAGAACATCCGCAACAACTGGGACCTCTCTTGTCTGCGTGCTTCGAGCGTGGTGCAGGCGCTGCAGAACAAATATGGTGTTGACCCCAAGCGCCTCACAGCAGGCGGACGCGGTGAGTTCAATCCGCTGGCTACCAACGATACCGAACTGGGCCGTCAGCGCAACCGCCGCACCCAGATCATCATCACGCCGAAACTCGACCAGTTCATGGAGCTGATCGACCAGGCTCCGGCAGAGTAAACAGTCTCTTTCGATAACATTTGAGCAATGCGCCAAAACTGTTTTTCGCGGTTTTGGCGCATTTCTTTGTCCGGTCCTACCGTTCCTTCTTGCCGTCCGAGGCGCTTCGTTTGGCTGATTTCAATATCCTGTTTCCCTGTTTTTTACCACCCCCGGAGATGCCTTTTCGCCTCGGTCGATTTCTAATTGATGCCTACTTAGGTTCTAATTAATGCCTACTTAGGCTCTAATTAATGCCTAACTACCATGCAATTAATGCCTAATTAGAGGGTAATTAATGCCTAATTGCAACCCAATTAATGCCTAATTGCAACCCAATTAATGCCTGATTGAAAGTCAGGGGATGGCGAGCAAGACTCAGGTGGTCTGTTGAGTGGAGGCAAAAGGGTATGTGACGACACAAAAAAAAGTACCATTGTACGGGGTGGGTACAATGGTACAAATCGTGATGCTGAGAGGTTTCGCAAAATGCCATATATGCACATCTTACGAAACCACTGCAGGCTTAATCCTCAATCTTCGGAACCTCAATCTGCGAACCGTAGCGGTGATACTCGTTAGAGATCGACTGCTCCTTGATGTAATGAGTCAATTCGATGCGGCCGTTGCGCACGGGTGCGGCCTGTGCAATATACTTGTCGCAGAAGGCGGCAGCCTGGAACACCTCGTCGGGGATGTTCTTCGAGATGGTGCGTACGCGCTCGAACTGCTTCATCGAGTTGCAGAAGGCGGTCAGACCCTCGGTCTTCACACCCTGCAGCTGTGCCACCAGCGGATGGTCGGCATCGGCAGAGATAGTGAGCGGGGTGCCAACGGTCTTGGCGGCCAACTGTACCATCTGCACCTGCTCGAGGGTCTCGTCGCCGAAGAGACGGAGCACCATATTGCTCAGCGGCAGATAGCGGAACACATTTTGCTCACCGCGAATCTTCGGCTGGATGTTACGGGCATGCTTGAACTCCTTCTCATACCACTCGGCATACGACTTCTTGTAGTCGGTGGTGGAGCCCGGACGGTCGGTGATGGTCATGAACTGGGCGCAATAGTTGGGGCCACCGGCCTTCAGACCAGGACCGAAGGCGCTGAGCTTCATGCCGCCGAAGGGCTGACGGTTGACCACAGCACCGGTGATTCCGCGGTTGATGTAGAGGTTGCCGGCCTGGATGTGGTTCTTCCAGTAGCGCTGCTCTTGCTCGTCGAGCGACTGCAGACCGCTGGTCAGACCGTAGTCGAGACCATTCACCAGGTTGACAGCCTCCTCGAGCGTGTCGTAGGGAGCGACAGCCAGCAGCGGAGCAAACAGCTCGGTGCGGAAGGTGAACGAGTCGGGCTTGACATCTACCTTGATGGTCGGTTTCAGGATATACTTCTTCTTGTCGACAAACTCAGGCTTGATGAGCCAGCGCTCACCGGGCTCGAGGTGGAAGGCCTGCTCCAGTTTGTCGTTCTTGTTGGTGATCATCGGACCGACGATATTACCGGCATTCCACACACCGCCCACCTTGAGCGACGAAGCACAGTCGGTGAGCTTCTCGAAGAACTCAGGATTGTTGTATACCGAACGCTCAACGAGCAGCAGCGAGCAGGCCGAGCACTTCTGGCCGGCATTGCCGAAGGCCGAGCGGCAGGCGTTCATGATGGCATGGTCGCGGTCGCCCTTGGCAGAGAGTATCATCACATTCTTACCACCCGTTTCGGCCGACAGCGGCTTGCGCGGATTGGTGTGGGCGATGCTCTGGGCGGTCTCGGTGCCGCCGGTGAGGATGATATGCTTGATGACAGGCGACGAGGTGAGCAGCGGTGTGGCCTCGCGGTTGGTGATGACCACCTGCAGAGCCTCCTTCGGCACGCCAGCCTCCCAGAATGCCTTGGCAAAGAGCCATGCCACAGGGGCTGCCACGGTGGCGGGCTTCAGCACACAGGTGTTGCCCGATGCCAATGCAGCCACCACACCTCCGCACGGGATGGCGCACGGGAAGTTCCATGGCGAGAGCACCAGGACGGTACCCTTGGCCTTCATCTCGAGGTCGTCGAGAGCGGCATACTTCTTCATGGTGGTGGTATAGAAGCGGCAGTAGTCGATACCCTCAGACACCTCTACGTCGGCTTCCTCGATGGTCTTGCCCGTGATGGCACACATCGAGCCGTTCAGGTCGCCGCGCATCTGACCCAGGATATTGGCAGCCTTGTACATGATCTCGTGACGTTGTTCGATGGTGGTGTTGCGCCAGCCGCCGGCATCTTCGTCGGCAATCTGCAGGATGCGCTCGGCCTGGGCCTTGTCGGCACGCGACATCTCGCAAACCAGCACGTCGCCCTCCTGCGAGCGGTCGTAGTATTTCACCTTGTCGTCGTTGTAGACCAGCTCGGTACCTATCTGTGTGGGTAGCACGTCGCCAGGCTTCCAGTCGCCCCAGGCGGCTTTCTCGCCCGTCAGCTGACCGTTGCTCTTCCACTTGGCGAAGATCTTCTCCACCCACTCCTGGTTGCAGAAACGGTCGAAGTCGGTGTCGGGCTCGTTGATCATCTCGTCTTGCGGTGCCTGTCCCTCGTAAGGTTTGTTGCGGTCTTGCGTACGGGTGGGGATATGGGTGATGGTATCCTTCATGTTATAGGCATCGATGAACTGCTGCTCCAGCTCCTTCCACTCCTTGGTGTCGGGCTTCAGCGAGAACGAGTGGGTGAGGAAGTTGTCGGGAGCGGTGTTCTCGTCCATGCGGCGCACAAGGTAGGAGATGGCATTGAGGAAATGCTCTTTCTTCACCACGGGGGTATAGAGGATGACGTGGTTGCCCAGCTTCTTCTGTGCACGCCACACGTGGTTGGCCATGCCCTCGAGCATCTCGAAGCAGAAGCAGTCCTTCGGTGTCTGATACTGCTGGGTGAGCAGGTAGGCATACGAGATGGTGAAGAGGTTGTGGGAAGCCATGCCGATGTGCAGCACCTTGGCATTCTCGGGCTTCAGGCCGCGCTCGATGATGTGCAGGTAGTTGGCATCCACTTCTGTCTTGTTGGGACGTACGGGGTTGGGCCATCCGCGCAGGTCGCTGACAATGTTCTCCATGTCGAGGTTACAGCCTTTCACGATACGCATCTTGATGGGCGAGCCGCCCTCGGCCACACGCTTGCGGGCAAACTCCAGCAGCTCGGTCTGGAAGTCCCAGGCATCGGGCAGGTAGGCCTGTACCACGATACCGGCCTCGTAGTTCTTGAACTGCGGCAGTGAGAGCACCTCCTTGAACAGTTTCATGGTGAGGTGGGCGTCCTTATACTCCTCCATGTCGAGGTTGATGAACTTCGGACGGGTCACACCGTCGGGCGTCGTGTAAGGATGGTCGATGGCTGCCTGATAGAGCTCCGACATGCGGCGGATGAGCTCGGGATAGCACTCCTTGTAGTTCAGCGCATGTGTCTGGGCATAGATACCCGAGATTTTCACCGATATATAATTAATGTCGGGCTCTTTGAGTGCTTCGAGATAAGACTCATAACGCTTGTCGGCCTCGCCGTTGCCGAGCACCACCTCGCCCAGCAGGTTGACGTTCTGACCGATATCCTCGCTGAAGCGGGTAGCCAGGTGCTTGGTCAGGTTGGGACGTGCGGCATTGATGATCACACGGCTGGTGTCGCGGCGCAGGCGCCACTTGATGATGGGAACAGCCACCCAGTTGAAGAGGGGGAGATAGGCAAACTTCTGGTACATCCAGAACAAGGCATGGTCGGTCTTGTTGAGGAAATGGGGAATGCCGTATTGGTCGATCAGGTCTTTCACACGAACAGCCAGCTTCTGGGTGTCGCGCACCTGACTGGTCTCGTCGAGCATGCGCACAATAAACTTCTTGTCGCTCGGGGTGGTGACCATGGTGCCGTACATGTGCTGCTCTTCCTTCTCCAGCTTGGTCAGTCCGGAATAACTCTCATCGTATAGTTTTCTCATCCAGGAGAACACTTCCTGAACGGTTGGCAGTTTTTGTTGTTCCATAAATGTGTTGCTTTTGTGTTATTGTTGGTATGAATATGATATAAAGGTTTCCGTTGGCCTGAAAAATAGGGGTCAGGACAACGATGGTCAGCACCGCACGGGCGGACTGAACTTCACATCCCTGTAACGGTGAAGCGCTGTGAGCACTTGTTGTGAAAACATATCATACATAGGCGTGAATCGGATAAGGTTCAACTGCGTTTTTCGGTGTCAACAGTCAGTCAGGTTGTTACAACCTAATGTTGACATCGCAAAGATATAAAAAAAAAGTAAACGAAAAAAGAAAAATGAGGAAAAATTACATATTTCTATTCGCGCCCGTTCAAGGCCCCCACCGAACGAGTGGAGAGCTGAGAGCTGAGAACGGAGAGGTATGATTACCTTTGGTATTGTCCAAACTCCCAAACTCCTTAAAACTATTGTCTACACTCCTACACTCCCACACTCCTTAAAGAGTTCAAAGTTCAAGGTTCAAAGCTCAAAGTTTCAAGAGGCGGAGTATTGTCTACACTCCTACACTCCCACACTCCTACACTCCTAAAACTTGTCCCTTCTCCCTTGGACAATCTAAATCCTGCCGATTCGTTGATAAAATTCGGGAATCCACCGATTTTATTTGCAATTCGAGAAGAAAAACGTTACATTTGCACACATAACTCATATTATTATAGTTACGCATCAAGAAGGAATATAGATTCTCTTATAAATCAATAACAAATAGCGGTTTAATTAAGTAAGTTTTCATTCGGATGGTTCCTCGTTGTGAAACGCGGAACTATTTTTTTATAATGATCTTTGAAAAACCCCTCTGCTCTCGAAAGTTACCCCTCTGCTCTCAACAGTGTCCCCTCTGCTTTGGAAAGCTGAATCTCATTTATTTCAATACTGGCCAGCCGTCGCGTGTCCAGTTGATTTTGCGTTTCACAAGGATAGACATGCCTTTGTCGGCGATGCTGTAGCCATGTGAGAAATAGTAGTCCTGGCCCTGAAAGCGATATACCGAGTTGTGGCCAATAGCCTCAAAGGCCTTCTTGTCGCCCTCGATGACCAGCGTTCCACCACCTTCGGTCATGGGCTTGCCCTGACGGTCGACGTAGGGACCAGCCACGTTGCGGCTGCGGCCGACGGCCACACGGTAGTTGCTCTTCATGCCACGGCAGCAGTAGTCCCACGACACAAACAGGTAATACCAGCCGTTGTGATGGTAGATGAACGGGGCCTCGATGGCATTCGTACCGGCATATTTCGAGGTCGGGTTGGGCTCAGCGGGAGTAAACCCCGGGGCATAGCGGCGGGCAATGGTGACGGGCTGGGTGGCAGCATGCATGGTGTCGTCGAGCCGCACCAGCTGGATGCCGTCCCAGAAAGAGCCGTAGGTCATCCAGGCGGTACCGTCCTTGTCGACGATGAAGTTGGGATCGATGGCGTTCCACTGCTCACTGTTCTCGTGCGAGCAGACGATGCAGCCGTCGTCGCGCCATGGGTAGCGGCCGTCGAGCGTCACATTGCTCATGAGTCCGATGGCAGAACCGTTCTTCCCGAAGGTAGAACACGAATAGGCGACCCACCAGCGGTTGTGATGATAGATGACATCGGGCGCCCACACATGGTTCTTGAAGCCAGGCACACTGTCGTGCGTCCACGCGGGTATGTCCTTGATGAGTGGTTCGCGCACAACGGTCCAGTTGGTCAGGTCGGTAGAGGTCATCTGCTGAATGCCGTGACCAGTGGCAAACAGATAGTAGGTGCCATTCTCATAGGCCAGAACGGGGTCGTGCACCATCGGCTTGTTGGTGGCGGGCTGGGCAACAGCTGTCAGTGTTGCAGCAACAGCCACAGCAAGGAAAATAGATCGAATCATATCTAGTTAGTTATTTCAACAAAAGAAAGAGGGGGAAGGTCATAGGGCCATCCCCCTCTCCTTATTGTTCATGGTTTTGTCTAGCCAGACTGTCAGTGTGACGCGTCAGTTGGCATACTTATAACCCCAAATGGTGACACCGGTCTTGCTGTTCAATGCCGTGAAGCAAGGTGCCTTGTCGTTATTGGGCTCGAGAGTCTGGCGAATCATAACACCCTTGTAGTCAGCACCGATATTGATGGTGATATAACACGTTCCGGATTTGGCTGTCCATGTGCCATTGTATTTTTCACCAGTGATGGTGCCGTCGTCTTTCAGCGTCACTTCCACAGGCTTTGAATAAGCCTTAGAAAGGTGGTTGAGCTTGTATTCGTGTACCAACAGTTTGTACTTACCGGGAATATCCGTTGTGGCAATCTGCTGCTTGTTGGTAATATCTACGCTCTTGATGCCTTCGCCCGTGTACTCGAATGGTGCTGCTACCAGCCAGCTGTCCTCGTTCTGGAACAGTTGGTGGACGCGAACCTGATGGCCTTCACCCCAGTTCTGGAAACGGGTATGATATACCAGGTAGGTACGGCCGTCAGGAGCTGCTATGACGGAGTTGTGGCCCTGGGAGCGTTCGCCAGAAGCCTCATTGGTACCGCCTGTCAGCAGGTTGCCCCAGTTAGAGTAGGCTCCGAAGATGTTGACACCACGGTTACCGTCGTTTTCGTTCGGACCGAAGTTCAGCAGATAGCGGGGATAGAGTGCCGTCTGGTTCTGACTGTCAACATACGGTCCGTCGGGATTGCTCGAGCGGAACACACGCATCTGGTAACCACCATTGTTGTAGTCGCTGGCATTACCGCCGGCAGCCAGTCCGCCATTGGTGATGAACAGGTAGTAATAGCCACCGATGTATTCAATATAGGAGGCCTCACCCGATGAATAATAGCCGCCAGCTATCTTCTTGCCGAAGTAGGGATCAACGGTAATGCCGTCGCCACTACCCGTCAGGGTATACTCTACATCGTAGTCGCGAAGACCGGTATTCTCGTCAAGCTCAAGCATGTAGATACCGCCGCTCCAAGAGCCGTACGACATCCAGAGTTTGCCCTTCTCATCGTAGAACACGCATGGGTCGATACAGTTGGGATAGCGGTTGCCCCACTTGTTGCCCACGGCATAGCGTGTAGGCAACGACGCCTGCGCGCCCAGAACAATTTCCAGGTCGGTATCCTTATAGGAAGTTCCCGATTGGAAACCGCTGATGACAACAGGAGCCTGATAGCGATAGGGACCGGAAATCTTATCGGCAGTCAGCAGCACAATGCTCGAATACCAAGAATCGCCATTGACGCTCATATACATACACCACTTGTTCATGGCCTTGTTGTAGATGACGTCTGGGGCCCAGAGGTTACCGTCTATGCTATAGGCACTATTGCCACGCTTAGCCCAGGCCTGGGCATCGAAGTTGAGGTCTACCTCTTTGCCACCTTTCTTCACCTTGGTCACCTGCGGATTGGTGAACGCTGCCGAGTTGGCTGCATTGTTGCTGTTAGCAGTAGCCCATGGAATACTCACCGTCTGCCATCCCATCATATTGGTTGTCCATGCATTGGCACGGTGAGAACCGAAGATATAATAGCGCTGCGATGTATGGTCGTACACTACACTGGGGTCGTGGACACTGACCCGCTTCAGCAGCGATGCACCGTTGGCAACGTCATCCTCAATCTCGGCTGAAGGATTGTCGGCTCCAAGGGTGGTGAAACTGACGTCGGAAGAGTATTTCACCTCAGAACTGGTCTGCACATAGGCACGCACATGATAGGTGGTAGAGGCTGTCAGCCCGGTGAGGGTGGCCTTCATGTCTTTCGATGCCACTCCTACCTTCGTGTCGTTGATGGTAGGATTAGCTGAAGTGCTGTAACAGAAACCACGCCCGATGATGGCCGAGCCTGTCGAGGTGGCCTCCACATTGGCCGATGTCGATGTGATAGACGACACCGTCGGGTTGGTAACAACCAGATTGCCGGAGCTGCCGCCTCCTGGCTCATCAGGATCGTCGCTACCGCCACAGGCAGCAAACATCAGGCCCAGCCCCAGATAACAGAAGAATCTAAATAAGTGTTTCATTATACTACTTTTAAAAACGAATAAATTGCCCACGGACAAAATGCTTGTCCGCAGGCAATAAATGGAATCGGATGTTTACTCAAAAACCAGGTGACAAGCGTCGACGGTGAAGCGGAAGTAGAAGTCGCTGCCATCAATGGGGCTGATGCCGATGTAGTCCTGTGTGTAGGTCTTGCCATCGTTGCCCTTCATGACGCACTTTACGTCGGCAGAGCTACCGTTGTTGGTCACAGAAACGGTTACCATAGCATCGTCCATGGCCTTCAGCCAGGCAGCCCAGTCGGCCTGACCGCCGCTCGGTGTGCAGGCAGCATAGCTGTCGCCCCAGCCGTAGTTGTCGGCACGTACCACAGCATACTCGTAGTTGTCCAACTTCGTCAGAACGACGCAGAAGTTGTTCCAGTTGGCACCGCCGCTGGTGAAGTTCTTGAAGCGTGTGGTGTAGGTAGCACCTGCAGGCACGCTGATCATCTCTGAGTGAGCTCCCCAGAAGGGGCTAGAGTTGTCTTCCTCACCCACCACGTTGTCGAACTCGATGTGGCTGTTGTCAACGGTGAAGTGGAAGTAGAAGTCATTGGGATCGATGGTGTTGATGCCGATGTAGTCCTGGTGATAGGTGACACCGTCGTTGCCCACCATCACAGTCTTCACGTCGGCAGTACCGTTGCCGTTGTTGGTCACCAAAACGGTTACCTTGGCACCGTCCATAGCCTTCAGCCAGGCAGCCCAGTCGGTCTGGCCACCACTTGGTGTGCAGGCTGCATAGCCGTCGCCCCAACCGTAGTTGTCGGCACGTACAACAGCATACTCAGAGGCGTCGGCCTTGGTGAGCACCACGCAGAAGTTGTTCCAGTTGGCTCCGCCGCTGGTGTAGTTGGTGAAGGTGCTGACGAAGGTCTCACCCGGCTTCACCTTGATATTATCAGAGTGAGCTCCCCAGAAAGCGGTAGTGTTGTCGGTGGCACCGATAGAGGTGTACATCTTGTCGACCACCTCGAATTGTGCATAGGCAATGACGGGCTTGTCGGCACCTTCGCCCTTGTAGGTCTTGTTGAAGACCACCACCAAGGTCTTGGAACCCAGACTGTTCATGTCGGGAATAGCCTGCAGGGTCAGGTCGGCTGCAGTAACGTCCTTCGATACGCCAGTCTCGAACTGCACTGTAGCAGAAATGTTAGCGAAGGCCTCTTCGATAGTCGTTCCCTGGAGCACCTTGCGCGGAGCACCCTTCAGCTCCATCGACAGCGGCTGCTTGTCCTCAGCAGAGGTGCAACCACCGATAGGCTCGATGTTGGTGGAAAGCCAGTTGATGTAGCTACCCTCAGGTACGAGGAAGACACGGATGTTCTCGTTCGAACCGTCGGCATTGAGGTTCACCAGCGGAGTGGTCTGCTTGTAAATCTTCGTGACAGTTCCGTTGGTGATCTTAACGATCAGACCACCATCAGTGCGGTCGACGGTCACGGTCACCTTACCACCCAGCTTGTCTACACCATTGTCGGTATCGGTCTCGAAGGTGAGCGTGCTCTCTACCTGACTGCGGTCGATGTAGTCGCCCCACTCTGAGTTACCGCTGGGCTGATTGTCGAAACGGATGGCACCATACTCTGCGTAGTTGGCAGCACCGCGGTCTTCGTCATTGCTGATAATCATGGCGAAGTTCTTGTAGGTGTTCGAGGCATTAGGATTGATGTTCAGATTGAACTGTGCATTCCATACCTGTCCCTGAGGAATCTGATAGTACTTTGAGAACTGTGCCCACCAGCCAGTGGAGTAGTCAGTAGCACCAATAGTATACACGTCCTCCATCATGCCCACCAGTTCTTCTTCGCCGCCCTGGTTGGCATTTCTGATAGAGTCAACTTTCGAAGAAAGCCAGTCGGGACCAAAGACATTATAAAGGTCACCGCCTTCGCAACTCGTCAGTGCCATCATGCCAAGGGCCGCAGCACAAAAGACGGATGCTATTTTATTGAGATGTCTCATAATGATATTCGATTTTAAATATATGTTATCACTTTTCACTGATTACACCCTTAAAGTTTCACCACGGGATGCACGGTCCAACCCTTGTTAGAGAAATAGCTCGAGTTGTCGGTGTTGTTATTAGCAGAGTTACCCGTCAGGTTGGGATTGTCATTCAGTGTACCCTGGTAGATGGGCAGGAACTCATGACCGGGCACGTAGGTGTCGTAAGAGCTCTTGCTGCAGGTAGCATAGTCAACGGCATCCTTCGGCGTGTATGTATAGTTGCCAGCCTCATAGTTGGCCTTGGTCCAGAAGTTGAAGGCACCATGCTCTTTCAGCTGCTGCAGACGGTCGGCGCTGTAGAAGAATCCCCAGCGGATGAGGTCGAAGCCACGGCCGAACTCACAACCGAACTCTTTCGGACGCTCCACGTTGGCAATCTGCTCAAACAGCTTGTCCTTCGAGTTGAAGTTAGAGAGGCTGAGGTTGGCCAGACCGGCGCGGTTGCGCACCTGGTTGATCCAGTCGATGGCCTGCTGTGTAGGACCGTTCACCTCGTTCTCGCACTCGGCGGCACGGAG
The DNA here is from genome assembly GCA_002350805.1 of Prevotella sp. UBA2850. Taxonomy (GTDB): domain Bacteria; phylum Bacteroidota; class Bacteroidia; order Bacteroidales; family Bacteroidaceae; genus Prevotella. Next base: position 15,055 of record DEFO01000049.1, read on the forward strand.
CAGCACGTCGCTGTAGCGCATCAAGCGCAGGTTGATACCGCAGTGCAGACCGGTCACCACCTTCTCGTAAAGGCCGGTGCGCAGGTTGGTGTTCTTGGCAATGGGCAGACCACCGTAGTTGTTGTTGGTCACGATGAACTCATTGTCGCTCATCTTCTCAGTGTAGCACACGTTGCCATACTCAAATCTTTCCCAGTCGTTCTCATAGGTACCGATGGTCCAGTAGAGACGGGGGTCGAGTGTACCATTGGTGGTGCGCTCCTGCTTGAACAGGTTGTACAGCCAGGGCGAAGCCGAGATATCGGCCCATCCACCACAGTCGCCAGGACCGTAGTTACTCTCGATGGCGTGGCCCTGTGTGGCGTTGGCACTGGTGTTCACCGGGGTCCACTCATCATCGGTACCCTGTGTGCCGTAGTCGAGGAACTGAATCTCAAACAGGCTCTCGTCGTTGTTCTCATAGGCTGAGCCCTCACGGAAGTTGTCGCCGTAGTTGGCCATCAGCTTATAGGTGCCATACTGACCACCGATGATGGCCTTCAGCACGTTCAGAGCCTCGCTGTACTTGTGGCGCATCATCAGAGCGCGGGCATAGTAGCCGGCGGCAGCACCACAGGTGGCACGGCCCTTGGCCCACTCACCGCCTTCGTCACGGCTGGGCAGCAGTGTCATGGCCTCAGCAAAGTCGGCCTCCACCTGGTCGAACACACGGTCGTACTGGTCTGAAGGATCGGTGTCGCCCTCAGCTACGTTAGAAGCATACAGACCGTCCAGTGTAGAATACTGGCTGTAGTCGGTAATCAGGGCTGGGTTCTGGTAGTAGCCGGCCAGGTTGTAGTAGGCCAGACCACGGATGAACAGGGCCTGTCCCTTGATACGCTTCATCTGCTCGCTGAGGTCGTCGCCTGTTGTGCGCGAGAGCACGAAGTTACATACATTGATAGTATAGTACCAGTCACGCCAAGACCACTGGCCGATTTCGTCAGTGATAGGCTCGTTCAGGTCGTCAAAGGGCATATACCATACCTGAGAGGCATTCCAGGCCTCATCGCCGCGCATCACGTCGATGTTGAAACCTACACGGGCGTATGTTCCCTCCATACGGATATGGTTGTAGCAGGCTATCACGCTCTCCTCTAAGTCGTTGGCAGTGTAGCCAAAGGTTCCCGATGTCTGCTGGTTGGGGTTTGTCAGATCCAGCTTGTCGCTGCACGATGTCATCGCACCCAGGCCCAGGAACAGGGCAATAGTTAATTTATATAGTTTCATCGTTGTATTCATTATATATTACGATTTATGATATGATGCTTATGAATGTTGCATTAGAACGAGAAGAGCACACCGGCCATGAAGCTACGTGCACTGGGATAAGAACACCAGTTGTAGCCCGGGGTAAAGGTACCGCCGGCAAAGTCTACGTTGTAGCCATGATACTTCGTGAAGGTATAGAGGTTCTGGGCCGACACATAGATGCGTGCGCCGCTGATGACACCCTTGAACACCTTGTCAGGAATGTTGTAACCCAGCTCGACGTTGGCAATCTTCCAGTAAGCGGCGTTCTGGATCTGGCGATCCGAGAAGAGGTCGTTCCAAGGCAGCGTGGCATTGTTGGCATAGTAGGTGCGCGGAACGCTGGAGAGGTAGGTCAGTCCGTCCTCCGACCAGCGGTTGGCATCGAGCATGGCCACATCCTTGTTCGAAGGACCGTAGCAAGAGTTCAGGTTGTTGTAGATACCGTCTGAAACGTGGTAGTTCAGGGCGCCGAAGGTAGAGATGCTCAGGTCGAAGTTCTTATACTCCAGGTGAGCGCTCAGACCGAAGCTGATCTTGGGCAGACCACTGCCAAGCACGGTCTGGTCGTAGGCGTCAACCACACCGTCGGGCTCGCCGTCAGGACCACTGATATCCTTATAGAGGCAGTCACCCACGTTGGCACCACCCTGGGTGGCATGGTCGTCAAGGTCGGCCTGTGTGCGGGCAATGCCTTCGTAAACCCAACCGTAGAACTTACCGACTTCCTGACCTACTTCGGTCTTGTAGGCACCGGAGATGTAGCTCTCGGTACCGAAGCCCAGAGAGGTCACCTTGTTCTTCAGGGTGCTCAGGTTGGCCGAGATGTCGTACTTCAGCGGGTGGTCGTGATTGCGATAGGTAGCCGAGAACTCCAGACCGCTGTTCTCCATCTCGGCTGCGTTCATCGTTACGCTGGTGTTAGCCACACCGGCGTTGGCAGGCACGGGCACGTTGTAGAGCAGGTCGGTAGAGATGTTCTTGTACCACTCAGCGGTGAACTCCAGGCGGTTGTTGAACATGGCCAGGTCGAGACCCACGTTCATGGTCTTCTTCTTCTCCCAGGCGATGTTCTCGTTGACGAAGGTCGAGATGGCCGAACCCGTCACGGCCTGGTTGCCGAACGAGTAGGTCATGTTGTTGCGGTTCATCGTAGCCTGATAGGCAAATTCGCCGATGTTCTCGTTACCGAGCTCACCATAGCTGGCACGTACCTTGAACATATTGACGATGTTGTGGTCGATGGGGAAGAACTTCTCCTTGTCCAGACGCCAACCTACTGATACCGAGGGGAACGTACCCCAGCGGATGTTCTTGGTCAGGCGCGAGCTGCCGTCGCGACGCACGATGGCCGACAGCAGGTACTTGCCGTCGTAGTCGTAGATGAGACGGCCGATGAATGAGTTCAGCGCGTGCGGATATTCATAAGAAGAGGCGTTGCGCGTGCCGGCGTGCTGCAGCTGCAGGAAGTAGGGTTCCGGGAAGTTCACACCCCAGCCGTTCAGCACGTCGGTGTTCTCCTCCTCATAGGTGATACCGCCCAGCAGGTTCAGATGGTGCAGGCCGAAGGTGCCGTCGTAGTTCAGCGTGTTCTCAACGAGGAAGTCGGCGTAGGTGCGCTTGTTCTTGTCGAGACGCTCGTTGCTCTTGTCCAGATAGACGCGGTTGCTCTGAATCCATGCCGACACCCAGGTCTTGTCCTGAGCGTGGGCCTTGCTGTAAGAGAGGTTCAGCTTGTAGTTCAGCTTGTGGTTCTTGCTCTCCACGCCAATCATCTTCAGCAGGTCGACGTCGGCCGAACCGGTAGCGACCACGCGGTCGACGATGGTGTTACGCGTCACGAGGTTGTTGATGAGCAGGGGGTTCGAAGCCGAGATGTCGCCGTGGATGGTGTCGTAGTAGACACCGTAGCCATAGGCATCGTAGTTGTAGCTGCTGGCCGAACCTACCTTGTCGTCCAGTACCCATGTGGAGTCGTCGTAGGCCTTGATGGTGGGCTGCATCGAGAGCGTACCGCCCAGCACGTTGTAGCCCGTCATGCCATACAGACCCTGGATGTACTCCTGAGCATTCGAGATACCCAGACCGTCCTGTGAGGAGTGGGAGTAGACGAGCGAGGTGCGGAACTTGATGAACTTGGTCTCCATCGTGTTGTTCACACGGGCGGTGAAACGCTGGTAGTTAGGACCGGCGCCCTCCAGCGTACCTTTCTGGTTGAAGTAGTCCAGACCTACATTATAAGTATTATGGGCACCACCACCGCTCAGGTTCACGTTGTGGTTCTGGCGGATACCGGTCTTGAACACCTCGTCAAACCAGTTGGTGTTGGTTCCGTCGATAAAGTGGTAACGGCCGTCATCGCCCAGGCTGTAACCGCCGGGAAGAGGAGTACCTGAGTTGGCACAAGCCTGACCCAGATAGTTGCTGTACTGGTCGGCATTCATCACATCGTATGTGCTGCTCGGAATGAGGTCCACACCGAAATAACCCTTGTAGTCCACCTTCAGCGGCTGGTCTTTCTTACCGTTCTTCGTGGTGATGATGACCACACCGTTAGCGGCACGTGATCCGTAGATGGCACCTGCTGATGCATCCTTCAGCACCTGGATGGTCTCAATGTCATTCGGCGAGAAGTCGCGGATGGTCGTACCCATGGGCACACCGTCGATCACATACAGCGGGGCGGTGCTACCGAACGAACCGATACCACGGATGCGCACGGCAGGGTCGGCACCGGGCTGACCGTCACTGGTAATCTGCACACCGGCCACCTTACCTTCGAGCATGGTGGAGATGTTGGAGTTCGACACGCGCTTCAGCTCATCGGCATTCACAATCGATACCGAACCGGTCAGGTCGGCCTTCTTCTGCGTACCGTAACCCACAACGACTACCTGGTCGAGCACCAGAGCGTCGGAAGAGAGCTCAATGGTTCCAAGAACTGCACGACCGTCAACGGCAATCTCGCGCTCCTTGTAACCAACATAAGTCACGATAAGAGTGGCATTAGCCGGCACATCCAGTGCAAAGTTTCCGTCGAGATCGGTCACGACTCCCGTACTGGAGCCCTTCACCTTAATCGTTGCACCAATGAGTGGCTCACCCTCTTGGTCAACAACCTGGCCGCTGACCTTGATGGTCTGCTGCTGGGTCACCGATGCCATTGTCGGAATCGGACAGACGGTGAGGCCTGCCACGAGAGCCAACAGAAGCATCGCAGAGAATAATACTTGTTTTCTCATTTGTTAATTGTTTTTGTTAAAGATTAATTTGTTGTTAGTATATTTTTTCCGTTAGAATGTTGCTTTCAGAAACGATGAATGTTGCTTTCAGGAACGATCTTTCAGGAAGGTTGTGATATCTTTTACGTCATTTAGGTTATAATCGCTGCAAAGGTACTTATAATAATAGGTAGACAGGTGGACAAAATGCTTTGTTAGGTGGACAAATCGTTATAAAAGTGTCATTTGTTCACTTTCTATCCTCCTTTATTCAAGTGAAAAGTGACAAATGATAAGAATAGGGATTTGTTCAAGTAATAAGTGAGATGTGAAAAAAGCGGGAGTTTGGGAGTGTAGGAGTTAGGACAATAGTCATCCTGATACCTTGAACTCTCACACTCCTTTAAACCTACACTCTCTTGGGCCTACAGCAGTTCTGGGAGTTGGTAGAGGCGGAGGCTGTTGCTGCCTTTGATGAGGATGTGGCAGCCGTGGGGCTGGTGGTCGCGGAGGGCGGCCTTCACCTCTTCTACATCGTGGAAGGTGCGGAAGGGGGTGTTGGTGCGGGCGAACTCGTCACCGACGAGCCACACTTGTTCGAAGTGGCAGTCGAGGAGCATGTCGGCGATGCGCTGGTGCTCTTCGGCGGAGGCCTCTCCCAGTTCGCGCATGTCGCCGAGGATGGCCATCTTATGGTCGACCTGCATCTGCCGGAAGTTGTCGATGGCCACGCGCATGCTCGATGGGTTGGCGTTGTAGGCGTCGACAATGAGGCGGTTGTTATCTGTGACGGTCAGCTGCGACCGGTTGTTGCTGGGGGTATAGTCGTGCAGTGCCTTGTTGATGAGGGCTGGTTCGACGTCGAAGTAGAGACCGACGGTGATGGCAGCCAGCACGTTATAGATGTTATAGGCGCCGATGAGCTGTGTCTGTACGGTGAACGGCTCGGTGTCGCCCTCTTCCTCGTCGTGGATATGCCAGCTGAAGCGGAGGAAGGGGTCGCAGGCGAGCACCTCGCCCTTGACGACGATATCGTCGGACGTGCCTGTGCCGTAGGCCGACTGTAGGATGAGTCCGCGCTCGTCGGCCATCTGCTGGAGGTCGCTGTCGTCGGCATTGATGAAGACCATGCCGTCGTCGAACGAGCCTTTCTCCATCTGTTTGCGGAGGAAGTCGTAGAGCTCGCCTTTAGTTTTCTTCACTCCCTCGAAGCTGCCGAAGCCCTGGAGGTGGGCTCTGCCGACATTGGTGATGAGTCCGCAGGTAGGCTCGGCGGTTTCGACGAGCGTCTTGATGTCGCCCGGATGGCTGGCACCCATCTCGATGACGGCTATCTCGTGGCTGTCGTTCAGTCGGAAGAGGGTCTTGGGCACGCCCACGTCGTTGTTGAAGTTGCCCTGTGTGAAGAGGACATTATATTGTTGTTGCAGGACGGCCGCAATGAGTTCCTTGGTGGTGGTTTTGCCGTTGGTGCCCGTGATGCCGATGACAGGGATGTCGAACTGGCGGCGATGCTCGCGGGCCAGGTCCTTGAAGGTCTGGAGACAGTCGGGAACAAGGATTAAGCCGGAGGCTTGGTTCAGGCCCCCCTCCGACTCCCCCGAGGGGGAGGAGGGTGGGTTCAAGGTTCCAGGTTCAAGGTTCAAGGTTCCAGGTTCAAGGTTCAAAGTTCCCTTCGGGGTAGAGAAGAGAGATGGATCGTCTACGATGGCGTAGGCGCAGCCTTTCTCGAGGGCTGAGAGGGCGAACTTATTTCCATCGAAGGACTCACCTTTGAGGGCGATGAAAATGCTTCCCTGCGGGCAGTCTCGGCTGTCGGTAGTAATGCAGGGGTGTTCGCGGTATAATTGATATAGTTGTTGGATTGTCATGACATGATTGTATTTTCCGCAAAGATACAAAAAATATTTGTAATATGTACCTTTCATGGCAAAAAAATGTTATCTTTGCAGCTGATATGAACAAGACCTTGATGATGAGAGGGCGGCTGTACGACCTGTCGCGTCCGCTGGTGATGGGCATCATGAATGTGACGCCCGACTCGTTCTATGCGGGCAGCCGTCAGCAGACGGAGGCTGCCATCGCCGCCCGTACGGAGGCAATCATCGCCGAGGGCGGTACGCTGATTGATGTGGGTGCCTTCTCGACCCGTCCGGGAGCTACGGAGGTGAGCGAGGCGGAGGAGATGAGCCGTCTGCGCTTTGCCTTGGAGATTGTGCAGAAGCATCGTGGCGACGGAGTGGTGTCGGTAGACACGTTCCGTCCTGATGTGGCGCGCATGGCTGTAGAGGAGTATGGTGCCGACATGATCAACGACGTGAGCGAGGGCGGGGTGACCGGTGTGGCGAACCAGCCGCTGGCCGCCGGCGATGATGACTGTCCGGCTATGTTCCGCATGGCGGCGCGCCTGCAGGTGCCCTACGTGCTGATGTCGGTACGCGGCACGCTGGAGGAGCTGATGATCTCGACGGCCTCGAAGGTGCAGCAGTTGCGCAGCCTGGGGGTGAAAGACATCATCCTGGACCCGGGCTTCGGCTTCGGCAAGACGCTCGAGCAGAACTATCGGTTGTTGTTTGAGATGGATAAGTTGCAGGAGCTGGGTCTGCCGATATTGGTGGGTTTGTCGCGAAAGTCGATGATCTATCAGCGGCTGGGCGGCACACCAGAGACAAGCCTGAACGGCACGACGGTACTCAACACGGTGGCCCTGATGAAAGGAGCGAACATCCTGAGGGTGCATGATGTGAGAGAGGCAGTGGAAGCGGGGAAGCTTTTCCAAGTGACAAGTGAGAAGTGAGAAGTGACAAGTGTGATTACCTTTTCAGCTTGTGACTCCAGTTTAAAAGTCTTGAACCTTGAACTTGGAACTTTGAACTCTTTAAGGAGTGTAGGAGTTTTTCCAAGTGAGAAGTGAAAAGTGAGAAGTGATAAGTTTGATTACCTTTGAACCTGGAACTTTGAACCCAGTCCTCTCCCCCTCGGGGTAGCCGGAGGGGGGCCTGAACTTGGAACTTTGAACTGGCGTCAGCCTTGCTCTCCCCCTCGGGGAGTTGGTGGTGGTGCATTCAATGCACTGAAGCGCATGGAAGGTGAAAATGAGAATGAGAATGACACATTATTATATATAATATATGTTTGAGTTTGGAATAAAAGATGCGATAGACATACTGCTGGTGGCTCTGATGCTGTTTTATATCTATCGGCTGATGAGAGACTCGCGTTCGCTGAACGTGTTTAGCGGTATATTGATCTTTATCGTTGTCTGGCTGTTGGTGAGTCAGATACTGGAGATGCGCCTGTTGGGCAGCATCATGGATAAGTTGGTGAGTGTGGGAGTGATAGCGCTCATCGTGTTGTTTCAAGACGAAATCAGGAAATTCCTCTATACGCTGGGTACGCACCAACAGGTGAAGAACCTGATAGGCATGTTCACGTCGCACAAAGCCAAGAATGCCAAGCGCGAAAAGGAAGCCATCATGCCTATTGTGCTGGCCTGCATGAGCATGGCCAAGAACAAGGTGGGAGCGCTGATCGTGATAGAGCGCAACACACCGCTACAGAACATTGTGGAGACGGGCGACGTGTTAGACGCGAACATCAACCAGCGGCTCATCGAGAATATCTTCTTCAAGAACTCGCCCTTGCACGACGGTGCGATGATTATCTCACGGAAGCGCATCAAGGCCGCAGGCTGTATCCTCCCTGTCAGCCACGACCTGAACATCCCCAAGGAGCTGGGCCTGCGCCACCGTGCAGCCATGGGCATCTCGCAGGAGAGCGACGCGCTGGCCATTGTGGTGTCGGAGGAGACCGGCCGCATCTCAGCCGCCGTCAGCGGGCATTTCCACCTGCGGCTCTCGGCCGAGCAGCTGGAAAGCCTGATAGCGGATTTTGAGGATTGAGAACTTGTTTAAGTGAAAAGTGACAAGCTTATCTAAGTGACAAGTGAGAAGTGAGAAGTGACAAGTGTGATTACTTTTGAACCTTGAACCTTGAACCTGGAACTTTGAACCTTGAACCTTCTTAAGGGAGTTTTTCCAAGTGAGAAGTGACAAGTGATGAGTGACAAGTATGATTAGCTTTGAACCTTGAACCTTGAACCTGGAACTTTGAACCCACTACTCTCCCCCTCGGGGGAGTTGGTGGGGGGCCAGAACTTTTAACCGGCGGCTTGCCGCCTTGGACCGAAAGGAAATGCGTCAGATAGTATTGTTGATAGTGGTATTGATGAGTTCGCTTCATGGTGTCGCCGAGACCTACGATGCCGTGAGGAAGGACTATAATGTGTCGCTGCTCGACATGCAGTCGGGACTGCCCAGCAATTCGGTGACCGATATGCTGGAAGACAGTTTCGGGTTTATCTGGATAGCCTCTGACGTAGGCGGTCTGGTGCGCTTCGACGGTTACTCGACCCTGCAGCTGGGTGTGGGAACGCCAGGACTCTCGTTGCGCAGCAGTTCGTGCCGCAGCCTCTGCGAGGACCGTTTCCACCGGTTGTGGATCAGCATGGAAGAGAGCACCGATGTGCTGGACCTCACCACGATGACACAACAGTCGGCGAAACGCCTGACGAGCGATGTGAAGACACAGACACAGCTGACCCGTCTGTTGTCGGCCCCCTCGATGCGCACCTTCTGCGACCGTGAGGGGAAGATATGGGTGATTACCGACCGTGAGGTCAGTTGTCTGCGCTTCGACGCCGACGGTCAGGTGGAGGACCTGCAGTCGATGACCTACAGTTTCCGGCCCATCACCGTGGCTGCCGCCGATGTTGAGGGCGACGGCAGCCTGTGGGTGTCGGTCAACGGCGGCATCTACCGCTATGCCGTGACGCACGGTAAGCTGGCGTGCACCGAGGCCTCGCCCACCTTGACAGCCCACGTTACGAACAAGTATGTCACCGATATCCTGCGGTGGGGCGACGAGCTGTGGGTAGGCACCAATGTGGGACTGCTGCGCTACGGACTGAAAGACGGCAGCATCACGAACTACCAGAAAGGCAGTGGCGAGGGCGATCTCTCGCATAACTTCGTGACCTGTCTGGAGCTGTGGAACGACAACGAGTTGCTGGTGGGCACCCTGCTGGGCGTCAATATCTGGAACGGCCATGGCGGATTCCACAAATGGGACACCCACAGTCCGACCACTCCGTTGAACAGCGATTTCGTGCATTGTCTGCTGGCCAGCCACGGGCTGTTGTGGGTGGGCACCGACAATGCAGGTGTGCTGCGCTTGATTCCCCGCCAGCTCACCCTTCGCAACTTCGTCCATGAAGCATCGCAGCCAGCCAGTCTGTCGGCCGGCTGCGTCAATGCCATGTATATGCAGGCCGACGGCACGCTGTGGGTGGGCACCGTGGAAGGCGGACTCAACCGGCGGCAGGCCGACGGCAGCTCGTTTGTGCACTACACGACAGGCAACAGTGGGCTGACCCACAACTCAGTATCGGCACTGGCTGCCGACCGCGACGGCCGGTTGTGGATAGGCACTTGGGGCGGCGGTGTGTGCGTGCTCGACATGAACCACCCTGACAAGGTGTATCCGCTGACGGTGCAGCCCACCTATCAGTACATCATCAACTATGTAGGCGCCTTGGCCTACGACCCCATCAACAATGGTCTTTGGATAGGAAGCAACGGCGGTATTTACTTCTACCGCTTCGACACATGGCAGCTGGAAGAGCCCTACGAGGGATGCCGCGACGTGCGCGGCTGCATCGGTTCGCTGGTCGACAAGGACGGACAGCTGTGGATGGGCTGTCTGACCGGTTTGCGGAAAATCGACCTGACGTCGGGCCGCAACGGCAAGCGTCCGTTCCGCGTCACCGCCATGCAATGGAAGCTAGACCGTCCGGAAAGTGGGATTGTAGACAAGATCACCTCGTTCTGTCAGGCCCACGACGGCACCATCTGGATGGGCAGCAACGGCTACGGGCTCTACAAACGCGTGGTGAACGGCGACGGCAAGGAGTCGTTTGTGTGTTATTCGATGGAGAACGGTCTTCCCAACAATGCCGTGAAAGGCGTGGTGGAAGGCTACAACGGTCATCTATGGGTAGCCACGACCAACGGCGTCTCCGCCTTCGACCCGCAGACCGGTATGTTCACCAACTATACCGAGCAAGACGGCTTTGTGTCGTCGCAGTTCTATTGGAATGCGCTGCTTTCCGACGGCAAGGGACATATCTACCTGGCCGCCGACAAAGGACTCACCGAGCTGACCGACCAGGCCCCGCAGCTGCCCTATGCCGGACACCTGCGGTTCACCAGTCTGTATGTGGACCACCAGCAGGTGAGTGCCGACGGCCGCATCCTGACCGAAGACATCAGCATTGCCCGCCGCATCCGTCTGCACGAGAGCAACAAGTCGTTTGTCATCGAGTTCTCGTCGCTCAACTACGGACATGAGCGGCAGGGCGTCTATTCATACCGTCTGCGCGGCTTCGACAGCAAGTGGATACAGCTGGAGCCCGGCGAGCATTCAGTGAGCTTCAGCCGTCTGCCGGCGGGCGACTACTGTCTGGAAGTGAAATACTGGTCGGGACTGACCACTGAGAGCCAGTATGTGAGCATCGACATCGACGTGGCGCCCTACTTCTGGAAGAGCTGGTGGTTTGTGGCCCTGTCGCTCATTGTGCTGGCCATGCTCGGCGCCTACCTCTACAAACGGCGTGTGGAGGTGCTGCGCAAGCGAGAGGCCGAGAAACTGATGAAACCCATCGAGAAGGTGCTGCGCGAGAGCGACAATCCCGGGCAGTTGCAGATGCGCATTCAGAGCATCCTGGACAACCAGCGTCGCTACAAGGAAAGCTCTGCCAAGAGTGTGCAGGCCGACACCGAGGAGGTGAAGCGCAACTCGAAATCGTTTATGGAGCGTGTGATGGCCGTGATGGAGAAAAACTATATGGACTCCGAGTTCGATGTCAGTCAGTTCTGCGAGCAGATGGGTATGAGCCGCAGTCTGCTGGCCAAGCGGCTGAACGAGGAGACCGGCCAGAGCACCGCGCAGTTTATCCGCAACTACCGCCTCGACATAGCCCGTCAGTTGCTGAAAGACGGCTCCACCAACAGGAATATTGCCGAGATCGCTTTCAGCGTGGGCTTCAACGACCCCAAATACTTCACCCGTTGTTTCTCGAAGCTGTATGGGGTCAGCCCGTCGGCGCTGAGCAAGGAGAATGGATAGGAGCAGGACGCTCGATGGGGATATCGATGCGGCAAATCCACATCCTACGGGAAAGCATAATGCAAAATATTACAGTATGCTCCCCACCAATTCTTTAAGGTTAAAAAATCAGGACTCAAAGTAGCCTGGCGGTCAGAGAACTAGCAATGACGCAAGCAGGTAAGCACTAAACACTGGAAAACACACGTTAATTCTCATCCTTTTGTGAGCAATTAGTTATTTGTAGATAAGTGTGATAAGGTTGTTTTCGGCGAAGATGTGCTGGGCCACTTGCTGGATTTGGGCGGGGGTGATGGCATCGATATGGTCGTAGAGGGAGGTGATGTCTTTCTCCCAGCCGTAGTGGAGGAAGCTTTTGCCGAAGTCGAGGGCGAACTGCTCGCGGTTGTCGCAGGCGACACCTATCTGTCCTTTGATTTGTTTCTTGGCTGCTTTCAGCTGGTTGTCGGTAAGGGGCTGCTGCATGAGGCGGTCGAGCTCGCGGCGGACTAGTTGCAGACAGCGTTGGGTGTCGTGGTGGTCGCAACCGAAATAGACGCACCAGAGACCGGTGTCGGCATAGCTGACCATGGTGCTTTCGACGGTGTAGACAAGGGCGTTGCGCTCGCGGAGCGACAGGTTGAGGCGTGCGTTCATGCCCGGTCCGCCCAGGATGTTGTTGAGCAGGTAGAGGGGCATGCGGCGCTCGTCGTGGATGGAGTAGGCGCGGCAGCCGGTGATGACATGCGTCTGGTGGGTCTGCATGTCGCGGATGATGGGTTGTGGGGTGGTGGATGGAAGACTGCTTGGACTTTCCAGTGGGTTGCTTGGGCTGTCCAGAAGGCTACTTGGGCTGTCCAGAGAGCTACTCTGGCTTTCCAGAAGGCTGCTCCAGTTGCGTGGAAGGCTGCTTTGGTTTTCAGCAATGATGCTTCCTTCCTTTGCTGTTGCCTTCTCCAACAGGCGTACCAGCCGTGGGAAGTTGACGTCGCCGTAGGCAAAGAAGATCATGTTGTCGGGACGGTAGTGGCGGCTGGTGAAACGACGGGCGTCGTCGGTGGTGTAAGCCATCACTTGCTCGCGCGTACCTAAGATATTATGTCCGAGGGGATGGCCGCTGAAGATGATGTTCTCGAAATCGTCGAAGATCAGTTCGGCGGGCGTGTCGTTGTAGCTTTCTATCTCGTCGCAGATGACGGCTTTCTCTTTGTCGAGTTCGTGTTGCGGGTATGTGCTGTGGAGCACGATGTCGGTGAGCAGGTCGACGGCCCGTGGCAGATGCTCTTTGAGGATGGCGGCATAGTAGACTGTGCTCTCTTTGTTGGTAAAGGCATTGAGCTCGCCGCCGACACTCTCGAGGGCGTTCAGGATGTGCCATGCGCGTCGGCGTGCGGTCCCCTTGAAGGTGACGTGCTCGCAGAAATGCGCCAGTCCCTCTTCGCCAGGCCGTTCGTTGCGTGTGCCGGCAGCGATTTGCAGGCCGCAGTAGACCACCTGCGACTCAGAGGGCAGGTGGATGACGCGAAGTCCGTTGGCGAGGGTATGGGTGTTGTATTTGGTCATTTGAACTGTTTTCTGTCATGGCTTGGCATTTTCGCCGAGCGGTGCAAAAGTAATCATTAATTGCGAGAATCAAAAAGAAAAGGAAAACAAAAAGTTTGATTTTCGCTTGTATCATCAGAAAAATCATTATCTTTGTGGCGCAATCAGAAAGAAAGAGTTTTTTATGCGCAAGGTAATCGGTATTGGCGAGACGGTTCTCGACATTATATTCCGCGGCGGCCAGCCCATCGGTGCTGTGCCGGGCGGCAGTGTGTTCAATGGCGTCATCTCATTGGGCCGTGCGGGAGTACCAGCCGCCTTTATCAGTGAGGCCGGCAACGACCGTGTGGGCGACACCATCGTGCAGTTCCTGAGGGAGAACGGCGTGAATGGCGACAATGTGAACCGCTATCCCGACTCCAAGTCGCCCATCTCGCTGGCCTTTCTCGATGAGAACAACGATGCCGACTACATTTTCTATAAGGACCATCCTCACGACCAGTTGGACTTCGTCTATCCCGACGTGCAGCCCGACGATATTGTGATGTACGGCTCTTTCTATGCCGTCAATCCCGTCATCCGTCCGCAGGTGCATGGTTTTCTGGAGTATGCCAAGCAGCGGGGCGCCATTCTGTACTACGATGTGAACTTTCGTCCCAGTCACCGTAACGACCTGATGAAGGTGACGCCCAACATCCTGGAGAACCTGGAGCTGGCCGATGTGGTGCGGGGCAGTAACGAGGACTTCATGGTGATGTTCAAGAAAGACGACTGCGACAAGGTGTATAATGCCGAGATCTCGTTCTATTGCAAGAAGTTCATCTATACACAAGGCGTGCGACCCGTGGAGCTGCGCGCCGAGGGCCTGCGCAAGAGCTATCCCATCATCGCCACCGAGACGGTGAGCACCATCGGCGCCGGCGATAACTTTAATGCCGGTCTGGTGTATGGCATGATGAAATACGGCATCACCCGCGAGGTGATCGACCGTGGCCTGACCGTTGACGAGTGGGACAAGGTGATACATTGTGCCCAGCTCTTCTCGGCCAACTGCTGCAAGAGCATCAGTAACTCGATAGACAAGGAGTTTGGAGAGGAGATGAAAGGAGGCCTAGGAAAGCCTAGGACAACCTAGGAAACTCTAGGAAGACCTTGGAAAGCCTAGGAAACCCTAGGAAGGCCTAGGAGATAGCTTGAATTAATAACCAAAAACATCAATAAAAAACATGATCGAAATTACAAGCAACATCTTTTATGTAGGTGTAAACGACCGTAACAAAAACCTATTCGAGGGCTTGTGGCCCCTGCCCAATGGCGTCAGTTATAACTCTTACCTGATAGACGACGAGAAGGTGTGCCTCATCGACACGGTGGAGGTGGACTTCTTCGTGCCTTACATTAAGAATATACAAGAGGTGATAGGCGACCGTCCTATCGACTATCTGGTGATCAACCACATGGAGCCCGACCACAGCGGCTCGCTGGCCCTGATCAAGAAATATTATCCCGACGTGAAGATCATCGGCAACAAGAAGACCTTTGGCATGATGCAGGGCTTCTATGGCATTGACGGCGACCAGGTGGAGGTGAAGAACGGCGACACCCTGGAGCTGGGCAGCCACACGCTGAGCTTCGTGCTCACCCCGATGGTGCACTGGCCCGAGACGATGGTGACCCTGTGCGACTGCAAGGGCGAGAAGAATGTGCTCTTCTCGGGCGATGCCTTCGGCTGCTTCGGTGCCTTGAACGGCGGCATTGTGGATGCAGAGATCAACTGCGACACCTTCTGGCTGGAGATGGTACGTTACTATTCGAACATCGTGGGCAAATACGGCACTCCCGTGCAGAACGCGCTGAAGAAACTGGCCGGTGTGAAGCTCGACTATATCTGCGCTACCCATGGACCGGTGTGGCACGAGTATATTGAGAAGGTCATCGGCATGTACGACCAGATGAGCCGTTACGAGACCGAAGAAGGACTCGTGATTTGCTACGGAACGATGTATGGCAACACCGAGCGTGCCGCCGAGGTGATTGCCCGTGCTGCCTCGCAGGCCGGTGTGAAGAACATCGTGATGTATAACGTGTCGAAGACCCACCACTCGTATATCATCCGCGACGTGTTCCGTTACCGCGGACTGATTGTCGGTGCGCCGACCTATAACACCGGCCTCTATCATGAGATGGACGTGCTGCTGAGCGAGCTGGCCGGCAAGGACATCAAGGGTAACCACCTGCTGGGCTGGTTCGGTTCGTTCGGATGGGCCAGCAAGGCAGTCGCCGAGATACAGAAGTGGAACGACGAGCGCCTGCACTTCGAGGCCGTTGGCGAGCCAGTGGAGATCAAACAAAGCCTTACCGCAGAGACCTTTGCACAGTGCGAGGCCCTAGGACGTGCCATGGCCGCGCGTCTGAAAGGCGAATAAATAAATACACACCTTATCTCTCTTACAATGAAAACACTTCGCATAGGGCTGCTGCCCCGAATACTGATTGCCATTGTGCTGGGCATCATGCTCGGCAACCTGCTCACCTTGCCGCTGGTACGACTGTTTGTGACGTTCAACAGCATCTTCAGCCAGTTCCTGGGCTTTATGGTGCCGCTGATTATCGTCGGGCTGGTGACACCGGCCATCGCCGATATCGGGCATGGCGCAGGGAAACTGCTCTTAGCGACGGTGGCAGTGGCCTATGCAGACACCGTGCTGGCAGGACTGTTGTCCTACGGCACGGGTTCGTTCTTCTTTCCTGGAATGATTTCCGGTGTGGGCGGTATTGCCGATGTCAGCAAGCCCGAGAACATGACGCCCTTCTTCGAGATTAAGATTCCTGCCTTGCTCGACGTGATGAGTGCCCTTGTGCTGTCGTTTATGATGGGATTGGGCATCGCGTTCAGCAAGGGTCGTGTGCTGCGGGGTGCTTTTCAAGAGTTCCACGACATTGTGGCGGGTGTCATTACCAAGGTGCTCATTCCGCTGCTGCCTATTTATATCTTTGGCATCTTCCTTGAGATGACCTTCACCGGACAGGCCTTCCATATTGTGATGGTGTTTGCACAGATTATTATTGTCATCTTCGTGCTCCACACCTTCGTGCTGCTGTATGAGTTCCTGATAGCCGGAGCCGTCGTGAAAAAGAACCCCCTGCGGTTGCTGTTAAACATGCTGCCAGCCTATTTCACCGCCCTGGGCACCAGTTCGTCGGCAGCCACCATTCCGGTGACGCTTGAGCAGACTCGTAAGAATGGGGTGAGTGAGGATATTGCGGGCTTCACCGTGCCGTTATGTGCCACCATCCACATGTCGGGCTCGATGATGAAGATCACGGCCTGCGCCCTGACGGTATGTCTGATGAGCGGCTTGCCTCACAATTTCGGCTTGTTTCTGAACTTCATGTTGGTGCTGGCCGTCTGCATGGTGGCCGGTCCGGGCGTTCCTGGCGGTGCCATCATGGCAGCACTGGGGCCTTTGGCTTCCATTCTTGGCTTTGACGCAGAGCAACAGGCACTGATGATCGCCCTCTATATCGCCATGGACTCTTTCGGTACAGCCTGTAATGTGACTGGCGACGGAGCCATCGCACTGGTCATTGACAAGTGGTTCCAAGTGAGAAGTGACAAGTGAGAAGTGACAAGTGTGATTACCTTTGAACCTTGAATTTTTGGAGCAGCGAGCGCCAACAAGTTTGCTTGATTGGCTGAGTCGTGACAAAAATCATGGCCTGTAAGGACATAACCTGGAACTTTTTTAGGAGTGTAGGAGTATTGTCTACACTCCTAAAAAACTTCTCACTTCTCACTTGTCACTTAGATAAGCTTGTCACTTGGACAAACTTCTCACTTCGCCAAACAGTTCGTCGATGAGCGAGTAATAATGGGGATCCTCGCCAGTGAACGATTTAATGATTCTGCCGTCGGGACCGACAAGTATTTTGGTGGGAAAGCCCAAAATGCCATATTTCTCGAACAGGTCGGTGTCGTTCGGACAATAGACATGCAGCCAAGGGAGCTGGAAGTCGCGCACCGTCTGCCGCCAGGCCTCTTGTGTGTCGCGGCAGTCAATGCCCAGAATCACAAACTGATCCTTATACTTAAGATACTGTTCGCGCATCTGCGGGAAGCCTTCCTTGCACCAGGTGCACCACGAGCCCCAGAAATCGAGCAACACATATTTCCCCCGAAGCGACGACAACGAAAGCGGCTGACCGTTGATATCGTTCAAGGTAAAGTCGGGCGCCTCAACCCCAGCCGCCTGCTTACGGGCCGAGTCTTCCTCGCTGTCGTGTTTCAGTTTAGCGTCCTCAAGCGGACCGTATGCCAAGCGGGCCGTTTTCCCGTTGCGTACTTTATTGGACATCAGGCCGATTGCCTGCTGAATCATCCTCACATCGTCGCCAAACTCACGGGCCAGAACGACAACGGCCTCGCTGTCGGCATGGCGCCGAACCATATCGAGCAGCAAATCATTCTGTCGCTGAAGCATAGAGGGTTGCCGTTCGTTGAACACCTGTTGCAATGAATCTTGGTTGACGCCATTGGCCATCTGTTCATTCAGGTCGTTGAAGAGCAGGCTCAACGGCCGCTCAGCCATCTCCACCTCAATCATCAACGCGTTGTAATCTTCATAGAAGCGGCTGCCCGAGAAGGTAAAGCCGCCCATCCAGGAGCCCTTTATCTCGACCTGCTGGCCGGGAACCGCCGGAATAACAAATGCCTGTTGCTCCTCGCCGCGGAAGGTGGCTGGTGTGGCGAGGGTGATATAGACCGGTTCGGTGAGCGGCACCATGATGTCGAACACGCCATCATGACCGGTGAAGGCCGTCAGTTGCTTGCCGTTTTGCACCACCAAGGTATCACCCACCCCCTGCAACTGCATTTTCACATGGAGAGCCTTTTTGTTGGCTGCCGTCGCCTGCATGGCCGGGAAGAGGAGGAGCAGCAAGCTGAGAATCATCGTTTTCGTCATGAGCATCTTTTGTTTAATGATAAGACGTTTTAGCGGCAAAAATGTTTCGATAGTTAGCATTTTTTATGTTTTTCCAGAAATATCAGGCAGGCTAGGACCACAAGAAGACCCTGTTTTACCCGTTGAACTTGTTGGGCGCGTTGAACTTGTTTTACCCATTGAGCAAGAGATACTGGAATATTGAGATGGGAAAGAAGGAAAGACAAAGGAGTAACAGTGCAGCGACTGGGAACAGCCAAGTAGTCAGAGCCTAAAACAGAACTTGACGCATGAGATGTTAAATCATCTTAAATATCACCTTTCGGAAGATATCAATCATCATATATCTAAAAGAAATATGCTACCTTTGCAGTCCGAAATTGTAGTGGGGCCAATAAGAACCCCCGAGGGCAGTGTGTAAATAGCGGCCTACCGCCTGGCATTCAGGCAGTCGTCGTGGTTTGTGAATCGCTGCTCACTGGCAGACGGAGAGTCTGCTCGTTCCCAGGTACGTAAAGCCAGGCGCAGTCGGATGGCGACATATCCGCAAAAGAAAAAACGTTTTTAAATTTATCAATCAAAACAAATGGACACTTTAAGTTACAAGACTATTTCCGCCAACAAGGAAACAGCGAAGAAAGAGTGGGTAGTGATTGACGCTACTGACCAGGTTGTTGGTCGCCTCGCATCGAAGGTTGCTAAGCTGATTCGCGGAAAGTACAAGCCCAACTTCACTCCTCACGTGGATTGTGGAGACAACGTGATCATTATCAATGCCGCCAAGGTGGTTTTCACTGGCAAGAAGGAGACCGACAAGGTGTACACCCGTTACACTGGTTATCCCGGAGGTCAGCGCTTCAACACTCCTGAGCAGCTGCGCAAGCGTCCCGATGGTATGGACAAGATTCTTCGTCATGCCGTGAAGGGTATGCTCCCCAAAGGTCGTCTGGGCCGTCAGCTCATCGACAACCTGTATGTTTACAATGGCACCGAGCACAATCATCAGGCTCAGCAGCCCAAGGCAATTGATATTAACCAGTATAAATAAATAAGGTAAGATGGAACAATTTAACGCAATCGGTCGTCGTAAGAGCTCTGTAGCTCGCGTTTACCTGACAGAAGGAACTGGTAAAATCACGATCAACAAGAAAGATATTTCTGTATATTTCCCCTCTGCCATTCTGCAGTACGTGGTCAAGCAGCCGCTGAACCTGCTGGAGGTCGCCGAGAAGTATGACATTAAGGCCAATCTCGACGGTGGCGGTTTCACAGGCCAGAGCCAGGCTCTGCGTCTTGCCATTGCCCGCGCACTGGTGAAGAT
This sequence comes from Prevotella sp. UBA2850, assembly GCA_002350805.1. GTDB lineage: Bacteria > Bacteroidota > Bacteroidia > Bacteroidales > Bacteroidaceae > Prevotella. The sequence goes on from DEFO01000049.1 coordinate 34,536, forward strand.
CAACGCCGAGGATAAGAAGAACCTGAAAGACCACGGTTTCCTGACCCGCGACTCTCGTGAGGTTGAGCGTAAGAAGCCAGGTCAGCCGAAGGCTCGTCGTCGCTTCCAGTTCAGTAAGCGTTAATATCCAATGGGTAATTGGCAATTGGCAGTTGAGAATCTTTCATTGCCAGTTGTCGGTTATCATGGGTAGACTGAACATGTTTAGTATCTAAACTGCTGAGACTTGGTTTGGCGGTCACCGATTGTCATTACCGATTACTCAGCGGCTGATCCTAATCAGATTGAAAAGAAAGTAAACAACAAACAAAAAAAGAAGAAACAAAAATGTCAAGAACAAATTTTGACCAGTTGCTCGAGGCCGGCTGTCACTTCGGTCACCTCAAGCGTAAGTGGAATCCCGCCATGGCTCCCTACATCTTCATGGAGCGCAATGGTATTCATATCATCGACCTGCACAAGACCGTAGCCAAGATCGACGAGGCTGCCGAGGCTCTGAAGCAGATTGCCAAGAGCGGAAAGAAGATTCTTTTCGTCGGCACCAAGAAACAGGCTAAGGACGTGATTGCCGAGAAGGCAGCCAGCGTGAACATGCCTTACGTGATTGAGCGTTGGCCGGGCGG
>DEFO01000037.1:0-4201 GCA_002350805.1 Prevotella sp. UBA2850
CGCTTTACACTGCCACTGCCGTAGTTGAGCAGCACCACTGGGCCGTAGCCCTTCAGTTCGTCCTTGAGGAAGTTCAAAGACTCATCACCAAAATACAGTTTTGTGGGGTTGTAATAAGAAAAGTTGCCTAACATAACCGTATTTGCTTATAATTTCCCTGCCAATGCAATCACTTTCTGCTTGGTCTCCTCAGTCTTCTGCTCGTCAATCTTGGCAGAGACAAAGCCCATGTTCTCGACCTGCCAGTAATTGCAGATGTCGCGGAACTCGACTGTGGCTCCGTCATAGACACCAGGCGAATAGGATGACATCAGCAGCGCCATCTTCTTGACGTTGGCAGGTTTGTTGACGCAGTACATGCGCTGGATGGGAGCCTGAATCTGGGCGCAGAGCGTGAAGTAGTAGATGGGCGCAGCCAGCACCAGCACCTCGGCCTCGTTCATCAGCGGGTAAAGTTCCTGCATGTCGTCCTTCTGGATGCAGGCGCCATTGCCCTTATTATGACAATACTCGCAAGCCAAGCAGCCCGCAATCTTCTTCCTGGCCACGTTGACCAGTGTCACCTCATGACCTGCTGCCTCGGCAGCCTTCTTGTACTCTTCCGCCATCCAAGCGGTGTTACCATTCGCTCTCGGAGAGCCTTGCAAAATCAAAACCTTACTCATAATCGTATTCATTATTTTACCCGTTTCTTTCCGTTTTGTATCTGTATTCCCTTCCAGTCAGCGCCTACCCTCTGTCCTTGCAAGTTGTAGATGAGGGGGCCTCCCCCGACCCCTCCAAAGGAGGGGCGATTTGTTGCCTGACCTTTATTCGCGTCCTGAATGCCGGTAGTAGCCTTGTCGCCCAGACGGAACAACTTGACGCCGTGACTGGGCACGGTGGTGCTGAGGATGCCTGTGGCGGTGCCGAGGTCTTCGCCAGCCCAGATGTCATAGACGGGAACGGGCTCGGTGGCGCTATAGCCAAACTGCGTGAGGTCGAAGTCGAAAGCCTCTTTCTTGGTGACGTAGAAGATGAACTCCATCGAGGTGCCGGTCGTGTTGGGATTGTCGGTATCGCACGACGAGTCGTAGCCGCAGAGGGCGCGGAAAGTCTTCCATGAGTGTCCTGCAGGCAGGTCGTAGATGAGGGTGCATTGTGCGTTCATGCCGAGACCGGTGGTATATGACTGCCCATTTACGCGCAGCGTTTGACCCTCCACATTTTGGTTGACATGCAGGCTGCCCCATTCCGACTGGTAGCTGGTCTGCCTTAGCGTGGTCAGCGAGGTCTCGTTGCCCTCGACATCGATGAGCACGGGGTTGATGAGGTCGGCACGGTCGTAGGCAAAGCCATCGCCCCAGTTGCTCACCACAATCTTCAACTGCTCGGCGCCAGTAACGTCGGCCTCCAAGGTCTTGCTCTTCGTGCCTGTGCGGCAGATGAGTCCTGAACGGGCAGCGGCATCGTCCTGCTCGTCGGTGAGCGGGTTCTGGTCGAACACCATGAAGCGGATGGTCGTCGTGGCTCCCTGCTGACCGATGCCAGAGTCATCGGCAGCGGCCATCGCCTTGAAGCGCACCACGTCCATATCGTCGGGAATCTGGAAGAAGATGGCGGCGTTGGCATCGGTATAGAAGCCGCGGTCGTAGGTGACGCCCATCACTTTCATCTTGCCGCCGTTGTCCACGTTCTTGTTCTCATACACGCGGTTGAAGTAGGACTTGGTATATTGGCGGGTCTTGTAGGTGCCTGTGAGGGGAACCTCGGTGCCGTCGCGCAACACGAGCGTGGGATTGATCCAGTCGCCGTGGTCGTAGTTGTAGTTGTCCCCACCGTCATCAACCACCAATACGAGCGTCTTCTCACCCTCGGGCCACTCTATGTCCACATCCACAGCATGGCCGTCGGTGGTGTAGGCCACCACCTCGCTCTTGTAGAGAGCCTTGTTGCCAACCACCCAGCGGTTATTGTCGCGCTGGAAGAGCGCCAGATAGCGGGTGTCGCCGATGTGAGAAGTCCACGCCACACGGCCGTTGTCCTCGTCGTTAAATACCTGATGGGCCTCCTCGCCATATTTGTGCATCTGGTGGTACTCATCATTGTTCAGCAGCGAGAGCGTGAAGGCATCGTTCCTCGTCATCTCACCACCGAAGAACAGCGGCGAGTGGCAGATGCCCCAGAGCGTCATCATGGTCAGCTGCTCGTTCTGCGTGAGGTTCGTCCAGCGGCCAGCGTCGGCAGCGGTATAGCCAGGGTCGCCGATGGTCATGGCAATCTGTCCCAAGGGCAGCATGTCGCAGTCGGCATAGTTGCCCGGACGGGTGACGGTCTCCCAGGCATGGGCCTCGTTGAACACGGCATCCACGGCGCTCCAGTTGTCCCACAGGTCGTCCATCATGCGCCACATATTGGCATTGTCGAGACACTCCTCAGCATACTGGTACTGCGTCTTGCCGGGCGAGAGCGAGAGCACGATGGGACGGCCCGTCTGGTCAATGGCCTTGCGTATCATGTGAATCTCGTCGGTGTAGAACGGACGTGAGAGGTCGTCAATCTTCAGGAAGTCCACGCCCCACTCGGCATAGAGGTCCATGATGCTGTTGTAATACGTCTGTCCGGCCTCGTTGTTCCTGACCAGCAGGTTGTCCTTCAGCCACGTGCAAGGAGAGGTGGTACCGTTATACACCTGACTCCAAGGCGTAGATTCGCTACCTTTCAGTTTGTATGTGCTGCCCATCACACTCTTAGGCACACCACGCATGATATGGATGCCGAACTTCAGACCCATGTCATGAATCTTCTGAGCCAGAGCCTTGAAGCCTTCGTTCTTTCCATCCACCATACACGACGGGAAGCGCGAAGGCGACGGCAGGTAGCGTCCGTACTCGTCGAGCACATAATCCTGATCGCCCCGCTGGTTGTAGTTGCCGCCGCCCAAGGACGGATGGTTACAATACCAACGGATGTCCACCACCACATACTCCCAGCCGTATTTCACCAGGTCGTTATCAACTAAATACTGTGCATTCTGTAGCACTTCTTTCTCTGTCACCGAAGAGTAGTAGCAGTCCCACGAGTTCCAGCCCATCGGCGGTGTCATAGCCCAGGTGCGGAAGGTTGCCATCTCTTCTGTGTTCTGTGCCTGCGCCATGCCTAATGAGAGCAGCGCGGAAATGATAGTTAGTGTTAGTTGTTTCATTTTTTTGATTAAATTAAAGTGTTTGTTAACAGCCAAAACCACCAAGCGGTGTAATCGTAGTTTTCTTCCCGCAAATATACAAATAAAATCCCAAAGCAGATTGATTTTGCCTTGGGATTTATGAATATTTGGGATATTACCCGTAATTCTCAATCAAATACTTCACAAACTGCGGGTCACCGAAATTGATGAAGCCCGCGTCCTGTTGGTTGAGGGTGGCAATCTGCGACATATCATCGTCGGAGAGTGTGAAGTCGAAGATGTCGAAGTTCTGCGCCATGCGCTCCTTGTGAGTTGATTTGGGGATGGCTACGATACCACGCTGGGTGAGCCAGCGGAGGGCAACCTGTGCAGCAGTCTTACCATACTTCGCTCCAATGGCAGCCAACACCTCGCTCTTTACGATACCTTCAGCACCCTGTCCGCCAAGCGGTCCCCACGCCATCACCTTCGTGCCGAACTTAGCGTGAATCGGCTCGATACACGTCTGCTGCGCAAGGGCGTTGCACTGCAACTGGTTCACCATCGGCTTCAGCTCCACGTAGTGCGCAAAGTCGAAGAAGCGGCCTGCCTGGAAGTTGCTCACGCCGATAGCGCGCACCTTGCCTGCACGATAGGCTTTCTCCATCGCCCGCCATGTGCCGAACACGTCGCCGTAGGCCTGATGGATCAGCAGCAGGTCGATGTACTCCGTCTGCAACTTGCGCAGACTCTCATCAATGCTCTTGGCAGCCTTTTCCTCACCAGCATTAGATATCCACACCTTCGTAACAAGGAACAGATCTTCGCGTTTGATACCGCTTTTGCGCCAGGCATTACCAACGCCCTCCTCATTCTGGTAGGCCTGTGCCGTATCAATCAGGCGATAGCCCACACTCAGCGCATCGCTTACGCAACGCTCACACTCTTCAGGGCTTACGAGAAACACGCCGTAGCCCAATGTCGGCATCTGAACACCGTTGTAAAGTTTAATGTACTCCATATTATTCATTTTTTAATATCCTAAACCATTCAACC
>DEFO01000037.1:4436-5172 GCA_002350805.1 Prevotella sp. UBA2850
ATCAATGTCGCCCTCATACTCGGGCAGCTCGCCGTTCCTTGCTTCTTCCTGCGCCAGTTTGATGAGCGGGTTGTAGGCCATGCCGTCATACTTGTGGGTAACGATTTCAAACTGCTCAGCGCCCGTCAATTCTGTGATGTAGTCGGCCACAATCTTCGTGTTGCCCACCTCGATGTTACCTACTGCGTAGTTGTCTCCCGCATGCGAGAAGAACACTACAATTGCTTTTCCGTCCTTTGCCATAATTGTTTTTCCGTTTGTTGTTGCTTGTTCATTCACACCAGTCTCTTTTTTGCTGTTCCCACCGCATGCAGTGGAAACCAGCATACACAGAGCTGATGCAAGTATCAGTTTCAATGATTTACCCATATTATCCCAGAGTCTGATTCGTTGACCACTCAAAATGCTGCTCACGCTCACTGATCCACCAACGACCGTCAATCTTCTCGTATTTGTCATAGTAGCGTACTGCATGGGTAGTCAGCACATCCTTACCGTCCTGCTCTGTCACCAGCGTAGCCAGTGCATAGCAAGTACCTGTGGCATGAGTCTCGTCAATGAAATCCACACTCTGCTGACCGTTCATGTGGAAAGACACCTTAGCGGCACCGAAAGCCTTGTACTGACGGATCATGTCTTGCACGTCGTTTGCTGTCATGCCCAGCTTACCACCGAAATACACGTTCAGTTTGATGTCAGGACGGAAAATCTCAACGTAGCAGTCCTGGTTGTTCTT
>DEFO01000004.1 GCA_002350805.1 Prevotella sp. UBA2850
GCCTACGCCCAGGCGCAGGCTGGCATACCAATAGGGTGAGAAGGGCTGTGCGGCAGGCGCGCTCGCTGGGGCTGCAGCCTGATGGGAAGGAGCATAGCGCACGCCGACGAGCGGACCGACATGGTTCTCGCCTTTGTTGGGTCGGTTGAGGGCTCCGTTGCTGTGATGGCCGTAGAGGAGGCCTGCCTGGAGCGCCCAGTCGCGGGAGAACTGCCACGTGGCGGTGAGGCCGCCGCCGATATAGATGGTGTAGCGGGAGCCGATGAGCTCGTTGTCGATATTGTTGTGGCGGTTGTACTTATGGGGTCCGTAGCCGATGCCAGCCCGCAGGAGATAGGCCACCTGCCAGCGGCCGCTGCGCCAGAGGGGTCGCTCGAAGGCTCCATAGACGCTGATGATGTCGCCCAGATGGGAGTCGTAGTCGACCATCTGTGCCTTGCCCCATGCGGGGTCGGCGGTGCGGCGCATGGTGACGCCGTGGTTGAGGTTGAGCTCGGCACCGAGGCTCAGCGTGGGATAGCCGTAGTCGCGGGCAAAGGCGTCGCTGTCGGCAGGCAGGGTGTGACGGTTGACCTCGAAGCCGACGGAGAAGGCCTGGCGGTCGCGCAGCCACTTGCGCTCGTAGGCATCGGTGGCGATCTGCCAGGCGGGGCCGGCATGCAGGGTGTAGCCTACATGGCGCAGGGTGTCGCTGCCGGTGGCTGCTTGCACAGCGGTAATGAGGAGAAGGAGAAAAAGAAACCCCCTCCGACTCCCCCGAGTTCTAAGTCCTATACTGCCCACAAATTACACAGATTTTAAATAGTTCCAAGTTCAAAGTTCAAAGTTCAAGGTAATCATACCTCTCAACTATCAACTCTCCGTTCTCAGCTGTGATGTTGCCCACAGATTACACAGATTTTCACGCATTTATTTATTAAACACAAATTGGCACGAATTGGCATAAATTACCCCCACCAACTCCCCCGAGGGGGAGGGATGGCTGACGCCGGTTCCAAGGTTATACGCTTCGCGTAGAAATTTAAGAATAACCGCTGACGCGGGAAATCTTTTAAACCCTTTTCCGGGATTTCCAGCCGAAGGCTGCTATTTCACAGATTTCTAGCCCGAAGGGCTTTTCCTGTCTGCCAGCTAGTGGGGTAACCGCTCCTCCCCTATAGGGGAGGCTGGGTAGGGTCTTCCATTATCAATTATCAATTGTCCATTACGGTGAGTTTATCGCCGTCGAGACTTACCTTGAAGAGATGGGGGATGCGGATGGTGCGGCCACGGGCATCGGTGGCATGGCTGTGCACCGACATCATCCACTGGCCCTCGAAGGTCTGGAAGAGCATGCTGTGGCCGTAGTTCGGCGGGGTGATGGGCTCGGGCTCCTGGATCCACGGTCCGTCGAGGGTGCCGCTGGCTGAATAGGCGACGCCCTGGGTATAGACATCGTAGACCCATGAGGTCCAGAGCATGCCGAGGCGGCCGGTGGTGGTGCGGAAGAGCCACGGTCCGTCGGTCACCTTGTTCCAGGTGGGGCGCCCGTCGTCGCCGTTCTCACGGCTCCAGGGGGAGTCGCTGGCGCGGAAGAGGACGGTGGGCTCGCCCACGGTGCCGCTGAGGTCGGGCTTGAGCTGGATTTTCTCGATGGTGCCGTTCCAGTTGTAGAGCCACTCGCCGCAAAACACCATGTAGGGGCGGCCGTCGGTGTCGCGCCAGTAGGTGCCGTCGAGGGTGGGTCGCTCGGCAGGCAGGTAGGTGGCATCGCCGAAGGCCCGGTAAGGTTCCATGGGCTGGTCGGCGACGAGCACCTGACAGGCTCGGCGCTCGATGACATTGCCGCGGACGGTGCCGATGAGCATGTCGCGGTTGGTGAAGGTGGCGAAATAGTAGTAGCGGCCGTTGATGAGATGGAGCTCGGCGGCCCAGATCATGGGACGGGGTCCCATCCAGGAATGCTCGTCGAACTGGGTGACGACGTAGGGGCCTTCCCAGAGACGCAGGTCGGCACTACGCCATATGAGGCCGCCGGTGCCGGTCATGTAATACATGCGGGTGACGGGGTCGGCAAGGATGGCGGGGTCGCTCAGACGGATGGAGTCGAGCGGCAGCGTACGCACGGCGGGCTGGCGCTGGGCAGACGCGCCGACGGACGGCAGCAGGGCCAGCAGCACCAGCAGGAGGAGGGTCTTGGGGTTGACGGTGATGGTCATAACGGGAATGATGGGGTTGGTGGAAGGAGACTCAGGCTTTTTTCTTGAAATAGTCGTTGTACATCTTGATGACGAACACGATGCAGCTGCATGTGGTGGTGACGAGGTTGGTGATGAACAGCGACCAGATGATCTCGGGCTTGTGGAGCAGGCCCTGGAGCATGAAGCAGAAACCGCCGACGGCCATCATGAGGAAGGTGGGCAGGGCTATGCCCTCGGTGTTGCGCGTGCGGATGGTCTGAATGGCCTGGGGCAGATAGCCCAGCACCATGGAGATGCTGGCAATGAGGCCGCAAATCTCGTAGAAAGAATCCTGTTGCATAGGTGTATATATATATAATATGGTTATCAGACGTGACGGGGGCAGACGCGGGTCGGCCTAGCGGGTGAGCGAGAACTTCAGCGAGAGTCCGAAGTCCTGGGTGGTGGTGGGATAGCTGCTGGAGGAGAGCAACGGCGTGTTCTTCTGCCGGTCGAAATAGAAGCTCATGGTGAGCAGCCGGCTCATGGTGTAGTCGGCCGAGAAGGAGAGCTTGAAGGCTGCATTGCCGCTGCTGGCGTTGCTGGTCATCGAGGCGATGTCGCGGGTGACGGCGGCCTGGCTGCGCAGCGAGAGGTCGAGGCGCAGGTTGAGGTCGTTGTTGAAGCCGTTGTTGTTTTTCTTCTGACTGCCGGAGGAGGCGCTCTGCTGGTTCTGCTGGCGGTTGGCCGACTTGCCCTTCGACCGTTTGTTCTTGGGGGCGTTCCAGCCGAAGAGCTTCACATCGTTGATCTTGTAGCCCATGCCGACGACCCAGTCGTTGGACCGCGACTCGTTGATCTGCACACTGGTCATCGAGAGGCTCAGCGTGCGGGTGCTGCGATACTCGAGCTTGCAGGTCATATTGTTGAAGAAGGTGACGTCGAGGCCCAGGAAGGGGGCAAACGACTCGTTGATGCTGACGGTGGGGATGTTGACATGGGCCCACAGCGAGCTGACCGACTGCCAGTCGTCGTAGGGCATGGCCGACGACGAGTAGGCGCCGACGGCATAGATGCTCTTGTAGGAGTGGCTGAGGTTGACGCTCTTGAAATGGTCGCGGAACCACGGCAGGGCGCTGAGTCCGCTGTAGCGGATGGTCCAGTTGGGCAGCAGGCTGGTGAGCTTGGGGAAGGCGCCGTGGCCGCCGCTCATGTTGGTGTAGGTGTTGATGAAGGCTGGGATGAGCGACTGGCTGCTGTAGTCGCCGCCGACGGCCTTGCAGAAGCGCTCGAAGGTGGCCGAGTGGTAGCCGTCGTTGGCCGAGCCTATGCTCTCGAAGGCGCTGCGCAGGCTCCAGGTGGTCATGGTGAAGGTGCCGGTCTGGGTGGTGGGTGCGCCCTCGTACATATACTGTATGCTGCGCGCCTTGGTCTCGGTGCGGCTGGCATTGAGGTCGATCTTGAGGTTCTTCACGGGTTCGAGGGTGGCCCGCAGCTGCAGGTCGCTGGTGGCATTGGTGGTGGCGGGCGTGGCGATGTCGTCGTGGACGAGCAGCCACTGGCGGTCGCGGGCTTTGTCGATGTAGGAGTCGCTGCTGAGTCCGAAGGCGAAGTCGAGGCCGGGCGAGAGCACGTCGCCGCCGCGCTGGCCGAACAGGCTGCCGACGTTGGGCATGAACCCGGGCAGGGCCATGGCATACTGGTTGCGGTAGGTGAAGCTGACATTGCGCAGCATCATCAGCAGACGGGCAGCGCTCTGGGCGGTCTTATACCAGCCCTTGTCGTCGAGGGGCTCGCGGGCCGTGACGGTGAGCTTCAGGGTGGTGGCCGTGTCGACCTTGTTGAGAATCTGAATCTTGTTGTTGTCCAACTTCTTGTATTTCAGGGAGACGGTCTTGCCTTCCTTGGTCTTGGCCGCGACGATGAGACGCTTGGAGTTTTTGCCGTGGCTGACGGTGATGGTGGTGTCGGGCATGAGCTTGATTTCCTTCTCGAAGGCCCGTTTGTTCTTGGGCAGCGTCTTCTGCTCGCGGGTGGCGGTGGGTGTCTTGCCGGCGGCTCCCTGCTGTTTGCCGGCGGCGGTCTGCGCCTTGCCCTTGGCATCCTGCCGCTTGCGTTTCTCGGCATCGCGGTCGTAGCGCTTGGTTTTGTTGAAGCGCTCGTTGGCCTTCTTGAGGAACGGGATGTGGTTGTAGAGTTTCTCGAGGCTGAACGAGCCGTTGAGGTTGAAGTTGCGGTTGTTGGTGATGGTGTTGCCGAGGTTGGTGCCGTCCTCCAGCTCTGTGCCGCGCACCCAGTTGTAGTTGGAGGTATAGCTGATGTCGGCATTCATCCAGTCGAAGACGGGCAGCAGGTTGAGGGGCAGCTGGTAGGAGAGGCTGAAGTTCTGCTGATAGTCGAGGGGCGTTCCCAGGTGCTTGATGCTGGTCCACACCGAGTCTTTCCAGGCGGCATAGGCGTCGGGATAGAGGTCTTTGTTGACGGGTGTGTAGGGCTCCTCGATCTGTGCACGGGTGCCGCTGTTGAAGTTCATGTGGAGGTTCTTGGTGAAGTCCCAGCGCAGGGAGAACTCGCGGTTCCAGAGGAACTGCTCGTTGAAGGTCAGGGGCAGCATCTCGCCCGAGAGGTTGTCCATGTCGCGCTCCTGCAGCTCGTAGTAGTTGCGGGTGATCTCGCTGTTGTAGGCGACGCTCTGGGGTAGCCAGTTCAGTCCGAAGCGCTTGAGGATGTCGTACCACTTGCTCTTGCTCTTGATTTTCTTGAAGGGCTCGAAGGGCTTGTAGACGGGAGTCCAGTTGTAGCTGAGTGCTCCGCGCCACTGGTCTTCGTTCTCGTAGACGGTGGTCTCGCCGGCGGTATGGCGGTGAGAGTGGCTGTAGGAGAACGAGAAGTTGGCGGGGTCGTAGGGCATGGGGTGGCGCTTGGTCTGTATGCCGACGCGCGCATTGGAGAGCGAGAAGTTGCGGTTGGTGGTGCGTGTGACGGCAAGGCTCTCGATGGAGTCGCGCTCGTGGCGGTCGGCAGCCATCTCGAGGGCGTCGCCCAGCTCCATGTCGTTGTCGAGCGGATTGTATCGCGGACGGGTCTCCTCCTTGGTGATGCTGTAGTAGAGGGGTGCGCTGACCTTCGCCTTGTCGGGGAAGAACTTACCCAGTTCGACATTGGCCGTCACGCTGTAGGTCTTGAAGTCGTCCTGCGAGCGCTCGGCGACGCCCTGCTCCAGTCCACCGAAGCCCTCGGTGAGCATGCGGCCGGTGACGTTGAGTGTGCCCACGTCGGAGAGCTGCATGTTGAGGTTGCCCTGTGCTGCCCAGCCTCCGCTGTTGTTGTACTCCTTCAGTCGGAGTTCGTTGACCCACACCTCGCCCGACTTGATTTCGCCCGAGAGGTTGCGTATGCCAATCATCATGGTCTTCACCTCGCCCAGCGACGGATTGCCCATGATGGTCATCTTGTTTTGCGGACGCTCCTCGTCGTAGGCCGTGAAGGGTGCCGTATAGGAGGCGCGGCCCTCGGCACGTGCCATGTTGCGGTCTTTCTTCAGCTGGGTGAAGGCGGTGAGCGGGATGTCGAGCATGTTCTCCTCGGGCCATACCAGCCGGCGGTCTTGCGGGTTGTCGTTGTACTTGCCGGAGGTGGTGAGCTTCAGCGGTATCTCATACTCATAGTAATTGCTCTTGTAGTCGTTGCCCAGGCGCACGAACAGGGCCAGCTGGTTGTCCTGCAGTCCGGTGGGGTCGGCCTCGAGGGCGTTGGCATGGGCAAACATCTGCAGGCGGCGGTACTGGCGCAGGTCCTGGTTGGTGTTCTTGTAGACGGCCTTGGCCTCGCCGTTGGAGAGACCGGTCACCACCATGTCGAGGGCCTGCTCGTTGTTCTCGATGAGCTGCGGCTGCTGGGGGTCGAGGGCACGGCTGATGCCTGGCGGCAACACATAGTTGACGGGCACCTTGTCGGAGTTCTCCTCGATGTTCACGGCGCTGACCGCCATCTTGCCCGACTGGCTGCCGCCGCCCAGGGGCTGCTCGTAGACGCGCCACTCGCCGCGCACCAGGTCGAGGGTGCCAAAGCGCATGATGATGGGCTTGGGGAAGTTGGTGAGGAACATACGCATGAAGCGCACGCTGGTGAAATCGTTGATGCCGCCCACACGCTGCTCAAAGTCGTCGATGGGGATTCGGAACTGATACCAGGTGACGGTAGGACTGGTGCCATTGCGCAGCTTGCGGGTGACGGTGCGCTTGTCGACAATGAAGTTGCGGCCCACGACCATGTCCTCAGGGCGTATGCTCACATGATACTGGTAGTAGCGCTCATACTCGTTGAGTGTGTGGTCTTGGTTGATGTCCTCCACATCGGGTGTGGTCTTATATGAGGTGTCGTAGCTCTCGGTGCGGTTTTCGCTGTCGGGCGAGTTACCCTGTGGGTTGTTGATGCGCTTGTAACGTTCCAGAATGGGCAGCTCTACCCGGTCGTAGTCGGAACCGCGGAAGTAGTGGTAGTTGTCGTTGGCAGGGTCGTTGTAGATGGAGTCGTAGACGGCTGGCGACACCTTGCCCTGCACCTCGCTGAGGTACTGCTGGTAGGCGCCGAAGGTGCGCTCTTCCTCATCGCGCAGTCCGTTGAAGCCCACGTCTTGCAAGGCACGTGAGCCGCTGCTCGTGGCAAAGGCATAGGTGACGGCTGTCTGGGTGGGAATCTTACCCCACTGAGTGGTGGTGAAGCTGTTGCTGCCGTCGACGGGCATTCCGCTTTCGTAGAATTTCTTGCCGTCGCGCAGAATGTCCTCGCTCATCTCGCCCAGGTTGATGTAGAAGTCGCCGCCGTTCTGCTGGTCGTAGATAAAGGGGTCGAGCATCCAGAACTCGATATACTCGATGTTGGCTGCCTCGAAGTCGCTGGTGTCGAGCTTGCGCATCATACCTCCCCACTTCGTCTGCGGGCTCTGCAGGGTGCCGTCGTAGTTCAGGGCGGTATTCATGTTGTATGGGCCGCGCTCGCTGGGGTAGTAGGCCAGGTTCAGGATGGGCAGCGTGGCGGTGGTGCCGCTGTAGCTGCTTTGCTGGCGGTTGGGAAACAGTTCGTTGACGTATATCTCACGCACATACTGATTAGACAGCTGGTCGAGGTCGCCCTTGATGTGGCTGGGGGTGAGGCTCGACGAACGGCGGGTGAATAATGGGTCGATGGTGTACCATGCCAGACGGGCACGGTTGTAGCCGCTGGTCACCGACGACTTGTCCTTGTACTCGGGGAACATGGTCGGCACGCTGGAGATGAACCACGAGGTGGGCGCCAGCACGTCGATGGAGTTCTTGGTGTTCTCGAAGTCGTCCAGGTAGGAGGCATTGTCTTGTATGCCATGGCTCTGACTGGCAATGAGGTGGGCAAACTCGCCCGTGAACGAGATGCGCGAAGGCTGTGTGCAATGCAGCAGGGGCAGACGGTTGAGCAGGTTGGTGAGCCACTGCGACTCTTTGTTCCAGTTGATGTTGACGCCCCACAGGGTGTTGTTCAGGGGCTCATTGCCCATGGCCACCTTGGTGGTGAGCGACTGCTCGGAGAGGTGCTGGAAGGTTCCGCTCAGCTGCAGGTTCTTCGAGAAGTCGTATTCCCAGTTCACGCCCACCATGGTCTTGCGCTCCTGGGCATAGTCGGTGTTGCTCTCGAACGAGGCATTGATGGGTGTGTCGGCATCGAGGATGCTTTGGTTGAGAATGGTCACCTCGCCGGCCGAGTAGTCCACGGTGTAGTCGCTGCCCTCGGTGAGCTTCACACCACCGGCGGTGACCACCACCGAGCCTTGCGGCACGTTGCCCGACCCGAGTGAGATGACGCGGGCCGACGTGCCACGGAACTGACCGACCAGCTGGTATTTGTCTTTCTCGGCAATCTGACGCGCCACCGTCTTGGTGGAGTCGTACAGCTCGTTGAAACAATACTTGAGGGCCCGCTCGTCGTCAAGGCCCTTGCTCTTCAGGTAGCGGTACATATAGTCGCCGAAGGGCTCGGCCTCAGGCAGGAACACACGGCCGTTGCTCACGGTGTAGCCCTCCACATAGTCGAAGTAGCCGTTGGCATGCACCTTGTTGTTATTGTCCAAGCGGTCGGCACCGAGCAGGCGGATGATGGGCTCGTTCTTCACCTGGGCCTCGGGGATATACGACAGATAGACACCTGCCGTGTCGCTCTGGAACTTCACGTCGAGCCGGAACTTGTCTTTCTCGACCGCCGACGCCAGGTAGTAGACGTTCTTCATCATCAGGTCCCAGTTGCCCTGCGTGGGGTTGTTGCTGGTGTTCTTGAGTGACTTGACGAAGAGCGCCTGGCTGACATCGTGCACATCGGTGGAGAACTCGCCCACCTGGTAGGTCACTCCGCCATAGGTATACTCATAGGCCACCGCCAGCACCTGGTCGGTCTGCAGGGTGGTCTTGAGCGACACATAGCCCAGGGCGGCATTCAGGGTGTACTCCGACGAGCTCAGGAGACGGGCGCTCTCAAGCTTCTCATAGTCAGTTCCGCCATGGAAGTTGCCGATGCCGTCCAGCACCGTGCTGGTCTGGTCAATATCGCGAGCGGCTGCATAGTCGTTCACCAGCGTGCTGTACTCCGTGTTAGAGCCGTTGGAGGGCACGGGCAGTCCGGTAGCCGACCACCGTGGGTTGCTCACTCGGGAGTTTTCGCCCAGGTCGGTCAGGGCAATGATGTTACGGGTGTTGTTGACAGAGCCTGTCTTGTTGGTCACCCATATCTCAATACGGTTGATGTGCACACCGGTGGTGAGGTTGGGCAGGGTGCGCATGGCGGCATCGTATTTGTCGCGGAAATACTGCGAGAGGAAGAAGTGGCGGTTTTCCTCGTAGTTGGCAGCGTCGATCTCGAAGGGCGTCAGCTGTACGCTGCCTTTCGACGACACGCTGCTCGACGACGACTTCTTCTGGCTGATCACCGTCTGCAGCTTCAGCCGGCCGAACTGCCAGTCGGTGCGGATGCCGAAGAGCGACGACGCACCCATGATGAGCGATGAGTTGGAGGGGAACGACACATTACCAGCCTCGACGAGCTTGATGATCTCGTCTTCCTTGCCGTCGTATTTCAGCTTGAGGTTTTGCGAGTCGAAGTCGAAGGTGGCATCGGTGTTGTAGTTCAGGTTCATGTTCACCTTGTCGCCCACTCGTCCATTCACGTTCACATTGATTTTCTCATCGAAATCCATGCTGGTGGTCTTGCGGTTGCGCACGGGCAGCGACGGGTTGTCGATGTTCTTCATCGTGGCACCGAACTTCAGCTCGGCCGTTCCCTGGGTCTTGACACGCACGCCGCCCTTACCGAAAATCTTCTCGGCAGGACCTAAGTCGAAGTGCATGTCGGTGAACGAGAATTTCTCTTTGCCCTGTGTCTTGACGGCTTCCTCGTTCTTGGAGCGGAAGTACGAGTAGAAGCTACGGCGCTCACTCCACTTGCGGTATTCATCGGGGGTCATGATGATGGGCGTGTTGAGGTAGCTGTCCCCCAGCTTCGAGCCGATGACATACTGGTTGAGCGTGTCGTTGTATTCCACTTCCTGCTTCACGTTGTCGGGCAGGCTCAGGTCGTGCGGGCCACGCTTCAGGTCGTCTTGTGTGATGGGCGTGGTGCGCTGTATCTTCCAGCGTGGATGGAGCAGCGAGTCGGGAATGGTGTCTTCCTGCAAGTCCAGGTCTGACAGGGCCACACTTACCGGCCGCGTCTTTTTCTTGTCGTCGGGAGCCTGGTCCGACGACTGCGAGTTGGCGCCCGTGGTCTGCGCCCTGTTGTTCGGGACATTGCGTTGGTTCCTAGGCCTTACATCCTGGGGCACGACAACCATGGCCAGCACCGAGAAGATGCCAGCTGCCATGAGTAACAGGGTGACTAGTTGCCGTCGCATTCCAACGCCCTCCCCCACTTACTTAATTTGCTTCAAGGCGAGCTTCACCACCTGCTCAACAGGCAGGTCGGGTTGTTCGCGCAGGATGGCCGTCACCACCTTTGCGGTGGGTGCAGGCGAGAATCCCAGCATGGTGAGGGCACTGACGGCCTCGTCGCGCACCTCGTTGTTGACGTTCACGAGGGAGCCGCCGCCAGCGGGCACCTCGCTCTGTATGCCCAACGCCACAATCTTGTCGCGCAGGTCGACGATGATGCGCTGGGCGGTCTTCAGGCCGATGCCCTTCACGCTCTTCAGCGCACGCTCGTTGCCGCTCGAGATGATGTTGGCCAGCTCGGGAGGCGCCACCGACGAGATAATCATACGTGCCGTATTGCCGCCGACACCCGGAACGGTGATCAGTAGACGATACAACTCGCGTTCTTGCTTCGAGGCGAAACCAAACAGCGTGAACGAATCGTCGCGGCCACCCGTCACCAGTGCCTCATGCACATAAAGCTTTACCTCCTTCTTTCCTTGAATGGCAGAGAATGTGTTGAGCGAAATATTCAGACCATACCCTACCCCGGCTGCCTCTACAACAGCCATGGCTGGGGTGATTTCGGTCAATTCGCCCCTAATGTATTCTATCATTTTCTTCTACGTGTTTGTATATATACACATAATAAACGACAAAAACCGCTGTTTATTGCCTAAACATCGATTTGGAAAGCGTTTTAAGTATTACATGTTCCTCTTTCAGAGTAGTCAGGTTGCCCGGAAAACCACCTCTGAGCCATATATACAACGATGCTTTTCAGACTATTTTCCACACTCTCCCACATAACAACATGTAGGTAATTTTGCATTTTCCTATCATAAATGTAAGCTATTTCAAGAAAATAATGTATTTTTGCAGCCGAAAATAAACTTCAAACTAAATAGACATGAAAAAAATCAGAGCAGCCGTCGTCGGATACGGCAACATCGGAAAGTACACCATCGAGGCTCTTGAGGCCTCTCCCGACTTCGAAATTGCCGGAGTCGTGCGTCGTCATGGCGCAGAAAACAAGCCCGCAGAACTGACACCTTACGAGGTGGTAAAGGATATTCGTGAACTGAAAGACGTCGACGTGGCCATCCTCGCCACTCCTACCCGCTCGTGCGAGGAATATGCCAAGCAGATTCTCCCTCTCGGCATCAACACCGTCGACTCGTTCGATATTCACACCAACATACGCGGCTACCGTGAGCGACTCATGGAGATCAACCGCCAGACGGGCACCGTCAGCATTATCGCTGCCGGATGGGACCCAGGCAGTGACTCTATCGTGCGCACCCTGATGCAGAGCCTTGCACCAAAAGGACTCTCCTACACCAACTTCGGTCCCGGCATGTCGATGGGACATAGCGTCTGCGTACGTTCCAAGCAGGGGGTAAAAAATGCCCTTTCGATGACTATCCCACTTGGTGAGGGTATCCATCGCCGCATGGTTTACGTCGAGCTCGAGGACGGTGCTAAGCTCGAGGATGTTACTGCAGCCGTGAAGGCCGACCCCTACTTCGCAAACGACGAGACCCACGTTTTCCAGGTTGCATCTGTCGACGAGGTGCGCGACATGGGTCACGGCGTGAACCTCGTGCGCAAGGGTGTCAGTGGAAAGACGCAGAACCAGCGTCTCGAGTTTAACATGAGCATCAACAACCCCGCGCTCACCGCCCAAGTACTCGTCAACGTGGCTCGCGCCAGCCTGCGTCAACAGCCAGGTTGCTACACCATGGTCGAGATACCCGTCATCGACATGCTTCCCGGCGACCGTGCCGACTTAATTGAGCACCTCGTTTAAAAAGCAGGAAATTCACAGGACAAGAGTCCACAACAGCATAGAGGGCGTACCACGTGGTGCGCCCTCATTGTTTTTCCATAACAACTAATATATTAATAGTAACGGTCAGGAAACAACGTATTCCACCAAGTACCGTCACCCTTTAAATATTTCTCAAACCACGCCAAGATGGCGTCTGTCCACTGCTTGCGATGCTCGTAGTCAATGATGACATGGTCTTCGCTACGCACCTGCACAAAAGCCACGTCACGGCCCAGCGATTTCAGGGCAGTAAACATCTGAATGCTCTCGCCCACAGGCACATTCGTGTCCGACGAGCCATGAGTGAGCAACAGTGGTGTGTGAATCTTGTCGGCACGGAACAGCGGACTCTGCAAAGCAAACAACTGAGGATCGCTCCAGGGAAACTTATCCGCCATGCTCACCTCGCTATAGCTATAGCCCCAGTGGCCACAACCCCAATAACTGGCATGGTTGGCGATGCCCGCATGGCTCACGCCACAGGCAAAGAGGTCGGTAACGGTGAGCAGATATTGCGTCATAAACCCGCCATAAGAGGCTCCTATGCAGCCAATACGCCGCTCATCGACAAACGGATGCTGGCGGCACACGGCCTTCACGCCCTCGACGATATCCTCAGCCACACCCCTGCCAGCCGTATTCACGTGGCGGCCACTATACCGCTGACCGTAGCCGATGGCTCCACCCGGATTCACCACATAGACCACATAACCCAGCGAGGCAAAGAGCGGATGCGGATACTGCGACTCGAAATTGCGTGAGGTGGGCGTACTGCCCCCGTAGTAATTCACTACCATGGGGTATTTCTTCTCTGGATTGAAACCTGGCGGCAGATAGAGGCGTCCGTCGATGCTGTCGCCCCGCGAAGAAAGAAAGGCAAACCTGCGGCACTCTCCCAGCCGGATATCCTTGAGCAGTGTTGCCGAACAGTCTTTCAGCAGCGTGCTCTTTCCGTTTTTCAGATTCACCGCATACGCCCTCACCGAGTTCATGGCACTCACGCCATAGTAGGCAAGCACGGACTGAGCCCGTGACAACGAGAACTCGCGCACCACCTCCTCGCGGGTGTCTATGCGCCGGACAGCCTTCGTCTTTGCATTGACGGCAAACAAGCCTATCCTGTCGCGGTCGTTGGCAGAGAAGTATATCTGCCCGTCAGCAGCCGACCACTCCGCACGGATGACCGACGGATGGAAACTGCGCGTCAAGCAGTCCACATGCCGCGTGGCCAAATCGACGACATAGAGCTGTTTGTCATACATATTACTGTAAGTACCTGCATCCTTGGCGCGGCCCAAGCCGTCGAAGGCCTCGGCAGACCCTACGAACAAAACTTGTTTCCCGTCGGGAGAAAACCGTGGCGAGCCCAGAAACGCAGCCTCACAGAAGAGTGTGTCGACAGCCATGGTGCGCACGTTGATGGTCAGATAGTCGAAAACCGTTGAGGGACGGTGCCCCAGCTGGATACGCGGCACGCTCACCAACAGCCGACTACCGTCACGCGAGATGTCCTCCAAGTCTACCGAATGGTGGCCAAAGGTGAGGGGCTGGCTCTGCCCTGTAGCCATGTCGTAGCGAATCAGACGGGTACGGAACCGGTAGATGCGCTTCCGGTCGTCGGGCGCTAACCACTGGTACACCTCGCCCTGCTCTACGGGTCCTCGCTCGTCTTTCGACAGGATGAGGTAGTCTTCTGTGGGACTCATGGTGATCCTGCCGTCGGGCACATCTCGGGCAATGACGGTATTCTTTCCCGTCAACACGTCCACACGCCGCAACAGCCGGCTGCTGCCCTCCTTGTCTTCGTAGAACCATGCCGCAGAGCGGGGCATCCACTCGATGCTGAACGACTCGTGATCCCGTATGGTACGGCCCGTATGCAAGTCAACAATTTCGCTGTAGCTGTTGCTGCGTCCACCCTTCTGCACGTTGCGGCAGCCCACAATGGCATAGCGCCCGTCGGCAGAAACCAACAAGTTCGTCACCCGCAGACCGTCGACCACATCCTGGTAGGTGTAGTTGCGCAGCGGCTGGGTGGTGCATTCCACTTCGTGACGTGCATCCACCACCACACTCACCGTGTCGACAGTCCCTGCAGCCAGAGTGTATTTGAGAGTCACCTCATGGTGGCCGGGCTCCAACGCCAACGTTGCAGATTGCCGCTTGCCGTCGACAAGGGTCTCATAGCGGCTGGCTCCCTTCACCGTAAGGCGTGCCGGCGTGTACATGCTGTTGTTGATATAGAACTGTACCTCCTTGCCCGTTCCACCGACAAAGTTCTGCTTATTCCCGTACATGTCGACAGAGTCGGTGGCCATGGGTTTCTGCAGTACCCACGTACCTTTGTCGATGAACTCTCTCACGGTGACGACATGCTGGCCACAAACATGCGCAGCAGCCATCACAAAAAACACCAACAATGTTTTTCTCATAGTATTATATGTATTTATCATTTAAGATTTTTACGTGAAAGTGGAGGTAGGATGGCTTCGTCTTTATAGATATAAAATAAAACAAAACACAATTCTCCCTCCACTCTCAAGAAAAGACTCGACTAAGGATTAATTCTTCAACGCCTTCAGAATCAATTGCTTCAGCTGAGGATACTTCGGTGCGGGGGCGGCATAGGAGAACACCTTCCCCTGACGGTCGATGATCATGAAGCGGGGTACGCTGGTCACCTTGTAGTCCTTGGCAAAGCCACGCACCCAGCTGTCGATAAACACCACATTCCCCGAGAGCTGGTTCTCCTTCACCAGCTTGAGCCACAAGTCCTTCTCGGGCAGGGCTCCCACACAAACGCTCAGGAACGCCACGTCGGGGTCCGACAGTTCTTTCTCCAACTGTCTGAAATAGGGCATCATGCGCAGACAAGGCACGCACCACGTTGCCCACACGTCGATGACCACCACCTTGCCGCGCAGGTCGCTCAGCGAAAGCCACTCGTCGTCGGTTTTCTGCCCCTTGAAGTCGGGTGCGTCACCGCCAGGCTTCGACCACTCCAGCGACTCTCCGATGGGCTGCAGGGCCTGGAGCATGCGCTCAGAGAAAGACTCACCGGCAAATGTGTCGCACAACTGGCTGTACATCTCATAGTAACGCAGATGGGATGCCACCTCGAGGATATACGATTGGCGCAGGCCTTTGTCGGCAATGAGACTGGCACGCGCCTGGTACTCGCTGCCACTGATGATGGCAGGGTTCTCCGCAGGGGGTAAAACTCGCGCCGCCTTGCAGTCTACGTACACGCCCATCATCTCAGGAGTGAAGGGCAGCTGCAGCAGCTCTTTCTGCTGGAACAGCGGGTCGGCATGCTGCCAGAAAGAGGCAGCTACGAAACTGTCGTCAGTCTCTCCCAAGTGCGTACGTTGGTAAGCCATGCGCAGGAAAGCCTGGTCGGCATCCATCTTCAACCGCATGAGCGGCGCAAAGTCCTTGGCGGCTGCCGGCTGACCTTTCAGCTGCTGTGCCGTCCGGGCGGCAAGCGCCTTCAGCGATGCCATCTCGCGCTCAAACTCCTCTACCTCAACACTCTCACAGCCGCCCGTTGTACGGAAAAACCATGCGTGTACTCGTGCCTTCGCCGCCACTTCCTCCCAGTCGCTAAGCATGCGGCACTCGCTGCCGGCGCCCTGTACAACGGTCAGTCCGTAGTTCGTAAACTGTACCTTCAGCGCCTCGTCGCCTTTCAGGTAGAGGACGTGCCTCACGCCTCCCGTGCAGCCGAGCAGATAGAAGCCCGTGCCCGGTATCTCTGCAGAGAGCGAGAAGGCGCCAATGCCATCCACCTCCGTCGTGGCAACAGGCAGGGGGATGCCGTCGCGACACTCGAAGAGGGTCATCTCCTTGCTCACGTACTCGCCCGTCGTTCCGCTAATGGCCACCTTGGCCACTGTCGGGCAGGGCATCAGCATTGCCACCACACAGCCAAGGGCCCATACGGCAACTTGCATTCTCATTCTGTCCATGGCGTCGTATTAGAAAAGCGTTGTGGTGTAGATTCCGTTGCTGCTCTGATCCATGAAACAGGCTCTCTTCACGCGTCCCTTCCCCTCGAAGGTTTTCTCTGCCGGCAGCACTTTTGCAGCCGACACCGGATGCAGGTAGAGCTTGTAGTTTCCGCCCTTCACGGTGGCTATGGCCAGATAGTCGAACCACGAGTCGTTTAGTCCGTAGGGCGAGTATTTCAGGAATTCCATATACGTCACCTCCTCGCCGGCGGGAATCACGATGTCCTGCTCACTCTCTGTCTGGTTGTCCAGGTTGCAGGCCGACAGTTTCCCGTCCTTCACGAAGTAGATGATGTTGTTGTTCTGGTTCAGTGCCAGGAAGCTGGCCTGCAGCATCTGCAGACTGCTGTTCAGCGCCGAGCTCTGCTGCACCGGGTTGCGCGATACAGACGAGGGCATGCCGTTCAGCGTCAGCAGCTGGTATTCGTTGGCATTCTTTTTCTTCATCACCGCCAGCGCCACATCTCCCTGACTGGAGGCCGTGGTAGACTTTCCGCCCATGTAGACCATGTCCATGTCCAGGTTCTTGGGCGAGGGCGTGCCGTCGGCGAAGAAGTCCAGGTTGGGCGAGTTGCGGCTCACCGAGCAGAACGACGAGGTCTTCTCGTCGAAGAGCAGGGGCAGCGTGGCATGCGAGCAATGACGGTAGGGCGACAGGCGGTAGTCGCCCAGCGCCTTGATGATGAACTGCTTGTACACATTATAGCGCGAGTTGTACATGGTGTAGACGGTGTTGTCCACACACACGTGCACATCCGACGGACCCGAGAACAGCGCCTGCACGTTGCGCTGCGCCGGCAGGTCGACGAACAAGTCCTCGTAGTTGGCAACTATCTTGCCCGTGAAGTAGTCGAGGGCGACAATGTCCTTGCTGCTGGCGGCAAACACGGTGTTGGTCTGCACGTCGCGCAGCGTGCTCTCGTTGAACACCCAGTAGGCGAAGGTGAAGTGCAGGTTCAGCGGGTCGCCCTGCAGTTTTTTTCCGTTCACGCTGCTGACGATGTCGTGCTTGGCCTTGGTGGCTGAGAAGAAATCGATGTCCGTACCGTCGGCGTCGCCCTTCAGGATCCACCAGCCCGTGGCCATGTCGGTGGTCACATTCAGGTTGTACTCTTTATAGGCAAAGATGCCCGTCTGCCTGTCCTTCGCGCAGAAGCGCAGCTTATAGGCGCCGATGCCGCGGTCTACGGTGTAGTCCCAGCTCTGCTGTCTCGACACGGTGTCCACGGCAGCCGCCGTCTGGGCGTTGGCTGGCGTGATGGTCCAGAAGCAGTCGTAGTCGCGGTTGGCAGGAGTCACCGTGGGATGCAGCTGGACGACATCGCCCGCCGACACGGTGTACTGCTCCTGTATGCCCTCCACCTGTATGTCCAGGGCGTCCGCATAGTCATAGTTACTGTCGTCGCTGAAGCATGATGCCAGCAAGGGCAGCGTCAGCGCCATCATGGCATATATTTTCGTCTTCATAATTCTTTCTGGTTTTCTGTTTGTTCCGTTGTTCTATCCGTCATTACATACTGGTGGGGAAGGTGACGAGCGCGCTGTTCGGGTCGTCGGCATTCTCGCGCATCGGAGCCAGCCCGGCGGCAATGTTCTTCGGGTCGTTGTTGAAGTCCTGCAGCGCCTCGATGAATTTCATGCGCCAGTAGTAGCGGAACGACACCGAGTTGTAGGCCTCGTTCACCCATTCCTCGTCCACTTTTCCGCCCACCACCTGCATCATCAGCTGGTGCTTGGCCTTGCTGTACGTTCCGTAGTAGCTGTTCATATAGCGGCTCGCCCAGTTCGAGGGCTGCTCGAGCATGTCGGAGAAGGTGATGGTGCGCTCCAGGTACTTGCTCTCGCCCAGCTCAAAGTCGCCGTTGGCCTTCAGGCGGACGCGCAGCCGCACTTTCTCGCTGCCCAGCGACGGGTCGCGCAGCAGGATAATGCCTATCTGCCCGAGCACCTCCCCGGCGGGAATCGTCATCAGCGACTCATATTCGGGACTGTCGAACGGCACGTAGTGCTTGCCGGCAACCGCCTTGTCGGTGCGCTCGGTGACCACCGAGTCGGTGACGTATCCCCAGTGGTCCTTGGTGTAGGTGATGTCGTACTCGCTCACCTGCTCCACGGTCACCCGCCGGTCGGTGTCGGCAGGTCCTCCCATCACCCTGACGGGCAGGTAGACAATGTCGCGTGTGACGCTTGCCGGACTCCATATAAACGAGTAAGAATAGTCGTCGAAGGTGCCGCTGGCGTCCTGTCGCAGCTGCACGCGTGCCTTGTCGTTGAACAGCAGTCCGTCTTCCTCTTGACAAGCTGCCAGCCCCAAGCACAGGGGGAGAATGAAATATATAATCTTCTTCATGATATCTCTTGGTATTTATTCGTTAGCAAAAACAGACTCCTGAACGGGCAGCGGCACCACGTAGGCGTCTTTCGTACCGGGCTCGTTGGTGAAGTAGATCTTCTCTGCGGCCATGCGCTTGTAGGCATAGAAGGCCTGTCCCTCGCCGTAGAACTCGCGGTTGTACTCCTTGATGAGGAGTTCCTTCAGCTGCTCCTGGCTGCTGATGGTCACGGCAGGCGCATTGCGGGCGTCGCACATCTCGGCATAGAGGCTGTTGGCCTCGCCCAGCGGCGAGCACTCCATGGCGATGAGGTACATCTCGTAGAGGCGTATCAGCGGCACGACGTTCCTCGCCAGCGAGGGCATGTTGTCGGTCTGTACGTATTTCACGAAGTAGTTGTAGTAGGTCCACCAGTAGCTGTCGTACACGTAGTTCCACATGTTCACGAACCGTATGTCGGTGGTGCCGCTCTCGTAGAGTTGCGAGCGCAGCTGCGACTGTGTCTTCTGGTAGGTTGTGCCCGCTCCGAGTGTCGAGGTGATGTCGGTCACCTTCAGGTTGAAGATGTGCTCGCTCGAGAGCACCTTGTCACCGCCGGCGCAGTCGTTGAGCGTTCCCAGCCGGAACGTCTTCGCTCCGTCGGCCGATGTGGCGTTCATCACGAGGCGCGCATACTCCAGAGCCTGGCTCTTGTTGCCTGTCCACAGCGCCACCCTCGCCTTCAGGGCGCACACGGCGTAGTAGTTCATGCGCATCTGGCGGTAGCCGTAGAAGTTGTCGGTCAGCTGCGACGGCGTGTTCAGCGCGGCTATCGACTGTTTCAGGATGGGGTCCACCTTCTTCAGGCACGCCTCCGCCTCGTCGATGTCGCCCATCAGCTCGCGGGTGAACTGCTCGTAGGTCAGGAACGCGTTCGGGCGGTTCGTCACCTCCTTCACGTAGGGCAGCACCCGGTCGCTGCCTGCCTCGGTGGGCATGGGCCCGAAGAGGCGCAGCACGTCGAAGTGGCAGAAGGCGCGCAGCGCCAGCGCCTCGCCCTTGATCAGGTTGTAGTCGTCGTCGCCCAGCGTGCCGTTGTCGATGTCGCCCAGCAGGCCGTTCACGTCAGCCACCACCTTGAACAGGTTGTTGTAGATGGCGGTCATGGCGTTCTCCACCACGGTGGCCCTGTAGTTATAGGTGTTCAGATAGCTTCCTATCGTGTTGCTGGAGTAGTTCCAGTGCTGTGCCAGGTTCTCTACGGTCCCGCACACCATCTCCTGTCCGTACAGGCTGTTCGACTTCATGCGGATGTAGGCGCCGGTGAGCACGTTGCGGAATCCCTCTGCCTTCGAGAACATCTCGCTTTTCTTCTTCTGCTCCGAGGGCGACACGTCGAGCCAGTCGTTGCACGATGTCAGCATCAGCAGGGCGCTGAGCAGCCATGCCGTTCCGGCCTTGTGGAATATATGTTGTCTCTTTGTCATATCGTTTCTTGTTTTGCTGTTACACTTGGTTTACTTGCTTAGAAGTTCATCGACAAGGTGAACGAGAAGCGGCGCGAGTAGGGGTAGTCCAGTCCGCGCTCCTGCTTCACCGTCGAGATGTAGAACAGGTCGCTCAGGTCGGCCGAGAGGGCTGCCGACTGCATGCCCAGCCACTGGGTGAGCCAGCGCTGGTTGCGCAGCTCGTAGCTCAGGTGGATGTTCTGGCAGGTCAGCGTCCGCTCGTTCTGCACGAAGCGGGTGGTGGCATACGTGGCGCTCTCGTTGGTCAGTCCCTTGAAGAAGGTGCGGTCGCCCACCTGCTGCCAGCGGTCGGTGAACACGCGCTCGTCGACGTTATACTGCTTGTCGGCATTCTCGATGCGCGTCGCCAGCGTCTGGTTGTACAGCTGGCCGCCGGTGCGGTAGCCCAGCGACACGTTGGCGGTGAAGTCGCGCCAGCGCACCATGCTGCTGATGTTGCCTTTGTATTTCGGCAGACTCACGCCGCACGCCACGCGGTCGGCGGCATCCCATGTGTAGGTGGGCTCGCCGTTCTGCTTCACGTAGATCTCCAGTCCGTTGCTCGGGTCGATGCCCAGCGACGGCACGGCATAGATGGTGTACTGCGACTCGCCCTCGCGGATCACCCTGTTGGGCGTCACGCCGCGCGTCAGCAGCAGCTTGGCATACTCGTCCTTCATCGCCTGCGACAGTGCCACCACCTTGTCCTTGTTGTGCATCATCGAGCCTGTCACCGACCAGAACAGCCGCTTCTCCGTGTTCTTGATCAGGAACACGGTCGCCTTCAGCTCGAAGCCTTTGTTCTCCACCTTGCCCACGTTCTCCACGTACGACGTGAAGCCGTTCGACAGCGGCAGGTCGAGTGCCGACAGCAGGTTCGACGTCTTCTCCACATACACGTCAGCCACGAGGTTGATGCGGCTGTCCAGCATGCTCACCTCCAGTCCGGCGTTCCATTTGTTCGTCTTCTGCCATTCCAGGTTCTTGTTCTCCAGCGCCATCTGCGAGGCTCCCAGCCACTGGTTGTAGCGGTCGCTCATGTAATAGGAGTAGGTGGCGATGGCCTGGTACACGTTGAAGTTCTGCGAGCCCGTCTGTCCGAACGAGGCGCGCAGCTTCAGCAGGTTGAACAGTTTCGTGTTCTTCAGGAATCGCTCGTTGTGCAGGTTCCAGCCGATGCCCGCCGAGTAGAACGGGGCGAAGCGGCGGTCGCTGCCGAACTGCGACGAGCCGTCCAGACGGTATGCCAGGTCGGCGTAGTAGCGGTTGTCGTACGAATAGTTCACGCTGCCCACCAGTCCCACGCTGCGCATCTTCGCCTCGCTGCCGCTGGGCTTGCCGTCCTTCATGTACTGGAGTGCCGACGGCAGGAAGTCCATGTCCTCGTCGGGGAATCCCTCCGCCTGGATGTAGTAGTTGCGGCTGTTCTTCGAGATCACGTTGGCGTTCAGGCCCGTGTACAGCTGGTGCTTCTTCGCGAAGAGGTGGGTGTAGCTCAGCGTCAGCGCCGCCTCATAGTTCATCAGCTTGCCCGTGCCGTAGTTGTAGCTGCCCTTGCGCAGCGCGCCCTCGGCAGTCTGGTAGAGGTCTTTCTCGAAGTCGGTGTGCTTCGCCGACTTGTAGTTGTCGCTCTCCGTGTCCTGCCAGGTGATGCCCAGGCTTCCGCGTGCGATGAACCCTGCGAAGGGTCTCCACTCAATGGCGAAGTTGTTCGTGATGTTCGTGTAGTCCGTACTGTTCTTCTGCCTCAGGGTGGCGTTGTAGAGCGGGTTCGTGGGCAGGTTGCTGTATGTGCCCCAGAAGTTCACGTCGTTGTCGAACATCTTGATCAGCTCGCCGTTGTCGTCGTAGGGACGCCAGTAGGGGTTCAGCCGTGTGTACTGCGCGAAGGTGCCGTAGGGCGACTCCTTCGAGCGGGTGTGGCCGATGCTCAGGTCGTTGTTGAAGATCAGCTTCTGGTGGCGGTATGTCAGGTTGATGCCGCCGTTGAAGCTGTTGCGGTTCGAGCCCTTCATCACGCCCGTCACGCCGTTGTACTGCAGCGACGCTGAGTAGCGGAAGCTGGCGTCGCCGCCCTCGATGCGCATGTTGTGGCGCTGGCCCACGCCCGTGCGCAGCGGCAGCGCCATCCAGTCGGTATCCACGCCGCGCTCCACGTCTTTCAGGATGGCGGCGTATTTATTCTTGTAATTAAAGTCTCGTTGCGGGTCCACCATGTCGTAGTAGCCCGCGCGCCGCTCCAGTTCCAGTTTGTCGGCGGCGTTCAGCAAATGATAGTCTGTCAGGTCGGGAGCCTCGATGTTCAGACTGCCGTTGTAGGTCAGCCGAAGGCGTCCCATCTTCGGCGCCTTGCGTGTGATCACCACCACGCCGTTGGCTCCCCGCGAACCGTAGATGGCGGTGGCTGAGCCGTCTTTCAGCAGCGTGATCGACTCCACGTCGTCGTCGTTCAGGTCCATCAGCCGCTCCAGGCTGATCTCAAAGCCGTCGAGCACGATGAGCGGCGTGTTCAGGTCTGTTTTCGTGTTGTCCTGCAGGTTGTCCAGGTCCGGCAGGTTGGCGTTGCCTCTGATCTGTATCTCCGGAAGCCGGTTGGGGTTCGAGCCCAGCTCGTTGTTCGTCAGGATGTTGAAAGCCGGGTCAATGTTGCCGATCGACGTGATCAGGTTCTTGTTGCCGAAGTTCTTCAGCTCCTCGCTGGTGATGGTCGTCACGGCACCCGTGTAGGCGTCCTTCCGCTTGTGGAAGATACCCGTCACCACCACGTCGTCCAGCACCTTGTCGTCACTCGTCAGACGGAAGCGCATGTTCGCGCCCGCAGGCAGCGTGACGGTCTTCATGCCCAGGTACGACACCTGCACGCGCGCCCCGTCGGTCCACTCGGCGAAGGCGAACTGTCCATTCTCGTTCGTGATGGTCGTCAGGTCCGTGCCTACCACCTTCACCGTGGCGCCGATCACCGGCTCACCGTCGTCGTCGTAGACCACCAGTCCGCGAATCTCCTTCTTCTCCGCCGTGGCGCCCTGTCTCCGTTGGATGCTCACGATACGGTCGTCGATGGTGTATTTCAGCGGCTTGTCGCGCAGGATGTAGTCCATCACCGCCTGAATGTTCGCATTCTTCACGCTGCCGTTCACGACGTAGGCGTTCACGTCGTCGTAGGTGAAGATAAACTTGTAGTTCGTGGCTTTCTCCAGCTGACGGAAGACGGTCGTCAGCGGATCGCCGTTGAATTGCATGGTGACACGCTGCTCCTTCTGCGCCGTCGCGGGCATCGCCGCCAGCAGCAGGATGGCCAGCAGCCAGCCTACATGTAATTGCTTCTTGAAATGTTCCATGTGGTAAAACTATTAATTTGTAAGGTTCTTTTATCCTTTTATCGGATGAGCCGCGCGAAAAGTTACGATAAACGCCTTTTTCTTCAAAAAAAAATATAAAATCCGTATCTTTAGGTGGCTACGTAAATAATTTTGTTTACTTTTGTCGGCGTCATTTTTCTAACGCCATTCAGAGAGGAGAGACACTACTCATGAACGAGACAGAACTTTTCGACCTGCTCTTCAGGTCCTACTACCAGCCGTTGCTCGTCTTCGCCCAGCAGTATGTGGGCGACAGCGACGAGTGTCGCGACATCGTGAGCGCCGTCTTCGAGGACCTCTGGCGCAATTTCTCCCGCATCGACCACCAGCATATGCGCGCGTACCTCTATACCCTCGTGCGCAACAAGTGCGTCGACCACCTGCGCCACCGCGGCGCACGCCAGCAGTATGTCGACTTCGTCAGGATCCTCAGCGACCGCTTCACCGACACCGACACGCTCGCCGAGGAAGACGAGCGCCGCCACCGCGTCCGCATGATGCTCGCCCACCTCAAGCCGCCTGCCGACTCCATCTTCCGCGAGTGCTTCTTCCACCAGAAGCGCTACCAGCAGGTCGCCGACGAGCTCGGACTCTCTCTCAGCGTAGTGAAAAAGCACATGGCGAACGCCCTGCGCATCCTACGTGAAAAATATCTAAAAAAAGAACAATAACGTAACTTCCTGGCGCTGCCATACGATATAATGAATAAACCGACCTTGAAAAGCCTTACTGATATGGGCAACGACGAAAACAACTTATCCGACATTCACGAGAAAGCCCTCCAGCTCATGGAGCACGGCGCCGACATCTCCGACGAGCAGCTCGACCAGCTGCGCGCCGACGAGCGTCTCCGCGAGGCGTGCCTCGACCTGCAGGCAGCCACCATGGCTTTCCGCGAGGACCACGACGACACCGATGTCGACGACGAGCTCAGCCGTGTGCACAGCCGTCTCGAGTCCCGCGCCGCCGAGCGGCCCCTGCGCCGCTGGTGGGCTGCCGCCGCCGTTGCCCTGTTCCTCGTGGCGGGAGGCGCCTGGTGGGTGTCGTCCCATCGTGCCCCCGCCGACAACTCCGACGTGTCGGCATATGTCACCGTCCTGCAGGGCGACGACGAGACCCGTCAGGTGACGCTCCAGACCGACGAGCGCACCACCGTCCTGCCCTCGCGCGAGCACCGGCAGGGAGGCACCGCCACCGCCGCCGGCACCCTCGAGGCAGCCCGTCTGCAGGCAGAGACCGTCAAGCTCACCGTGCCCCTGGGCAAGACCTACCGCGTGGTCCTCGCCGACGGCAGCGAGGTGTTCATGAGTCCCGACAGCCGTCTCGTCTTCCCCACCGCCTTCAAGGGCGCACGCCGTGAGGTGCTCCTCGAGGGAGAGGCTTATTTCCGCGTCGCCAAGGACGCCCGCCATCCCTTCGTCGTCACCACGCCCCGAGTCACCACCACCGTCCTCGGCACCGAGTTCCATGTCTGCTGCTACGACCATGCCGCAGCCACCGTCACCCTCGTCAGTGGCAGCGTCACCGTACGGCCCGCCGCCAACGGCGACAGTCCCCAGACCGCTGCCGACAGCACCCAGGAGGTCACCCTCAAGCCAGGCCAGCAGGTGTCCGTGGCTGATCGCCAGCTGTCCGTCACCGATGTCGACACCGACCCCTACACCTACCGTGTGCAGGGATTCTTCTATTTCGACCAGTCCACCCTCGCCGACATCATGAAGTCCGTAGGCAAGTGGTACAACATGTCCGTGGAGTTCCGCAACCGACAGGCCCTCTCTTATAAGATGCGATTCATCGCCGAGCAGGACTCCGGACTCAACGTCGTCCTACAGCGTCTCAACAGCCTCGAGAAATTCACCGTCAGACAGGAAGGCTCCAAACTCATCGTCGAGTAAGGGCAACAACGAACTGCTGACTTTCCTTCCCAGCACACCAAAAGAAAAAAGAAAAAGGAGAAAAGAAAAGGGGGGACGTTTCTTGGGCATCATTGAGGATACTTCTGTCTGAGAAAAACAATAGAAAAACAAGTTGATTCTTTGGTTTTCTCCTCATTTTTTTGTACCTTTGCGATAGAAAGCCCTTCTGTATTTGTATGTTGGTGAAAAGCTTTCAACCATGACCATTAACACTTTTTTAAAACTATCACTGCAGTGAGAGACTCCTATCACTGGAGTGAGAGGATCCTTTCACTGCAGTGATAGGCTTCTATTTTGTGCCTGATTGTACCCTGAATGACGGCAGAAAGTACCGTAAAAAATAACCGAATGTACCATAAAACATGGGTGATGGTACCTGAAGTAACAACTCCCATTATACTCTCCCCCTCCCCTGCCCTTCGGGCTTCTCTTATGACCATCTAGGAAAGGGTATCGTGGGCACAAAAAGAGGCAGCCGCCACCAACTGCAGATCCTTCGGGCGAAGGGGTTCCGCATGGTTGGTGGCGGCTGTCTGCCGGATGGTCCCCCAGGGGGACGCGGGGTTACTGCCGCAAGGCGGGGTTGACAACGGGCAGCTGACTCTCTGCCTTGGGTTTCTTGAAGGCGTACTCCATGTCGTCGACGATGATGGCACGGGGCGTGACAAAGCTGCAGCCGACATTGTTGAACAGCGTGTTGAGCTCGTTCTGCTCCTTCGAGCTGGTGAGCACATGCAGGAGCTGGGTCTTGTCGGGCATGGGCATCTCGCTGACCCGCACGAGGGTCTCCTCACCGGTGCGCACATTGACTCGGTAGAGGCAGGGCGTGAAGCCGGAGGGCTGACGGACGACGTAGGTCCACTGGAGTCCGGCACTGGCTGACTGACGGCAGAGGACGGACATGAGCTTGCCGAGGGGCTTGGCACCGTCGATGGTGACCTGCAGGACGCCGGGGGCGCAGCTGGAGGTGACAGCTTTCTCGGGGTTGTCGACGAAACGGTCGTTGCCGGTGCTCTCAAGACTGTTGAGGGCGGGATAGCGGCCGCAGAGAAGACGGGTCATGAAACCGTTGCGGACGAGCGTCAGGTCGGCGGCAGGGGCGACACCGTTGGCATCGGCAGTGACACTGCCGAGGAGGGGAACGCCCTGGGCGCCGTTGAGCGACGCGAGCTGGCGGATGCTGATCTTACGGTCGAGCATGCGCTTGCCGACGAGCAGACTGCCTACTCCGCTGTTGTCCTGCAGACTGCGGCGGGCAAGGAGCAGCGGCGAGACGACCTGGTCGGAGAAGCTGTAGGCGACGATGTCGCCCTCGAACATCATAGGACCGATATAATAGTCGGTGAGCGCCTCGGCACGGCTGATGGCCATGAGACGGTCGGCAAACTGACGGACGGTCTGACGCAGGGCGTCGGCGTCCCAGCGGGTGTTGCGCTGGCAGGTGGTGACATACTTCGCGTCGAGGTCCAGCTGTGCGGGCTGTGCCTTTGCCATGGCTGCCATCATGAGCAGCACTGCGGCCAGAAACATTCTTGCTTTCATCTTTTTTATGGTATAAAGTTTTTGCAAAGATAATATTTTTTTGTACTTTCGCAAAATGGAACAGCGGAAAATCATACATATCGACATGGATGCCTTCTTTGCCAGCGTCGAGCAGCGCGACCACCCCGAGCTGCGCGGGCAGGCCATCGCCGTGGGCTACGACGGTCCGCGAGGCGTGGTGTCGACGGCCAGCTACGAGGCTCGTAAGTATGGTGTCCACTCGGCCATGCCCATCGTCACGGCCAAGCGCAAATGTCCGCACCTGATTGTGGTGCCGGGCCACTATCATGTCTACAAAGAGGTGTCGGCCCAGATACATGAGATTTTCCATGATTACACCGACATCATTGAGCCGCTGTCGCTCGACGAGGCTTTTCTCGACGTGACCCACAACAAGAAAGACATCCCCTTGGCGGTCGACATCGCCAAAGAGGTGAAGCAGCGCATCCGCGAACAGCTCCACCTGACGGCGTCCGCCGGCATCTCTTACAACAAATTCCTGGCAAAGATAGCCTCCGACTACCGTAAGCCCGACGGCATCTGCACCATCCATCCAGACGTGGCCCTCAGCTTTATCGACAAACTGAAGATTGAGAATTTCTGGGGCGTAGGCCCGAAGACGGCACAGCAGATGCACTACATGGGTATTTTCACCGGGGCCGACCTGCGGCAGGTGTCGCTCAAGCACCTGCAGGAGGTGTTCGGCAAGATGGGACCTGTGCTCTACAACTTTGCCCGCGGCATCGACCACCGGCCCGTAGAGACTTATCACGAGCGGAAATCGGTGGGATGCGAACAGACATTCCTCAAAGACATCCACGAGCCCGCCGCCGTTACCATTGAACTCTATCATGCCGTGCTCGAACTGGTGAGAAGGCTTGAGAAAGACGGATTCGAGGGAAAGACCCTCACCCTGAAAATCAAGTTTGCCGATTTTCAGCAAGTCACGCGCAGTCTTACCCACGACAAGGCACTCCTTTCGAAAGACGACATACTGCCGCTGGCCAAGCTGCTGCTCAAGGAAGTGGAGATCAACGCGTCGCACCCCATCCGCCTGCTGGGTCTGTCGGTATCCAATCCTGCCAGTGCCCGTCAGCAACAGCCATTGTGGCGGCAGCTGGAGATAGAGTTCAAGCCATGGTAAGACTACCGGCAGGTCAGAAAGCTAGTCGCGCAAACCTTGCCTGCAGGAAACAGAAGACGAGTGGCTGCGCTCCTTTTATTTTTAGGCGACTCTTTTAAGGTCATTCGGGCACATAGATAATCTCGCCGTTCTCCAACTCATAGGCAATGCCCACCTTACGGCCGCGTTTGCCCGTGGCGTTCTGCTCGTCGCTGGCTTTGTAGCGTTTGATTTCCTTTCCCTGGCGAGTGATAATCTCCATGTTATCCTTGCCCGGATTCTTGATCATTGTGAAGTCTTCCTTGCCAAAGATTTCCTGCATGTTGAACCGGGCGACAAGGGCCACCATCAATGCCACGGCAAACACCATGGCCACATCGAACAGATTGGCGACGGTCTGCATCGGGTCATCGTCGCCATGATGAAGCAGTCTATTCCTTTTCATGGCAGAGCATGGTTTTCACATATTCCAGATTGTTCAGTTCACGGGCGTACCAGCGCTGGCGCACTTGCAGCGTAGCCACTCCAACGGCTGCGATGAGCATGCCTACCACGGTCGTGGCAAAAGCCACCTGCATGTTGTAGGCCATCGACGAGATGTCACCAGCAGCCAGTCCTACCAGGGCCGGGCCCATGGGGATGAGTGTTCCCATCAGTCCAAGCATAGGGCCTAACTTCATCAGGATGCGCGAGCCGGAGAGCTCTTTGGCCGCATCCACCTCATAGTTGCTGACCAGCCGCTCACAGTAGGCTGCATTGTCGTGATGGGCCAGCATGTCTTTCAGCCGGTCCACATAAATACTGCCGGGCATGTCGGCCAGCGAGCCAATGCCACTGACTATCTCATCGCGGCTGGATGAGTCGATGAAATGGGTTTGCTGCAGAATGGTCTTGCGACGGTAGTACTCGCCGAAGAAGCCTGCTGCCAGCAGGAGAGCCCGCACAAAGAACAGCAAGAGCAGAATGACTATGGGCACCAACAACCCGTTGGAAATCCAGAATAAGATGTTCGAGATGGTTTGCATGATGAATGAAATAGAGTTGGATAATAATGAATGCGAATAATGGTGGATAAGTGATAGCGGCTAGATGGGCACTCCGGTAATGACGATGCACAAGAGTAAGACCATCAGACTGACGATGAACAGCATTTCCTTGCGGAGTGGAGGCTCGGGCATCAGCCAGCACAACAGCCGGTTGCCCAGAAGAGTGAGGAGAAACACTCCGACTGCCGACAACCACGCCATCAGCGTAAAACTGCTTCCCGGCAACAACCAGAGCAACTGGGCCTGCACATAGCAAACGGCAGCGGCAACGAGCAGGCCAGGGTAATAAGTCAGGGGGGACGGACGTGAGGTAAAGCACCATGCCATCATGACGATGGCTTCGATGGTGAGGCATACTCCCAGGTTGAGCAGCGATGGCCGACCGGCCAGTGCCTGCGTGAACACATCGTGCGAGATATGGGTCATCCATCCCATTGAGAGCCATGCGAAAACGCCATAAACCAGGGCAACCACTAGTTGCATGCGCCGGCTCATGAAGCTCACTTTCAGTAGGAAACTGATGGTGACGACTATGGCTAATATCATCTCTATGCTCTTCATTCTCGTTGGGAGGATTGTTTTCTTCTTATCCAGACAATGACCAGCAGCAACACGACAATAGCCGAGAGGGCTATCAGGAGGTTGTTTCTCAGTGCCTGTGCCTTGCTCTCTGCCACTTGCTGAGCAGTATCTTTGAGGACCATGTCTTTTTGGCCCGACGCCACCTCTTTCACACGGGCCATGTCGCGCTCATAGTCGGTCTTGGCCTTGCCCGACAGCTGGGCTGTCACATAGTCTTGCAACTTCGGGTTATTGCACACAAAGTCGGTGCAGGCAGCCCCGCTCTCGCGAGTGATGTCGGCATGCAGTTGGGCGGTGGTCTTCAGTTGCTCGCTGTTGGGTTTCCAGTATCCCTTGCGCGCACTCTCCATCATCACGGCCGTCATGGCTTGCAGGGCGGCAGGGTTCACCCGCTGGAAATACTGTCGGATGCCCAGTTGCTGCTCGTCGGCCACATAGAGTCGGTAGAGGTCGTTATAGAGTTCTTTGTCGACGGCCGACGGGCGTGTGGCATTCCATCCGAAGATGTTGCGGAACATCTCGCCAAACTGTTGTGCGGTGCCCTCGTCGCCCTTCATGTGCTCCTTGATATAGGTGGGGTTGAGCAGGGTTGTCCTTGCCTCTACGGCCACGGCCTCGCGCGTGTCCTGCATCCGGCGGTTGCTGCGGTTGCGGTAGTCGGCCATATAAGCCTCGGGCTCTTTGCCGGTGAGCGTCTTCACCGTCAGCGACAGGCCGCCCGTGAACTCATACACATGGTCGAGCGACAGCGGTCCCCACGTGTTGCTCTGCCTTGGCTGTATCACCACGTCGGTCTGGTTGAGTGCCGCGGCAAAGAGGTCTTTCTCAAAACCGCCCCAGTTCTCGTCGTCGCCATAAATGGCGCCCATATTGTTCAGGTAGCCCTCGGCCAGTTCCGAGGCTTTGTCCCATGTGCCGCTTCGTTCAATATAGTTCATCATGCCCGTGCTGTAGCCATTGTTCACTGGTCCGAACACACGCATGGTGGCCAGCTCGCGGGCCCGTTTGGGTGTCATGCCCTTGCCCACGAGTTGCTTCTCCTGGTCGAGTGTTCCCTCGTGCACGTAGTTGTCGTTCTCGTCGTCGGCGGCAGAGGCCAGCTTCACTGCGTCGGTAATCAGGCGCAGGCGCGATCCGACAATGTCGCGCAGCTGTCCGCTCACTTGCACCAGTACGTTCACACGCGGACGGCCCAGCTGCTCGCGCGGCACCAGCCGCAAGTCGCTGATGCGTCCCTCGGCGTCGCGCGTGGGCTCTACGCCCAGCATCCACAGGGCCTGGGCGATGGTGGCTCCTTGTGTGTTGATAAACTCGCCGGCCCAGAA
Organism: Prevotella sp. UBA2850; assembly: GCA_002350805.1. Lineage (GTDB taxonomy): Bacteria > Bacteroidota > Bacteroidia > Bacteroidales > Bacteroidaceae > Prevotella. The sequence continues at coordinate 30,642 of DEFO01000004.1, forward strand.
CGTATAGCTCACCTTGCGCGGCCATTGTCCGTGCTGTGCTTTATAGCGCTGCAGCGTGTTCTCGGCCAGCCGTTTGCCGTCTTCCCATGCCTGTGGGTCGGGAGTGTTCTCGGGGTTGATGCTGTACATGTTGCGTCCCGTGGGCAGCACGTTCGGATTCAGTACGGGGTCGCCGCCAGGTGCCGGCTCTACGGTTCCGCCGTTCAGCGCACGCACCATATTGTCTATCTCGGCATGCGTAGAGGCGATGAGCAGCTGATATACCTCGCGTGGCGAATGTGCGCGGTCTGCCGTCGCGGCTTTCCCCTTTCCGTCGGCTTGCTTTGCCGTGGGCCTCGCCGCTCCGGCTATCTCGGCCAGAATCTGCTGGCGTGCCCTGGGCAGGTAGTGATGGGCCACGTAGGCATAGTTCTGCAACTGCTGGGTGGTGATGCGTCCTTGGTCGCGGTCGCGCCGTGCCAACTCGTAGGCTGTCGGATCAGCACACACGGCCATCACCGTGTTGCGCAGGTCTTGCTCGCTGTAGGGTTGTCCCATGGTGTAGTAGGCTCCCTGCATCTTCTCGTTCGAGAGCTCTTCCAAGTGGGCATCCAGGCGTTCCAGCTCGCTCTCTGTATAGGGCGTATTGAGATTGCCGTCGAGGTTCAGTTCCCGGTGGAGTCCTTCCTGTGTGACGCGCCGTTTGATGCTCATCACCAACGACCGGTTGCTGCAGCCACCCTCCACGGCGCGATGGATGTCGGCCAGCAGGGCGGCATATTTCTGGCGCAGTCCGCTCTCGGCGTAAGGAGCAGTGAGATAGGTCAGCAACGTGGCATGGCTGCGGCGCTTGGCAATGATGCTCTCGCCCACATTGCCCGTGGTGTAGAAGTAGAAGTGCGGCAGGTTGCCCACCAGCATGGCACTCCAGTCGTCGCGTCTCATGCCGGCGTCGCGTCCGGGCAGATACTCCATGTTGCCGTGTGTGCCGAAGTGGATGAGCGCGTCGGCCTTGAACCCTCTCAGCATATATAAATAAGGTGCCAGATAGCTGTGGGGCGGCGGTACGTCCACCCCGTGCACCAGCTTGAAGTCGTCGTCGCCCAGGGCGGGACGCGGCTGTGGGAACAGCAGCACATTGCCATAGCGTATGCAGGCCACGGCCATGCTGTCGCCCCGCGTCAGCAGACTGCCTGGTGCCTCGCCGTAGTGGCGCTTCACCTCCTCGTATTTCTTCTTCGGCACCACCTCGGTGGCCCATGTCTCATATTGTTTCTTGGTGAGCCACAGCGGATGGCCCTTGCGCATGTACGCCTCTTGTGCCCCCCGTGCATACGATCCGAGCACGATGCCTTCGGTCTTCACCTCGCGGGCAAAAGCCTCGAGCGTCGCCGGCAGCCCGCTGACATTGTAGCCTTCGGCACGCAGTCGTTTCAGAAAGTGATACAAGGATGGTATCACCTCCATGCCGCTGGCCAGCAGGGCATCCTTTCCCGGGCGCTTGAAGTAGCCGATGGCGATGCGTTTCTCCTGGTTCCGCTTGGTGCGAAGCGCCATGTACCGCTTCACGTGGTCCACCAGTGCCCGGCAGCGTTCCACCTCGGCAGTACGGCGGTAATATCCTTTGGCGTCTTTGTTCTGTGTGCCGATGCAGTAGGGCGACATGCCGCCGTCAATCTCGGGAATCACGATGCGCGCGTTCTTCGATCCCGAGGGCATGGCCTTGTGCTCGTCCATCCACTCGTCATGCGACATCGACAGGGGGAATGGCGCAAACAGCGGAATGTTGTGCTGGTAGAGCCAGTTCACCAGCGTGTCGTTGCCCAGCCGTCCCATGGCCATATAGACCACGGCGTCGGGTTTCAGTTCCATCATCATGTGCTCGCGCCTTTTGCCGATGGCAGTCAGCGGATACACATTAAAGCCCTCTTGCGTGAACAGCGAGATGAGCGTGTCCACATGCTCGCGGTTGCCCTCCATGGGGAAGGTCACGCCCGAGATGAGCGCCAGCCGCGGAGCCCCCTCGTTGTAGAGGTGGTGGGTGCGCAGATAGTTTGTCAGTTCGTCGGCATGCTCGAAGTAATGGCCGTAGGCCCGGTGATAGAACATGTTTTTCATCAGGTCCATCGGCTCGCCGTATTCCTGGTCGCCCCAGCGTAGGGGGGTGGCTATGTGTCGCAGGAATCGCAGTCCGTTGCGGAAGTTCTGGCGGTTCTCATTGTCGAAGTAAGCCTGTAGCTTTGCCACCTGCTCTTTGGAGAGGTTCTCGTCGATGGTGAAGCTGCTGCTCTTCAGTGTTTTTGTGAAGATGAGGACTCCTTTCTTCGCCACCCGTCTCAGTTCCCCCATCTGCTCCTCACTGAGAAAGAGCCTCCTGCCATATAAGACCACGGCATCGTAGCCGTCCAGACTCTCCATCTGTTCGGTGTCAATACAGTCCACGCGGATGTGGCGGCTGTCGTTGTTCAAGACGAAGTCGGCCTGTTGTGCCTTTAGCGCATTCACCACCAATATGTTTGTGGGCCTGACGAACCATCGCCAGACGGCAACCGCCAGCACCAAGAGCAACAAGGCTGCCAACAAACTGATCAGAGTTTTCTTGTGTGTCATACCTTCAAAGATGTCCCTTTTCAATCATCACACCCTGAAAAGAGAAAAATTGACACTGCCGTAGGTGCGGTGCTCCACGAAATGAGGGTGGTGCGAGAAATCGTTGTTCTTGCCATGCTCGAAGACGAAGATGCCATCGGGCTTGAGCAGGTTGTTGGCAAAAACAAGATCGGGAATCGACGACAATTTGTCTAAGGCATAGGGCGGGTCGGCAAAAATGAAATCGAACTGCTGATGACTGCCCTTGATGAAACGGAACACATCGCCTCGCAAAGGAATGACATCGGGGAAGGAAGGCACTGTAGACTCCGTTGCTTGTTCCGCAGTCGCTGACTGGACGGTTTGTCCTGCCACGGAGGTGTTTCTGCCCGTCCTTCCACCTTCAGCTTTCCAACCCAACTTCGCCAGACAGTCGCAGATGAAGCGGTGATGGTCGCGGTCGGCCTCGACGCACACCACCCTGCTACATCCTCGCGAGATCAACTCGAGGGTGATGCTGCCCGTACCCGCAAAGAGGTCGAGTGCGGTAGTCCCTTCCAAATCCATGTAGCCGTTCAGCACATTAAAAATATTCTCTTTGGCAAAATCGGTGGTCGGCCGCGCCTTGAAAGAACGCGGAATGTCGAAATGACGACCCTTATATTTTCCTGTAATAATACGCATCGTGTTGTTTTTCTCTGATTACCTACGTTCCATCACCCATCATCTGCCTTTCACGTAATAAGTCATCACATCGTATGGAAGACCTTTGATATGGGTGATGGGCGCACGGTTGAAATCGGCAGAGGGATTGATGACATAGACGTTCTGTACATATTTTCTCAGCTCAGCGAGCAGTGAGTCTTTCTCGATGATAGAACCGCAAAGATGCAGTTCGTCTTTCTTCGCGTCGAAACCCAGTTGTTTCCACACATAGAGCAGAAAATAGACGGCATCCATGTATCGGTCCACCTCGTAGGTGTTACAGAACTTAAACCTGCTCTTCTCGTAACAAGTGATGTCGAGCTGCTTGTCATGAAAATAGCCATACAGCTTCCGGCGGTTGCCAGTAAAGCTGCGCTGATAGAGATGGTTCCAAACCGACGAGCTGGCCACCATCATCTTGACATCGCTGAAATGGTCGTCGATGACCAGTTTCAGGTCTTTGTTAACAGCAAACACCGCCACGGCATTCAGTCCTGGCAACACATTATGCATCACCACATCGTTACTCTGCCTGGTGAAAGCATGCCAATAGAGTTCCGCGCAATGCTCTTCGTCGAACTCCTCGATGGGAATCATCAGTGCAGGCGTATCGATCATCACCATCACCCTGTCGTAGCCTTGCGCCAGCATATCAGAGGTCCGGAATGCCTCGCGCAGGTTGGCGGCCATCGAGATGCCGCTCTTCACGGTATAGGGCTCAAAGAGTAGCTGGTTGTCAGCCTCAGCACTGGCCACGGCAAACGACATGCTCTTGCGGCCAATGCGGATGGTGAGCCGCGGCCGGCGCTGGAGATGGCTATTGGACACTGTCTGTTGCATGTTCTTCTGACATATTGATGAATTGCTCTTCCATTTGTTGCTCGGCAGCCTGTTCCTGCTGCTGCACTTCGTTGTCGGCCTTGATCTGCCTTGTGACACTCAGGTAACAGATGAGCAACAGAAACAGCACGATGGCTGCCAGCAGAAGATTTATTTTGTAATTCGACTTATATTTCATTTTTTTATATTACTTTTGTCCGTGCAAAAGTACAAAAATCTGAATAAACGGCAAAATTTTAAGCAAGAATCGTATGATTACCGACGAACTTATCTATCAAATACGCCAGTCGTTCGGTCTGACACCCACCGCAGAGCAGGAAAATGCCATGCGTGTGTTTGCGGGTTTCATGGCCGATCGCAACGCCCACGCGGTCATGATCATGCGAGGTTCGGCGGGTACGGGTAAGACATCGTTGGCAGCCGCCATCGTAAAAACCATGGTGAGACTGCAGCAGAAGGTGGTGCTGCTGGCACCTACGGGACGGGCCGCAAAGGTGTTTTCACTGCATGCCGGGCACAATGCCTACACCATTCACCGCCGCATCTACCGCCAGAAATCACTCGACGGCAGCTTCGGCCTGAACTTCAACAGCCTTCAAAATGCACTGTTCGTCATCGACGAAGCCTCGATGGTCAGCAACGCTGCCGCCTTCGGAGAAAGCATTTTTGCCAGCGGACAGCTGCTCGACGACCTCATACAATTCGTCTACGGCGGTCAGAACTGTCGCATGATGCTCATCGGCGACAAGGCCCAGCTGCCTCCTGTGGGTGCCGAAGAGTCGCCGGCACTCATGGCTGCGGTGCTCCGCCAGTATGGTCTTCATGTGCACGAGTGCGACCTGAACGAGGTGTTGCGACAGAGTCAGAATTCCGGCATCCTGTACAATGCCACCGTGGTGCGCCAGATGATCACACACGACGAGATGACGCAGCTGCCGCTCATCCGCTTCCGGGGGTTTGCCGACATTGTGAGGGTTCCGGGCGACGAGCTCATAGAGCAGATGAACAGCAGCTACAGCGAGGTGGGCATCGACGAGACCATGGTCGTTACGCGCAGCAACAAACGGGCTAACATCTACAATCAGGGCATTCGCAACACCATTCTGGGACGCGAGGAGGAGCTCACCACGGGCGACATGCTGATGATCGTGAAGAACAATTACTACTGGGGACAGGGCGATCAGACCATCTCTTTCATCGCCAATGGCGACCGGGCACGCATCGTCAGGGTGCGCAACAACCGCCAACTGTATGGCTTCCACTTCGCCGATGTGTGGCTGCAGCTGCCCGACTACGACAACTACGAGCTGCAGGCCACCGTCATCTGCGACTCGCTGACCTCCGAGTCACCGTCGCTGACCCGCGAGCAGGGCGAACAGCTGTTCAATGCCGTGATGGAGGACTATGCCGACATACCGCTGAAGCAAGACCGTTTGAAGCGCATGAAGGAGGACCGCCACTACAATGCGCTGCAAGTGAAATACGCCTATGCCGTGACATGCCACAAGGCGCAGGGCGGTCAGTGGGCCCATGTGTATGTCGACCAGGGCTATATGACGGATGACATGCTCACGCCCGACTATATCCACTGGCTCTACACGGCATTCACGCGGGCCTCGGAGAAACTTTTTTTGGTGAATTGGCCGAAAACTCAAACAGAATGATTATCTTTGTAGCATGATAGAAACACTCTTAGCCATCATAGGGCTGCTCGTGGGAGCAGCCGTCGTTTATCTCATCAGCCAGCGGAAGACCAACCTGCTGACTGCCCAGAAGTCGCAACTGGCCAGCGACCTGGCCGTGAAACTGAGCGAGCTGGAGCAACTCTCGGCCCGTCTCACAGAGGAACGCGATGCTCACAGCCGACATGTGGAAGAGGTCAACGGACGCTACGAACAGCAGATCGAGGGCATCATCAGCCGCCACGAACAGCAGGAAAACGACGAGAAAACGCGCCACCAGCAAATGGTCGACGAGCTGAATGCCCGCCACCAACGGCAGGTGGACGAGATGAACGGACGCTTTGAGCGCGAGAAAACAGAAATGAAAGAGCAGATGGACCGACAGCTGGGCGAGCGCCTGAACCTTGTGCAAGAGCAACTGAAAACGACCACCGAGCAACTGCTGCGCCAGCGTTCTAAGGAACTCGATGAAACCAATCAGAGCCAGATGGGCGCCATCATCAACCCGCTGAAGGAAACCATCAGCGAGATGAAACGGGCCATGGACGACAACCGCGATGCCTACAACAAGAACACAGCCACACTCTCAGAGCAGCTGCGCCAGATGCATGAGGCTACGCAAAACATCGGTGTGGAAGCCGACCGGCTGTCGAAAGCATTGCAGAGCGGACCCAAGGTGCAAGGTAACTTCGGCGAGATGAAGCTCGACATGCTGCTCGAGCGCTTCGGATTCAGCCGGGGCGAGGAATACGACCTGCAGCAGATGATACGCGACGAATACGGCAATGCCGTGCGCCACGAGGACACCAACGAGAAGATGATTCCCGACGTCATCCTCCACTACCCCGACCATAAAGATGTCATTATCGATTCGAAGGTGTCGCTGACAGCCTTCATCAACTATGTGAATGCCGAGGACGACAACCAGCGCAAGCGTTATCTGGCTGAGCACATCGGAAGCATTCGCAAGCATGTGGAAGAACTCTCGCGCAAAGACTACAGCAAATACATCAACAAGACCCGCGTCACCCTCGATTATGTCATTATGTTCGTGCCCCAGGAGGCAGCCTTGCTGCTGGCACTGACCAACGACACCGACCTGTGGTCGCAGGCATTCGACAAACGAGTGTTCATCACGGGCGAGCAAAACCTGTTTGCCGTATTGCGCATGTTGCAGATTGCATGGACCCAGCAGCGGCAGACTGTCAACCAAGAGAAAGTCTATGGCTATGCCAACGAACTGCTCGACCGCGTCGGCGACTTCATCAAGCGCTATGAGGACATCGGCGACAAACTGCAAAAAGTGCAGCAAGCCTACGATAACACCCGCAAGAAACTCGACGGCCATCAAAGCATTCTCGTTCCTGCCCGCGAACTGAGGAAGCTGGGAGCCAAAGAGAATCCCCTCCGCCCTATTCCCGACATGAGGGAAGAAGAGGAAACTGACTCAGAATAAAGGAGCCTGAGGAGTTGGGAAAATGGAGAGGAAATAAAGGGAATTTCCGCACAATTCGACCACTAGAGAATTAAGAAAAAAGAGGACAAAATAACCTTTGTTCATTCACCTGAAATCGAGATTTTCAAGCATAAAAGCATGGTCATTTTCACTTCCATCAACCCAGTTTTTCCCATAATGCCTAATTGCATGCTAATTAATGCCTAATTAGAGTGCAATTAATGCCTAATTAGAGTGTAATTAATGCCTAATTAGAGTCTAATTAATGCCTAATTGGGGTGTATTTAATGCCTAATTGCACCAACAAAATAACGAGAATGGAGCGCCGAAAAAAAGAACGTTCGAAAGAAGAGTGACTTCCTTCGAACGTATGTATTTTGATGAACTCTGTCCTGTAGGGGATGCTATCAGAACGGTTTGAAGGTGAATCCGGCCAAGAAGGCAGCTGTCTTCATATAGGGATTGGTGTTCAACTCCACAAACACGGGAATTTCTATGCTTTTATAACGCAACTCTTTCTGGGCTCTCAATACTGCCGACACACATGCCGGACCGTCGGCATAGAAGTAATTACGCTCCCATCCTTCCTCCTGACCTTTCTCATCGTAAAGTGTGGTGTATGCTCCGGCACTCTCCATAGGTGTCATACCCGCAGAGACGGTCCAGTCCAGTCCGCCCAACTTGAAGGGGACGGCCAGCTCGACGTAGGTGGAGTAGGCCCGGCTGCCATCGAGTTTATAGTCGTTACCCCAGAACATGCAGTAGGCCTGCAGGTCAAAGTAACGGCATGAGTAGCCGATGTTTCCCTCCAGTTGGTGGGAAGTCTCCTTGTCCTTGTAAAAGAAATACTGTCCGTGGTTGCGGTCCTCGTAGTTCCACATGTCCGACAGTCCGACGTTCAGGCCGAAGGGGAACTGATAGCCGATGTTGATGTCGAGTTCTTCCTCGTCCTCGCGGTTGAATCCTTTGTTGCCCTCCACATTCACGAAAGCGCCTTTCCATGAGAGCGTTGCACCGGGTTGCAGGCTGACACCGCCCTTCTGCTGACCACGCCAGAGGTATCTGCTCAACACGGTGACCTCTACTTCGGCCTCAACATTGTCCTGAGCCATGCCTGCTAATGGGGCGAAGACCATCAGCAACAAGGTAATGAAGATTTTTTTTGTCATTTTCATACGTTCTGTTTTTGATTCGTCTACAGCGCTGACACAGTCGCCATCGCTGTCTCTTTTAGGAAGGTTTCCTGCCTAAGGTGGTGCAAAGATACAACTAAAAATCGGAATTATGAAGAAAAACAACAAAAAAAAACCGATGGCAGCACCATCGGATGATGTCTCATGCTGCCATCGGCTAGGGTTGAACGATGTAGGTAGCCGTCTTTACTCGTCCTCGGCAAAGAGAGGATCCTCGGGAACAACCATGACGGGTTTCTGCTCGAACTGGCGCAGCATCTCGGGAGAGACATACTTCTTGTCGACCACCAGGCGGAACATATACTCGCGGAACCACTCAGGAGTCATGATGACACAACCGCCATTCTCGCCCCACGACGGTCCCCAAGAGTTCTCCACTTTCCACTTGCGGGGATTGCCCTGGGCGTCGAGGTCGACGGCAGTCAGCGTCATGGCATGGGTGGAGCCACTGTCGAAAGTGGCGATACGCTGGGCCTTATTCATGGTAAAGGTTGTACCGAAGAGCGAGCCGTAATCGAAGTTGTTGATGTCGGCATAGCCGCGCTTACGGTCGAGGAACTTGCCTGCATCGTAAGAGCTGTAGAGCTTGCGGCCGTCTTTGAGGGCAGCGATGGCCAGCTTCTCGATGTCGTCCATCGGCAGATTGAGGTATTTCCAGTTGTGTCCGTCGTACATGTGGCGGTCGAGGTCGACCTCATAAGTCTTGTAGTAGTCGCGTCGCGGGTCGTTCATCACCATGATGAAAGTACCGTTCAGGTCGTCGCCCACCACCTCTTTATAGAAGCTCTGCGGCGTGTAGGTCTTCGGAGCGGTCACAGCACGTCCGCGGCTGTTGGTGAAGGCATAGGTGAACTCCATGGGCGGCTGTCCGATGGTCAGCGAGAGCATGTGATAGATGACGCCCAGCATCTCGGTCTTGGCAGCCTCTATCTCTTTTTGTTTCTTGCCCTTGGCCACCATGTCGCGCAATTGGAGTCCTTGCTCACGCAGTTTCGACTTGATGAGAGTGGCCATCTTCGAGGTGTTATCGCTGGAGAACGACTCGGGCATCACGGCCTTGGGCACCAGTCCGTATTTGGCTGTCAGGTCGGCCACGCCACAGAAGGTGCCGCCGTCGCTCACGGGATGATGGAAGAAGAACTGAACGCGCTGATCGTCGATGGGTTTCTTGCCGGTATCGATGACGCCCTGCAGGAAGAGGTTGGCCTTTTCCAACTGGTCCCAGAAGAAGAGGTAGGCCTGTGAGAACTCGACGGTGAGCGAGTCGGTCTTCTGAGCGAAATTAGAGCGCAGCACATTAAATCCGGAGAACATCCAGCAACGGCCTGAGCTCTTCTGGTCGCTGATGCTCTGTTTCTTGGTCTCAACATTGAAATAGGTGTCCAACTGGCGGGCAGTCTCATGGTTCTTAGCCAGGTTGTCGATGGCATTGGCGGCAATGGCATTGCCAATGGCACGGTCGGCAGCGGTTTGTTTCTGACTCTGCTGAATCTGCTTCAGCATCTGTGGGGAGATTCCTCCTTGTGCAAAGCTTGTCAGGCAAGCGCACATCACACACACAATACTTACAATTCTTTTCATATATTTAGAGTTTAGGGTTTGTCATTTTTTCTGACATCAGGCGCCCTGACGCTTATTCTTGCTTGCCAGGAATTTCAGCTCTGCCTCAAGCATCTCCAACTTGGGCATGCTATATCCTGCTTTCCGCGCCTCGGCGATAGGACGCGAGTAAAGATACTCTATCTCCAAGGGACGGTGATAGTCGTAATCGAGCTTCATGCTGGGCGAATAGGGTACCATGGCGTCGGTGGTCATCAGCATCTTCTCGGCAAACGAAGCATCGATGTTCTGCACGCCAAGATGGCGGGCCGCGCCAATGACCTCCATCATCAGGTCGTGAATGAGCTTCCGCGTGAACGAGTTCTTCAGCAGTTGGTCGGTGCTGGTGTTCAGCGCCACGGTCATTCCGTTGAACGGCATGTTCCACACGGCCTTCTTCCAGCGCGCCTCATGGTATTCCACCTGGCGGGTGTTGATGCCGGCAGCCACAAAGTCGGCCACCAGCTGTTGCATACGGTCTGCATCACGGCAGGAGTAGTTGGCCAGATTGATGCTGCCATAGCACTGATGGTTCACCAGTCCGGGCTTTGTCTTGGCCGAGCAGATGAAAGCCAGACCGGCTACCAGCTGCACTTCGGGGAACATCTGCTGCACATCGTCTTCAATGCCGATGCCGTTTTCTATCATCACCACTGCCGTATGGCTGCCGAGCAGGGGCGGCAGCAATTCGCTCAGCAGATGATTGTTCACCGACTTGAGGCACACCAACACCACATCGCACACGGGCATATCGGCCGTCTGCCGATAGGCATTCACATGGTCAAGATGAAACGAGCCGTCGCACGAGTCAACCTGCAAGCCATACTCGCACACATATTCATAATCCTTGTGCAACAAGAAGTGCACATCCATCCCGGCATGCGCCAGTTTTCCACCATAGAAGCCACCAATGGCTCCAGTTCCAATAATTCCGTATTTCATAAATTTCATGCAAAGATACATCATTCTTATGACATAAGCAAACGAAAAACATCGAAAGATTTTGATTTCTCACTAAAAAAGCGTAACTTCGCAGCGGAAATAGCATCATGCTAATGACAGAACAAGAGAAAAACCACAAGGAGCAACAGATGGAAGGCGACTTCAGACTGTTGCCCCACATAAAATATCCCGATGACTTGCGAAAGCTGCAAGTCGACCAATTGCCTGAGGTTTGTGAAGAACTCAGGCGCGACATCGTGAACGAGCTGTCGGTCAATCCCGGCCACCTGGCATCGAGCCTGGGTGCCGTGGAACTGACTGTGGCTCTGCACTATGTGTACGATACTCCTTACGACCGCATCGTGTGGGATGTAGGGCATCAGGCCTACGGACATAAGATTCTGACCGGGCGCCGCGAGCAGTTCTGCACCAACCGCAAACTGCATGGCATTCATCCCTTCCCCACGCCGGAGGAGAGCCCCTACGACACGTTCATGTGCGGCCATGCCAGCAACTCCATCTCTGCCGCCTTGGGAATGGCCGTCGCCGCCGAAGTGGCAGGCAGGCAGCAGCAGACGCCACCCAAGGTGGTGGCTGTGATTGGCGACGGTGCCATGAGCGGCGGACTGGCTTTCGAGGGGTTGAACAACGTATCGTCGTCGCCCAACGACCTGCTCATCATCCTGAACGACAACAACATGTCGATTGACCGCTCGGTGGGCGGCATGAAGCAGTATTTGCTGAACCTCAACACCACCGAGACCTACAATGCCCTGCGCTTCAAAGCCTCGAAATGGCTCAAGCAGCGTGGCTATCTGAACGACGAACGCAAGAAAGGCATCATCAGGCTGAGCAATGCCGTGAAGAGCGCCATCAGTCATCAGCAAAACATCTTCGAGGGACTGAACATACGCTACTTCGGACCGTTCGACGGTCATAACGTAGTAGAGATTGTGCGCCTGCTGCGCCAGCTGAAGGATATGAAAGGGCCTAAGCTGCTGCATCTGCACACCACGAAAGGCAAGGGCTATGAGCCTGCCGAGAAATCGGCTACCGTATGGCACGCCCCGGGCCGCTTCGACATCGACACGGGCGAGCGCATCGTGAAAGATGCCAGCGACCAACCGCCTAAGTTCCAGGACGTGTTTGGCAACACCTTGCTCGAACTGGCCCGCCAGAACGAGCGCATTGTAGGCGTCACGCCAGCCATGCCCACAGGCTGCTCGATGAATATCATGATGAAAGAGCTGCCTGAGCGCACCTTCGACGTAGGCATTGCCGAGGGACATGCTGTAACCTTCTCGGGAGGCATGGCCAAGGACGGACTGCAGCCTTTCTGCAATATATACAGTGCTTTTGCACAACGTGCCTACGATAACATCATCCACGACGTGGCCATACTGAACCTGCCCGTCGTCATCTGCCTCGACCGCGCCGGACTGGTAGGCGAAGACGGTGCCACCCACCACGGTGCCTTCGACCTGGCTGCCCTGCGGCCCATTCCCAACCTGACCATTGCCTCGCCGATGGACGAGTGCGAGTTGCGACGCCTGATGTACACCGCCCAGCTGCCCGACAAAGGGGCCTTCGTCATCCGCTATCCACGCGGACGGGGCTCAAGGGTCGACTGGCATTGCCCACTGGAAGCCGTGGAGGTGGGAACAGGCCGCAAGCTGCGCGACGGTCATGACGTGGCAGTGCTTTCCATCGGTCCTATAGGAACAGAAGTGGAGAAGATAGAAGGAACGTTTGCCCACTACGACATGCGTTTCCTCAAACCGCTCGACGAGCGTATTCTGCAGGAGGTAGGACGACGGTTCCGGCACATCGTCACCGTGGAAGACGGAGTGCGCAACGGCGGACTGGGCTCGGCCGTCCTGGAATGGATGAACGACCACGGTTATCAGCCCCGTGTGACACGCCTGGGACTGCCCGACAGTTTTGTGGAGCACGGCACCGTGGCTGAACTGAGAAAGATTGTCGGACTAGACACGGAGGCCATTGCCCAAGCCATCCACCAAACCCTTACATCCAACACTCAAAACGCATCACTATGAAGATTATCATTGCAGGCGCTTATGCCATCGGTACACACTTGGCCAGATTGTTGTCGCGCAACAACCATGATATCGTACTCATGGACGAGAATGAGGAGCGGCTCGACGGACTGGGCAGCGACGTGGATGTGCTGACCTACCATGCCTCACCCACCAGCATCAAGGCCCTCAAGGAAGTGGGTACCAGCCATGCCAACCTCTTCATTGCCGTCACTCCCGATGAGAATAAGAACATGGCCAGTTGTATTCTGGCCGCAGGCCTGGGCGCCAAGAAGACCGTTGCCAAGGTAGACAACTACGAGTTCACGGCTCCCGAGCTGAAAGAGCATCTCAACCGGGTGGGCATTACCAGCATTGTGTTCCCCGAGCAGCTGGCCGCCCGCGACATTACCAACGGTCTGAAAATGAGCTGGGTGAGACAGCGATGGGATGTGCACGACGGAGCGCTCGTCATGCTGGGCATCAAACTGCGCGAGAGCTGCGAGATACTGAACCGTCCCCTAAAAGAAATCAGCGGTCCCGACGATCCCTACCATATCGTTGCCATCAAACGAGGCGACGACACCATCATTCCCCGTGGTGAGGATGAACTGAAGCTTTTCGACCTGGCCTACTTCATGACGACCAAGAACTACATACCGTACATTCGCAAGATTGTAGGCAAGGAACACTATGTCGACGTGAAGAATGTCATGATCATGGGTGGTGGAAGCACAGCCGTGAGAGCCTGTCTGACCATGCCCGAATACATGAATGTGAAACTCATTGAGAGCAACGAGAAGCGATGCGAGGTGCTCAACGAAGTGCTCGACACCGACCAGACCATGGTCATCAACGGCGACGGACGCGACCTGCAGCTGCTGATGGAGGAAGGTATCAAGAACACACAGGCTTTCGTGGCACTGACCGAGAATGCCGAGACCAACATCCTGGCTTGTCTGACTGCCAAGCGAATGGGCGTCAGGAAGACCGTGGCCATGGTCGAGAACATCGACTATGTGAGCATGGCCGAGAGTCTGGATATTGGTACTATTGTCAACAAGAAAGCCATGGCAGCCAGTCATATCTATCAGATGATGCTCGACGCCGACGTGGCCAACATCCGGTTCCTCATGACGGCGAATGCCGATATTGCCGAGTTCGTAGCCCAAGCCGGCTCAAAAGTAACCCGCAAGAAAGTGTTTGAGGTGGGACTCCCCAAAGGAGCCACGATTGGCGGACTGGTGCGCAATGGCGATGGAATGCTCGTAAGTGGCGGCACGCAGATTATCGCCGGAGACATTGTGGTGGTCTTCTGCCATAACATGAACATCGCCAAGATTGAGAAGTTCTTCACATAATGAGAGAGTCTTCACATGATGAGAGAGTCTTCACATGCTGGAAGATGCCTCACAGTGTGAGATTCCTTCATGATGAGAGATGCCTCACCTAAATAATATATGTGTCCGACGCCCCAACCCTCCTGCCGGCAAGAAACGTCAGAATAAATCAATGATACAATGACCAATCTGAAGATTGTATATAAAATCATAGGCCAACTGCTATTCATGGAAGCCCTCATGATGGCGTTGTGCGCAGGTCTCTCGCTCTATTGCGCTGAGGACGACGTACTGGCGTTTGTGGTGACCATCGCGGTAACCATCGCTGCATCGTACATCCTGCGCTATCTTGGTCGTGAGGCCGACAACTCGATGGGGCGGCGCGATGCCTATCTCGTGGTGACGCTTACCTGGGTGGCTTTCAGTATCTTCGGAGCGCTGCCCTACCTCATCAGCGGCTATATCAACAATTCTACCGATGCCTTCTTCGAGACCATGTCGGGATTCACCACCACGGGATGCAGCATCATCGACGATGTGGAACGGCTGCCTCACGGTCTGCTGATGTGGCGCACCATGACACAGTGGATTGGTGGACTGGGTATCGTCTTCTTCACCATTGCGGTGCTGCCGTCGATGGTGGGTGGTAATGTGAAAGTGTTCGCCGCCGAGGCCACCGGTCCTATGCGGGCCAAGCTGCACCCTCGTCTGAGCACCACGGCCAAATGGATTTGGACCATCTACATCGGTCTCACCTGCTCGTGCGCAGCCTGTTACTATCTGGCAGGCATGGGTCTGTTCGACTGTGTGAACTATGCCATGACCACCACGGCCACGGGAGGTTTTGCCACTCACAACGAGAGCACGGCCTTTTTCCACAGCTCATACGTCGACTACACGGCCATCGTCTTCATGTTCCTCTCGGGAGTCAGCTTCACGCTGCTCTACTCCACCCTGTTCAAGGGACATATCCGGCAATTCTTCAAGAATGCAGAGTTCAAACTCTACACAGGCATCGTGGTCTTCGCCACACTGATTATCATGGCCATCTTGTTGCACAACAACGACTACCACCTGCTCGATGCCTTCCGCACCTCCCTGTTCCAAGTGGTATCGTTCATCACCACCACAGGTATCTTCAGCGACGATGCCAGCCAGTGGCACCACATCATATGGTTAATACTGGGTATATGTATGATCATCGGAGCCTGCTCGGGCTCAACGACGGGTGGTCTGAAGTGCATTCGTGCCGTTATGTTGTTCACTATCTTGCGCAATGAGATCAAGCGCATTCTGCACCCTCGTGCCGTGCTGCCCGTGAAAGTCAACGGCAACAGCATTCCCTATTCGTCGCAAGTAACCCTACTGGCATTCTTCACGGCCTATATCCTGTTGTGCCTGTTTACGTTTTTCGTCATGATACTCACGGGCATCGACAGTACCAACTCCATCACCATCGCCATCAGCTGTGCCAGCAACGTAGGGCCTGGCTTGGAGATGATTGGCCCGCCCATGTCGTGGAGTGTCCTGCCAGCCATCACCAAATGGTTGCTGTCGGGACTGATGCTGATGGGCCGTCTCGAGATTTTCAGTGTGCTGGTATTGTTCTCGCCCTCGTTCTGGAAAGACAACTAGAGGAGTGTTGAAGTTTACAGTTAAGAGATAAAAGTTAAGAGCTTTCCTAAATGAGATGTTTTTGGAGTGTGGGAAATAGTCCAAGTGACAAGTGATAAGTGACAAGTGTGATTACCACTCCAGCCTGTTCTCCAACTTCTGGGGTAACCACCCCTCCCCCTCGGGGGAGTTGGTGGGGGGCTCCCTCTCCGTTCTCAACTTGACAAGCCTTTATAAAAAATAGATAAATGTACAAATTTGAACCATTATTGAAGTCCACTCTGTGGGGTGGCGACAAAATCATTCCGTTTAAACACTTACAAAGCGACCAACAACAGGTTGGAGAGAGTTGGGAGATTTCAGGAGTAAAAGACAACGAGACCATCGTCAGCGATGGCGAATACAAGGGGAAAAGCCTCAACGAGCTGGTGGCTCTGCTGAAAGAGAAACTGGTCGGCAAGGATAACTACCTCCGCTTCGGCAACGAGTTTCCGCTGCTCATCAAGTTCATCGACGCCCGTCAGGACCTGAGCATCCAGGTGCATCCCACCGACGAGATTGCCCACCGCCAGGGCAAGGAGCGCGGCAAGACCGAGATGTGGTACATCATGAACTCTGCCCCCGATGCCAAGCTCTATAGCGGACTGAAGATGCAACTCACGCCCGACACCTACAAACAGATGGTAGAGAACGACACCATCTGCGACGCCCTGGCACAGTATCCCGTGAGCGAAGGTGATGTATTCTTCCTGCCTGCCGGCCGCATCCACGCCATCGGCACTGGTTGTTTCCTGGCTGAGATCCAGCAGACCAGCGATGTCACCTACCGCATCTACGACTTCAAGCGCAAAGACAAAGACGGACATTACCGCCAGCTGCACACCCAAGAGGCCTCCGAGTGCATCAACTATGAGGTGCAGGACACCTATCGCACCCTCTACGAGCCTTGCAAGAACCAGGGTGTGCCCTTGGTGGAATGCCCTTATTTCTGCACGGCCGTCTACGACCTCGACGAGCCCATGATACTCGACTACGCCGACCTCGACTCGTTTGTCGTCCTCATCGGCATGAGCGGACAGGGCCTCATTACCGACGACGAGGGACACACCACCACGCTCAACGAGGGCGAGACGGTGCTGATTCCAGCTACCACAAACACCTTGAAGGTAGAAGGAACGATTAAGTTTCTTGAGACTTACGTCTGATTCGCAACTCTGGCTCGGCCATTGACATACGCACGCCCATCAGCCGTTTCCTCTGCAACAGCAGAAGGATGCTCTGCAACTACAGAAGGATGCTCTGCAACAGCAGAAGGATGCTCTGCGGGGGAAACACTGTGTGGTGATTGTGCATTCAAGAATTGCTCCACGTCCTGACAAATCCATTGGAAGGGTTCAGAGAACATGCATCCCACATTCTTGCGCAGCATCGCCGAGATATCCTCCACGCTGCGCGTATAGCACGACAACTCATTCCTACGCTGCGTGTTGTGCTTGCTCTGGTGCGAGATTTCCATCTCCCGTTCGCGCACCAGATGGTCGCATATCTTCTTCATCATCGGAAGCACGGTCTTGTTGAACAGATGATGACCCTGTATATATAAATAGGTGGTATCGGGCGTGACACCCAGCCGCTTCAGGTCGTCTTTCACTTGCAGGTAACTCTCCTTGGCATCAGGGTTCTCGCGTTGCAACTGGGCAATCTTCGCCCCCACCTTGCGGCGAAGGTTCTGCAAGATGGCCGGGGCGTTGGCAATGCTGAAGTTGCCGGTTTCTATCACCCGGCAGAAATCCGTAATCGTGAATCTGGTGTAGTTGGGAGTTCGGTAATACCAGATGCTCCACACGAACAAAGGGAAGATGGCCTGCGAATACTGCCGCATATATTCTTCCATGTCGAAGATGAAATGGTCGTTCAACGTCACGGCCACACTCACATCGTGCAGCGACGGGGCATAGCATTGCAAGTTCTCGATGGCATAGGCATAGGTATGGAAGATGCAGGGATTCTCTAGGATTTGCCGCGACACCGATGTCCGCCCTTGAATGAGATAGTCGTAGTCGGCATCCACACAGGCTATCATGCTCTGTCCCACATTCTCGGTGATGAGCCGCATCATGGCAGCCTTCTTTCCGCGCTCCAGCTTGTTCACACGGGCAGGCAGCATCACCTCGAAGCAGCGCTGGCTGTTTTCAAAGCGGCTCAGCACCGTACGCCAGAAGAAAATGTCGTCGTAGCTCTCGACATAGGCCACAATCCTGCGCCGCGACTTTTTGGAGTTCAGCCGGTTGGCCGCCTCCAGGTATTTCGACGATATGTTCTCTGTCAGTCTTCTGCTCATGCCATTCTCTTCTTCAGCCGTCTTGTCACTCGTATGTCCATACTCTTACAGGGTGATGTCGGTCACCTCAGTCACCTTATCCATCCATCCGTTCATAATCACGGCTGGCGAATGGGTAGTAAGAATAATCTGTACGTTGGGGTTCAGTTCCATGATGAGGTCTATCAGGCGCTGCTGCCAGTCGATGTGCAGGCTCACCTCGGGCTCGTCCATAAACAGCACATACGGCTCATTGTCCTCCACCAGCACCGTCAGCAGGATGGCCAGCATCTGTTTCTCGCCGCTGGAGAGTTGATAGGGCACCAGCATCTCGCCTATCTGGGTGAAGCGTATCTCGTTCTCCGTGCGGATGATGCGCTTGCCGGTATCCTTGAACAAATCATCAATCAAATCCTGGAAACGCGTCTTGCGGGCGGAGATGTCCTGAGCCTTCATAGCCGCATCGGGCCCTCCCTCCTGCAACACCTGAATGATGCGGTTGCCAATGTTCACCTGATAGTCCAGGTATTTGCGCTGCAACTGGAACAATTGCCAGTCGAGCTCCGTGGCCAGGCTGAGGTCCATCTTGCTCACCATGTCGCCGTTCATGATGGGGCGGTCGAACGAGCGGATGACATCGAAGCGAATCCATTTGGCATCCTCGGGCACCACCTTCAGCCTCACGCCCTTCAGCATGTGACTCGGAAACTCACCACCGGCTTTCAGGCCCTTGATGACCTTATTCAAGATGGTGCTCTTGCCCACACCGTTGATACCGCTGAGAATGTTCACCTTCCGGTCTAAATCCCACACGATGTGCTTCTTACCGCTCCACAGGGAGTCGATTTCTATCTGCTGAATATAATCTGCGAACTTCTGCATAGTGTCGTCGGTTAATGATTTCCAAGGCAAAGATAATAAAATAGAAGATACGAACAAAATAAAAGCCCACCTTTTTTCAACTCACAACTTCCAATGCTCCCATCAGCTTCCATTGTTTCCATCAACTTCCATCAGCTTCCATCAGTTGCCATCAACTTCCATCTGTTCTAATTGCTCCTAGCAGCATCCATCAGTTGCCATTCCTTCCCTGCCTTCAGACGGGAACGCCGTTGTCCTGTTTCACCTCACTCATCACGAAGGTACTCTCCACCGAGGCCAGATGCTCTATCTCGCCCAGTTTGTTGAGCAGGAACTCCTGATACGCCTTCATATCGTGTGCCCGCACCTTCAGCAGATAGTCGTACGAGCCCGAGGTGTTGTAGCACTCCGTCACCTCCGGCAGCCGCATCACCCGGCGGGCAAAGGCATCGGCTATCTCATGGTTGATCTGCTTCAGCTTCACCTTGCAGAACACCAGCAGTCCTAAACCCAGCTTGTCGGGGTTCAGTACGGCCACATAGCGCCTGATATATCCTTGACGCTCCAGCCGTTTCTGACGCTCAAACACAGGCGTGGGGGTCAGTCTCACGGCGTCGGCCAGCTCTTTCGTGGTCAGTTTCGCGTTTTTTTGCAGAATCCTCAGTATCTGCAGGTCTATCTCATCCAGTTCTTCCGTCATAGCTGTAGAATTTTATTCTGTTTGTGGGGTCAAAAATCTTGCAATTTAGAAATATTTCCTTCTATCGAGCACAAATATAGCTGAATTTTCCGAAATTTGCAAGAAGTTTGGCTGATAATTCTAAACTTTGTAACTTTGCAAACGGAAACAAGAGGAAAAAGAGAAGGATAAAGAACGAGCAGACTCACTCTCTCCCACTCCTTGAAATCAATCACTTAAAAAGAAAGGAAACAACATGGAAACGAAAAGACTTCACTTCGAGACCCTGCAACTGCATGTAGGCCAAGAGCAACCCGATCCGGCCACCGATGCCCGTGCCGTGCCCATCTATCAGACCACCAGCTACGTCTTCCGCGACTCCCAGCATGCTGCCGACCGCTTCGGTCTGCGCGATGCCGGAAACATCTACGGACGTCTCACCAACTCCACGCAGGGCGTGTTCGAACAGCGTGTGGCTGCCCTCGAGGGCGGAGTGGCCGGACTGGCTGTGGCCAGCGGTGCTGCCGCCATCACCTATGCCCTGCAGAACATCGCACAGGCCGGCGACCACATCGTTGCTGCCGACAACCTCTACGGCGGCTCATTCAACCTCATCAGCCACACACTGGCCACCCAGGGCATCACCCACACCATCGTCAATGTGAACGACCTGCAGGCACTTGAGGCCGCCATCCGTCCCAACACAAAAGTCATATACGCCGAGACCTTCGGCAATCCCAACTCCGACGTCACCGACATCGAGGCCGTCGCTGTCGTAGCCCACCGCCACCACATTCCCCTCATCATCGACAACACCTTCGGCACTCCCTACCTCATCCGTCCCATTGAGCATGGCGCCGATGTGGTGGTCCATTCCGCCACCAAGTTCATTGGCGGCCACGGCAGTTCCCTGGGTGGCGTCATCGTCGACGGAGGCACCTTCGACTGGAAGAGCAATGCCGACAAATTCCCCTCGCTGGCCAAGCCCGACCCCAGCTACCACGGTGCCGTCTTTGCCGACGTGGCAGGACCCGCGGCCTTCGTCACCCGCATCCGTGCCGTCATTTTGCGCGACACTGGGGCAACAATTTCACCCTTTAATGCGTTTATCTTATTACAGGGTCTCGAGACGCTCAGCCTGCGCGTCGAGCGTCATGTCGAGAATGCACTCAAGGTGGTCCAGTTCCTGCAGCACCATCCCAAGGTGGCCAAGGTCAACCACCCCGCCGTCGAGAGCCACCCCGACCACGCGCTCTACCAACGCTACTTCCCGCAGGGCGGAGGCAGCATCTTCACCTTCGAGATTAAGGGCGGACAAGAGGAGGCATGGCGCTTCATCGACGCATTGCACATCTTCTCGCTGCTGGCCAATGTCGCCGACGTGAAAAGCCTCGTCATCCATCCCTACACCACCACCCACTCGCAGATGTCGCCCGACGAGCTGGCCAGTCAGCACATCACGCCTTCAACTGTCCGCCTGAGCATCGGCACTGAGCACATCGACGACATCATCGACGACCTGAAACAGGCATTCGACAAAATATAATTCATCATTCGAGTCTACTTCGCACTTTTGCTCGCGAAAGAGAAGACAGATAACAAATAATAGGATTAAATAAAAGAACAATTGGGATGAAAGAAAAAAATGCACTGGTGACAGGTGCCAACAAAGGAATAGGTTTCGGCATTGCAAAACACCTCGGACTGAGCGGATGGAAAGTGATTATCGGCGCACGCAACAGGGAGCGCGCGGAGAAAGCCATCGGCGAATTAGCCTCAGCAGGAGTTGACGCTATGGGCTGGATCCACATTGAGCTGACCGACCACGACAGCCTGGAACAGGCTGCCAGGGAGGTGGGCGAGAGATTCCAGGGACTGTCATTGCTGGTCAACAATGCCGGCATACCGGGTGACATGAGCGTGGACAGCCTGAACACGAAAATCGGCGACATCAGGGAAACCATCGAAGTGAACTTCATTGGCACCTTTGCGCTGACCAAGGCCCTGCTGCCATTGCTCGAACGGAACAACGGAAGAATCGTCAACATCACCGTACCTACAGAAATCAGCCCCTACTGGCATCCGCTGGCCTACGTGGCCAGTAAGGCCGCACAAAATGCCATGATGGGGGTGATGGCCACCGAGTTCGAGCAGAACAACACACCAGTGGAAATCTTCTCCGTGCATCCGGGGCCCACCACCACCGACCTGAACGGCAACATGGCGCTGCCAGGGTTCCACGACATTGAGACGGTGGGCCGCAAAACGGCCGAGCTCATCAACGATGGGCAGAACCATCAGGGGGAGTTCATCGAACTCTATCCCATCGTGAAAGAGAATTAAGACATTGAGTAATACAAAAAAAATAATCCTTTATGGCTAAGATTGTAACACAGTTGACCGAGCTCATCGGCAACACCCCGCTGCTTGAGCTTGGCAAGTTCTCACAAACAAAAGGCATAGAGACGCCCGTCATTGCCAAAGTTGAATTTTTCAATCCTGGCGGCAGTGTGAAAGACCGCATCGCTCTGGCAATGATCGAGGATGCAGAACAGCGTGGCATTCTGAAGCCCGGAGCAACCATTATCGAACCTACCAGTGGCAACACGGGTGTAGGACTGGCGCTCGTATCGGCCGTGAAAGGCTATCATCTGATTCTCACGATGCCCGAAACCATGAGCATAGAACGACGGAACCTGGTGAAAGCCTATGGAGCCGAGGTGCGCCTGACCAGTGGCAAAGAGGGCATGAAAGGTGCCATCAGAGCTGCCGAGGCTCTGCGCGACAGCATTCCTGGCAGCATTATTCTGCAACAGTTTGAGAATACGGCTAACCCCAAGTGCCACTATCTCACCACTGGCGAGGAAATATGGCGCCAAACCGGAGGTGAGATTGACATCTTCGTGGCGGGCGTGGGCACCGGAGGAACCATCTCGGGCACGGGCAGAAAGCTGAAAGAACTGAACCCACACATAAAAATCGTAGCCGTTGAGCCATCGGCATCGCCCGTATTGAATGGCGGAGAGGCCGGCCCACACAAGATACAAGGCATTGGTGCCGGGTTTGTTCCCGACACCTTCGATGCCGGCATCGTAGACGAAGTGGTGGATGTGAGCAACGACGATGCCATCCGCACTGGCCGCGAACTGGCCAGGAAAGAAGGACTGCTCGTAGGCATCTCCTCGGGAGCCGCCGCCTTTGCCGCCGCCCAGTTGGCCCTCCGCCCCGAAAACGAAGGGAAGACCATCGTCGTGCTCCTGCCCGACACGGGCGAGCGCTATCTCTCCACAGAACTATTTGATATAGGAGAGAAAGACCCTACCTAGCCTTCCCCTAAAGACCCTACCCAACCTCCCCTATGAGGGGAGGGGCGATTACCTCTGAAGTTGGAAAACAAACTTGAGCACTCAAGCCGGCAGGCCTCTCCCTCTTGGGGGAGCCGGAGGGGGCTTTAAGCCGGCAGGCAATTATCAATTATCAATTTTCCATTCTATAGGAAGCCCCCTCCATCTCCCCCAAGGGGGAGAGAAAGATCCCTCCTAACCTCCCCTAAGGGGAGGAACTTATTACCCCTGAAGCTGGAGCACTCAAGCCGGAGTGGTAATCACACTTATCACTTGTCACTTAAAGGAAGCCCCCTCCATCTCCCCCAAGGGGGAGAGCTGGATTACCCCTGAAGCTAGAAAAAATTCAGAGCAATCCGATAGAAAACTCAATAAGAAAAAGTAATTACCCCTCCCCTCATAGGGGAGGCTGGGTAGGGTCTTCAATCTACTACGATTTTGTTTCCTTCTTTGCGCACGGCGACCTTCTTCATGCGGTTCATCATGTCGATGGCTGCGTCAACACCGTGGTTGCGCTCTGTGATGAAACGCATCTTGTAATGCATGGCCTCTGTATTGCGGAACTCTACCGTCATGTTGAAGTTCTTGCCGATGGCCTCCATGATGTCTTTCAGCTCCACATTATCGTAATAGAGATATCCGTCGCGCCATAACTCATAGGGCTGCACATCGACCTCGTTGAGCGTCAGCTGATCGTTGAGGAACGACAGTTGCTGTCCGGGCTTCAGTACCACACGCTGGTCGTCGCTGTTGACGACGGGCTTGAGGCTGTTCGACTTGAAGGCGACGCTTCCGCTGACGAGTGTAAGTTCGGCTGCCGTTCCCTGCTCGCTGTTGCCGGTTTTGATGTTGAACTCGGTGCCGAGCACGGTAGTCTCAAAATGTTCAGTCATCACGACGAAGGGATGGCTGGCGTCTTTAGCCACCTTGAAATAGGCCTCGCCCTCGAGCTTGACCACGCGCTGGTCACCCTCGAAGGTGGCGGGGAAGACAAGTCTGGAACCGGGATGCAGATAGACGATGCTGCCGTCGGGCAGGGTGATGTCGGTAGACTTGCCGAAAGGCACGCTGAGCGTCATTTTCTCCAAGTGCTTCTCGTCGGAGAAGATGCGGCGGAAGTCGTCGAGTGAGATGGAGGAGTTCTGCTGGGTGGCGGCGCTGAGCACCAGCTGCTCGCCCTGCTCGTTGGTCAGCGAGATGCCAGCCTGCTCGTTGTCAGCGGTGAAGATAGTGCCTTCGGCGGTTGTGCCCACGGAAGGTTTGTGCAAGAACAGCAGCGCACCCACGAAGACGGCGGCAGCTGCCAGGGCATAATATATAAAGGTACGACGCGACCTGGAGCCGTTTGACGGTTTCTTGGAACGCCCCGTGCGGATGTCAGCGGCAGTCTGCTCATGAAGGGCAGAAGCGTGCTGAGCATTGCCTGCATGGAGTTCAGAAGCCTGTTGCGTATGGTCGTCGTTAAGTTCAGGAGTCTGATGAGTCTCATGGAACATGCGCAGACGCTGCTCCACATCTACCGGCTGCGCCTTGCGCTTGCGGTAGACGGTCTGCACGTCGAGCAACGTCTGGATATCCTCGGCATCCAGCGTCTCGGCCATTTCGAGCAGGTCTTCTATGTTGCTATAAGTATAACTCATTTCGTCTCCTTTTTAATACTTATACGACAAACTTGCAATTTAGGTTATGCTTTTAATGTTTTTTTTCAGTTCGCGAATCATTTTCAGGGCCCTCACCATGTGTTTCTTCACGGTGCTCATGCTGATGTGCATGTCGTCGGCCACCTCGTGGTATTTCTTTCCGTCGAGGTAGCAGGCCTCCAGAATCTCGCGGGTGGGTGAGGCCAGCATGTTCAGCACCTTATTCACCAGCCGTTCGTTGTCGGCCTGTTCCAGGTAGTGGCTCTCATCGACATAACGGCTGCTCACGGCGCCGACGAACTCCACGTAGTGCTGGTGGCGGCTCTGCCGGCGCAGGTAGTCGATGCATTTGTTGCGCACGCTGGCATAGAGATACTGTCTGACCGTAGCTGCCTCGATTTGGGCAAAGTTACGCCACACGTCCTCGTAAGCAGCGCTTACGATGTCGTGGCACTCCTCCTCATCGGCTATATACTGCAGTGCAAAGTAGTATAGCTTTTCGTAGTAGAGGCGGAAAATACGGTCAAAATCGGTTCTCTCAGTCATTGTCGGCTACAAAGTTTTTTTTTTTTCGAAAATTGTTTGCAAATCGTAACCTATTTTTTGTTTTGTTCGTATTAGGGATAAATAATACATCAAAACTTTAATAAATATTTGCTTATGAGAAGAACACTTATTCTAATGCTGCTCTTCGTTGCAACGTTCATGGCGCAGACGGCCTCGGCACAAGTGGCCGACCAAAGCGTCAAGCTCACCATGTCGTTCAACAACGAGCCTCTCTCGCAGGTGTTCCTGCGGCTGGAGTCGTCGTCGCCCTACAAATTCCTTTATACCTACGACGATGTGGACTCCTACACCGTTACAGGTAAAATGCGCAATGCGCCTTTCTTCGATATCCTGAAGTTTGTGCTCAAGGACACACCCCTGGAGTACAGCGTGCAGGGTAAGTTCATCAACATCACCCTGAAGGACGGAGCCAAGCGGCCAGCTTCTACAGGTGCGCGCCCTGAAGGTTATAAGACCATCGGCGGATATGTGTTAGACGAGCACAACGAGCCCGTCATAGGTGCGCAGGTACGAGTGGTGGGCACCAAGCTCATTGCCGTGACCGACATCAACGGAGCTTTCAACTTTGAATATCTGGTTCCTGCCAACTCGCAGATACAGGTGTCATACGTTGGTATGCAGACCGTCACCGTGCCGGTGAAGAAAGAAATGACCATCCGCATGAAGTCAGACACCAAGGCCCTGGGCGAGGTCGTTGTCACCGGTATCTTCCGCAAGGCCAAGGAGAGCTACACGGGAGCCGTCTCGACCATCGACAGAGAGCAACTCGACCTGTACCGCGGTACCAACCTCATACAGACGCTGAAGAATATCGACGCCTCCATCAACTTCCCCATCAATAACGTGGCCGGTAGCAACCCCAACGTGCTGCCCAACCTGAACATCCGCGGCAGCTCGTCGCTCCCGATGAGTGTCGAGGAGTTCAACTCGAATGCCGCACAGACGGTGAACACGCCGCTCATCATCCTCGACGGCTTCGAGATTTCGCTGCAGAAGCTGATGGACTACAACGACGAGCAGATTGAGAGCATCAACATCCTGAAGGACGCCGCTGCCACCGCCATCTACGGTTCGCGAGGCGCCAATGGTGTCATCGTCGTGGTGACCAAGACTCCCAAGGAGGGCAAGCTGCGCGTCACCGCCAAGGCCGGTATCAGCCTGGAGATTCCCGACCTCAGCTCTTACGACCTGCTGAATGCGGCCGAGAAGCTGGAGCTGGAGCGCAGAATCGGCCTGTACGACCAGAGAACGCCTGCCAGCCAGATTAACTATCAGAACTATTACAATAACCGCTATAAGGCCATCCTCGAGGGTACCGACATCGACTGGATGAGCAAGCCCCTGCGCAACGGCGTGGGCCAGCGCTACAACATTCAGCTCGATGGCGGCTCGGGCGAGTTCCGCTGGGGCGCCTCAGTGGGATACAACAATATTGCCGGTGCCATGAAAGGCTCTGAGCGTAACACCCTGACGGGCGACATCACCCTGCTCTACTCGGTGAAGAACCTCATCTTCCGCAACTACACCAGCGTCACCTCCAACAAAGCCAAGGAGAGCAAATACGGCTCGTTCCAGAACTATGTCAATATGGAGCCCTACGACAACCCGTACGACGAGGAAGGCAACCTGGTGAAGACCTTCTTCAGCCTCAACACATCCACCGGAATAGGTAACCCGCTGTGGGACGCTTCGCTGAACACCATCAACAAGTCTGACTACTTCGAGTTCACCAACAACTTCTCGTTGGAATGGCTCATCACCGAAGGCCTGCGCCTGCGCGCCAAGATGGGTGTCACCACCCACAAGAGCAGCTCAGACCTGTTCTATCCCGCCAGCCACTCGATGTTCACCACCAGTGAGTTCCAGAGCATCAGCGGACTCATGCGCCGAGGCAGATACACCTATGGAACCGGCGACAGCGACCTGCTCAGCGGCAACCTCACCATGAGCTACACCAAGACCTTCAACGACAAGCACCAGGTCTATGTGGGTGCCGACTACTCCATCTCCGAGGAGAAATACAAGAACCTCACCTTCGTGGCCGAGGGTTTCTCCAACGACAACCTCAACTTCATGCCCAACGCCCTGCAGTACATGCAGAACGGCACTCCCACCGGCGACCGCACCACCGTACGCCTGGTAGGTTTCACCGGCAACGCCAACTACACCTACGACAACCGCTACTACGTCGACCTCTCCTACCGTATCGACGGCAGCTCGAAGTTCGGCAGCAACAAGCGCTTCGCACCCTTCTGGAGCGTAGGTATTGGTTGGAACATCCACAACGAGAAGTTCATGAAGGACCAGACTCTCTTCAACAACCTGCGTGTCAAGGCCTCCTACGGTGTCACCGGTTCGCAGGACTTCTCCACCGAGAGTGTCTACACCTCTTATAGATATACAGCCGACGGCCGCTACCTGAACTGGTCGGCAGCCAACGTGATGGGCATCGGCAACCCCGACCTCACCTGGCAGAAGACCAAGGAAGTGAACCTCGGCCTGGAGTTCGGCATCCTGAAGAACCGCATCAACGGAGAGATCAACTGGTTCTCTAAGACCACCAGCAACCTGCTCTCCGAGATGGATATCCCCCTGAGCTCTGGTTTCGCCAGCTACATCGCCAACGTCGGTGAGCTGAAGAACCACGGTGTGGAGGCCTCGCTCAACGCCTACCTCGTGCGCGACTACGAGAAGCAGTTCAACTGGATGATTGGCGGCCAGCTGGTCTACAACTGGAACGAGATCAGCAAGCTCTCTGATGCCATCATCGAGCAGAACCGCCAGTACCTGGAGCAGAATGTCGATGTGAGCAACCTCTTCTATGTGGGCCGTCCCATGAACTCCATCTACGCCGTGCGCTCGGCAGGCATCGACCCGAGTACCGGAAAAGAGGTGTTCATCAACAAGGACGGCGACGTGACCGCCAACTGGAATGCCTCCGACAAGGTCTACCTGGGCTCGTCGCAACCCCTGTGGCGCGGCAACCTCCGCAACATGATCATGTGGAAGAACTTCACGCTCAACGTCTCGTTTGCCTATCACTGGGGCGGCAAACTCTACAACTCGACCCTTCGCGACCGTGTAGAGCTCTCACCCATGCAGATTGCCGAAAAGAACGTAGATGCACGTGTGCTGTCATCGCGCTGGATGCAGCCGGGCGACAACACCTTCTTCCGCAACTTCAAAGACCTCACGAGCGACATGAAAGCCACCTCGCGCTACGTCTTCAACGACCGGGTGCTTGAGCTCCAGTCGGTCAGTCTGCAGTATCGCTGGAACACCAACTGGCTGCGCAACATGACGAAGCTCGAGAGCATTGTCTTTGCCATCAACGCCAACGATTTGTTCTACTGGTCGTCGGTGAAGTACGAGCGTGGTACCAGCTATCCCTATGCCCGCAACGTACAGGGTACGATTACTTTAACATTCTAAACCGAAAACAAGAAATATGAGAATTATGAGAACAAATCAATCATATAAGAAACTGCCGGCCAAGGCTTTCTACTGTCTTCTTATCCTGGCATCATGCTCTCTCTTTCTGTCGAGTTGCAGCGACTGGCTGGATGTGAAGTCTGACACCGTGGCACGCGAGAAGAATCTCTTCGAAAACTACGACGGATTCAAAGAGGCACTGGCAGGCTGCTACACCACCATGGCCAGCCGCGATGCCTATGGCGAGAAACTCACCATGACCGACATCGAGGACCTGGCATGCCTCTGGGCAGAGGTCGGTTCGACCAACCTCCCCACGCAATACTACCTGATGCACCACCAGTACGACAACTCGTACTCCATCTCGGCCATCAAGAGCATCTATTCCACCCTGTACACCACCATTGCCCAGGCCAACTTCATCCTCAACCACATGGAGGAGGACGGACAGAACATAACCAGCAAGGATGCACGCAACGTCATTCAGGGCGAGGCCCTGGCCATCCGTGCCTTCTGCCATTTCGACGTGCTGCGCCTCTTCGGCCAGATGCCCAAGGACCCCTCGCGCCAGGTGTCGCTGCCCTATTCCTATAAGAGCAGCATCCACGAGCAGGCATCCTATTACAACTACAACGACTTTTTGAGCCGCCTCGAGAGCGACCTCAACGAGGCCGAGAGCCTGCTCCAGCAGTCCGACCCCGTGCTGAAGTACACCTTCTACCAGCTGAACGGCTCGGGCAGCGACCCCGCCGACCTCGACGACGACTTCATGATGTACCGCCGCTACCGCCTCAACTACTGGGCTGTGAAAGCCCTCAAGGCCCGCTTCTATCTCTACACCGGACAGAACAGCAAGGCCTATGCCGAGGCCAAGAGCGTCCTCAATGCCAAGATCAACGGCGAGCCCGTCATCTCGCTCTCGGGCATCCACGACCTCGACAACGAGTATTTCGCCCTGCCCAATGAGTGCCTGTTCGCCCTCCACAATGTCAGCCTCGTCAACTACTCCGTGAGCGTGCTGGGCGGCAATCCCACCGCACAGACAGGCGAGAGCATGCACTACATCACCCAGGCCATGTTCGAGCGCCAGCTGTTCGCCAACCAGTATACAGCCAGCAACAACCGCTACCTGACGCTTTGGAACCGCAACGCCGTCAACATGCAGGGTATCGTGCGCCCCAACATCCGTAAGTACTACTACGATGCCCGTAGCGAGACCAGCACTTCCGCTGCCGTGGGCATCACCCTCTACAAGCAGTGCATGCCCCTCATCCGCCTCTCGGAAATCTACCTCATCCTGATGGAGACCACCACCGACCTGGCCGAGGCCAACACTCTGTATAAAGACTACATGGCTTCTCACAATGTGAACATCACCACCGACTTCGAGAGCCTCGACGAGGTGCGCAGCCTCATTGTCGACGAGTACCGCCGCGAGTTCTACGCCGAGGGTGTCATGTTCTACACCTACAAGCGCAACGGCATGAGCACCATGCTGTGGAATGCCGACGAGATGACAGAGGACGAGTACATCGTTCCGCTGCCCGACACAGAGTACGATCCGAATGCATAACATAAAACTAAAAACACGGATGATTATGAAGAAAATAGTATTTTTGTCAAGTATACTCGTACTGTTGTCAGTACTCTGCTCCTGCGAGGAAGACCTGCCACTCTACGACAGCCAGCAGGCACGCTTGAACTTCAAATATAATTACAGCCACTCCGACTCGCTCATCAGCTACTCCTTCGTCTACTACGGAGACATCAAGCAAGACACCGTCTGGGTGACCCTCAACACCATGGGATTCCCCGCCGACCACGACCGTCAGTTCGAGCTGCGCCAGGTGCCCTCTCCCAATGGCGAGAATGCCGTCCCCGGCAAGCACTATGTCAGCTTCGACGACCCCGGCTATAAGTCGCGCTACCTCGTGGTGCCCGCCCATGCCGTCACCATCGACGTGCCCATCATCATGCTCCGCGACGCCTCGCTCAAGTCCACGATGGTGGCGCTCAGAGTCATGGTGAAGGACAACGAGAACTTCATCAGCGGCTATGCCAACGAGCTGTTCAAGGAAATCACCTTCACCGACATGCTCACCAAGCCCGATGCATGGGGAGCAGCCATGAACTGGTATTTCGGCGAATACGGAAAAGTGAAGCATCAGTTCATGATCGATGTCACCGGCGAGAAGTGGGACGACGACTACATCAACAGCTTCATCAACGACTACGGCTACGTGACTTACCTCAAGAGTAAGCTGCGCACAGCCCTCGACGAGGAGAATGCCCGCCGCCGTGCCGCCGGACTGGGCGACCTCTGCGAGGAGAACGGCATGCTCATCAACTGGGGACAGTTCTAAGTATTAACTTTAATTTGTCAACGAATATGAAGAAATATATTTATTCAGCAACGGTGATGCTCGCTCTCTGCGTCGGCTTCCTGGCTTCCTGCGTAGAAGACGACTCCACCTATTCCGACCATTCAGTCTATCTGGAGCTCAGCGGACTGGAAGAGAAATACGAGGTAGTGTCCTTCAGCAGCGACAAGCTTGAAATCAACCCCGTGGTGCGCTCCAGCTTCAGCGACGACGACCTGGCCTACGCCTGGTCCTACTACGATCCGTCGCCCAACTACACGTCCACCAATGTAGACACCGTCAGGGCCGACACCATCAGCTACGAGAAGAACCTCTCCTACAATCCCGCTGTCTCCGACGGCACCTACACCCTCGTCTTCACCGTCTGGTCCAAGTCCACAGGCTACCGCCGGTCCATCAAGACCAGCTTCAGCGCCTCCTCGGCCCTCTCAAGAGGATTCTATGTGCTCAAGGAGACTGCCGACGGCAACACCGACCTCGACCTCTACAACACCCGTCTGCAGGAGCTCATCCCCGATGTGCTCACCAACTACCAGGGCAAGGCCATGAGCGGCAAGCCCCGCTGCCTCGACGTCATCCACGGCCAGGCATACATCAACGACAAGGGAAAGGAAACCTCCACCAACATGCTGTGCGTCACC
Source organism: Prevotella sp. UBA2850 (assembly GCA_002350805.1). Lineage (GTDB taxonomy): Bacteria > Bacteroidota > Bacteroidia > Bacteroidales > Bacteroidaceae > Prevotella. The sequence goes on from DEFO01000004.1 coordinate 62,482, forward strand.
ACCGAGAACAACGAGGTGCAGTGGATTCGGGCCCTCGACTGCAAGACCATCTTCACGCCCCAGAATGTGCATTTCGAGTATGTTCCCAACGAGATACCCTATCGCACCGTCCGTGGCTATTGGGAAGTGTACTATGTCACCAGCAACGGCATCTACTCAGCCTATTCCGGCATGATGGGCGGCAGCGGCGTTCTGGGAGCCTACGACGGCACCGGCGGCAGCGTCCATGTGGTCAGCGGCGCCTCGGGAGCCTACTATGGCATCCTCTACTGGAGCAACCAGACCCGCAGCTTCGAGACCTCCGACTATAATGCCGGCTATGCCCCCGCCAGCAGCAGAGTTCCCGGCTATGGCACCCAGAACCTCGACCTCGAATGCCTCGCATGCGGACTCAACATGGCGGCAGGCGAAAAGCAGTTCTTCCTCATGCAAGACCGCTCCAACCCCTCGAAGAAATACATCTACTATTTCAGCTTCGGATTCATGGGCGCCACCCTCACCGACGTCAGGGAACTCGACGAGAACAGCGGCTATGGCAACGCCACCCTGCGCGCCGTCTGCGACCGTCAGGCCACCATCGCCTACTATGTGAAAGACAACAAGGTCTTCACCTACGACCTAGTGAACGAGAATCCCGACAAGGAGCTCACCCTGCAGGGCATTCCCGCCGGCGAGCAGATCTCGCACATCAGCTACCGTCCGTATTATGGTTCCGGCCGCTTCAGCTATTTCGTCGTCGGCACACAGTCGGGCAACACCTACAAGGTCTATATGTACGAGACCCGTGCCGGCGAGCCTATTGGCGATCCCGTCATCACCTTCTCAGGCACAGGCAAGCTGAGCCGCATCAGCTACATCGACCCCGCCACCTCCGACATGACCGATGGAGCAGCCATGCCCATCCTCGACGAGTAACCGGCAGGCGCCGTCAGGCGCATCAGTCCGCCCCTACCCTATCAGACCGTTCCCGCCGGCAGGCGGAGACGGTCTGTTTTTTGTGTGCATCCTAGCAAAGAGACGCCCCCGGCGCCAGGGCGCCGCCACCGAAGAGAGAATACATCCGCCACGGAGGCTGTCGGCTGGTGTATGAAAAAGGCCACCGTGGGCACAGGGTAGGCCACCGTGGGGGGCTTGAAAAATACAAAAATTGATGCCAAGGGAAGGGCTTTTCAGATTTTATTTGTATCTTTGCGCCATCATGGATGATATTTGCTTGTCTTGTTTTGCAGCACGAGGGGAAGTGAAAGTCTGACGTGATAGAATGATGGGCAGTTTTTTTGATTGTTCTGGAACTTATATAGAGGATAGAATAAAAAAGTGCTGCGGTATTTAGGTCATCAGCTTATGAAAAATCGACTTTTATTATTGTTTTTTTTGCTAGGCTTTACTGTATCTTCGTCTGCGATGGCTGTTGCTGTTGACTTACAGTAGCATCATCGTTTGCCTATTTCGACAACCGTATCGTTTCATGGTTTGAATGTGTTCGAGATGCCCAAGACAAGATTCATCGTGCTGATGCTCTCCCTCCTCATGGCCGTTCCTGTGATGCGAGGGCAGGGGCATTATGAACTGTCGTGTGGGCACCTGACGGTCAAGCTGAAGGGGTACGGCAGGCAGTCGCTTGCGGGGGTAAGGGCTTTGCTGCACCAGAATGGTGTGACCATCGCGGGTGAGCTGGCCGAAGACAGCACTACGACTGTATTCCGGAATGTGTTGGCCGGCCAATATGCACTCACGGCAAGAGCCCGGGGCTTTGCCGAGGTGACCGATACCGTATTGGTGGAGCCGTACCGGCACCGGATCAAGACCCTGGAGCTCAGCATCAGGGAGGTGGAGCTGAAGGAGCTGGCAGTGAAGGGGCATGCCAAGGCGATGGTCCTTCGCGGCGATACCGTTGACTATCATCCCGAGGCCGTGAATGTGTTGGAAAACGACATGGCCCGGGACATTCTGCAGCAGATGCCCGGGGTGAGAATAGACGGTGAGGGTATCAGCGTGCTCCATCATGAGGTGGGTAAGACGCTGGTGGACGGCAGGAAACTGTTTGGCGACAAGCCCATCACGGCCTTCGACCATATTGAGGCTACCGACGTTGTGAAAATCAGAGCCTATGCCGACCATACGGACAAGGCTTTGCAGGCGCATCGCAAGAGGTGGGTGCTCGACATCATCACCAAGAGCAAGATGCTGAGCTCGTATGACGGGCGTGCCATTGCGGCATGGGGGTCGTCGATAGACGAAGAGACTGGCAGTGACAGCCGCACTCGCTATGCTGGCGGGGGGACGGCCAATTTCTTCTCCGAGGATGTTGTCGTGAGCACGAACCTGATGCACAACAACCAGAATATAGCGTCGACGCAGAGCCTGCGCTTCCTGACAACGGACTCGCGCCCGCTTACCTACAGCGAAAACAGCTGCGCCGGTGCCGACGTGACCAGGGAGTGGACGAAAAGGGCATCGGGTCTGGCCAAATGGTCGGCAGGCTATCAGTTTGATAAGAAGGCGGAAAGCCGGCAAAAGAAGCTCGCGCGCGAATACCTGGGAAAGGACCTGGGGTATGAGTGGCGACACTACGACAGCGAACAGAAACTGGCGAACAGCTCGCGCCACCACCAGATGCATGTTGATACGGAATGGCGCATGAGAGGTGGGGATGTGCTGACGACCGGTTTTAAATACCAGCTGAGGAACAGACACACTTCGGACACTCAAGACACATACGACAAGAATGACCGGGACGAATCGGAAGGGCATGCAGAGAACCTTTCGCGACAGCAGCAGCACGACATGGAGGCGGAGGCGAAGTATGTGGCAACACTGACTGAGCAGTCGCATCTGGATTGCTCGGTTGACTATCATCAATCGTCTGCCGACAATGACAACGACCGGCGCTCGGACACTTACCTGACAGGGCAACGGCGGGAATCACTGGTGAAGGAAACGCGCCTGACGGGGCAAGACGACCAATGGAAAGCGGGAGGCAGGGCGCTCTTCTCGCAGATATGGGGCGAGGAGCGTTTCCTGCAGGGCATGAGTGTGGAGTATGTCCAGAACTATGCGCACCAGAAGATGTGGCAGACGGCATGGAATGTATTGGAGGACAAGGAGGACCGACTGAACACTTACCACTATCGGCAGAACACATGGGTGAGGCAGATGGCTGCTGTCTTCTTTCTGAAGACGGGAGCAGTGTCGCATGCTGTGAAAGCAGGATGGAGGAGCCAAACCGTGAGCGCCACGGACAGGCTGGCGGCCGAGCGTCATCGCTTTCGCTTTCTGATGCCCGTGGTCACGCTCAATGCGGGGTATATGCCTCCGGACATGCGCACCATGATGTCGCTGAACTATGAGTGGGAGCACCGCACACCGACCATGCTTCAGCTGCTGCCGCTCACGGACACCTACAACCCCTATTTCATCCTGACGGGCAATCCTTCGCTGAAGCCGGAGTCTCAGCATAAGTTCTTTTCGATGAACAATTTCCTGCTCAATGACTATGGACAGAGTCTGGACGTGAACATTGTCTTTGCCCTCCGCAGGAATGTCATCACGCAGTCGACACAGTATTTCTTCAACTCAGCCTACCTGGAGGACGCTGACGTGACGGTGCCTGCCCACGGGTCGGTATCGACATACTCCAACCGCAATGGTGCCTACGACGGTGCGCTGACGGTCATGTATTCGCTCCCGTTGGACCGGTATCGCTCGGTCTTTTCGGCAACCCTGAGGGGTGGTATCGGCAAAACGCCCTACTGCATGAACAGCATCACGGACTACATGTATCGGCAGAGGGTGGATGGCACCATCGGCTTCAACACCAGCCTGATACCTAAGACGAGGCTGAACTGTGAGCAAAGCGTAGGCCAGGACTGGATGAGGGCTGGCGACGGAAGTGAGCACGACCGCATATTCAGATATCATGTAGAGGCTACGGTAGAGGCTGATTTGCCTGCTCATTGCTTTGTGAAGGCCAAGTATGATTTCACCCGTTTCCATCATCATGCCAGCGGCGAGAACCATTGTCAGAACACCTTGAACTGCTATCTGGGCCATCGCTTCGCCAAAGGCAGGGGAGAGATCAGCCTGACTGCCTATGACCTGCTGGACGCTTATCACGGCAGGGTGATGCTGACTGAGCAAAACTACACGCAGTGGAACACGCAGGCTAATGACGGACGGCTGGTCAGTATGAACGTGACATGGACCTTCAGAAAGGTAAAGACGAAGAACGGGCATGTGGGGAATGGGGTGTCGTGGTAGCGGCGCGCGTTTTAATGATGCTAAAAAAATCATAAAATCGGCTATGAACCGTAACCCTTATGCGCGTTCTTTTCGTATAAGGGGTAAAAAAGCAGAAACAAAAATCATACCGATGAAAAAAATGAAAAAATCTTTATTGACAATTGTGATGGCTATGGTCGGCATGCTGGCTATGGCCAACCCCGTGAAGTATGACCTGAAAGGGCAGTTTCCGGCTGCGCTGAACGGTAAGAAGGTGGTGGTGTATGCCATCGGCAACGACCGCACACCCGTGGACTCTACTGTGGTGAAGGGCGGTAAGTTTGCCCTGAGCGGCACTTACAAAGAGCCTGCCGTGGCCCAGCTGATGGTTACTGGCGGCAAACTGACGAAGGTGGTGCTGTTTGCATTGGAAGACGATGCTGTCAGCTTTACCTACGATGGCGACAAGCTGCTTGCAAAAGGCGGTAAGCGTACGGCTGCCATGGCTGAGTACGACCGCATTATGAAGGAATATGGCAACAAGATGTCGCGCGATGAGCAGATGAAACTCGTCAAGGAGTATCGCGAAGAAGGCACATCGGAAGCCCGTAAGGCCGAAATTATGAAGGCTTTCGAAGATGCTGAGCGCCCGTTCAATGAGGCTGCCAAAAGCTTCCTCAAGCAGAACAAAGACAATATGGTGGGTGCATTCTACTATTCACGTCTTTACAATCTGCTGAGCAAGGACGAGCAGAAAGAGCTGATTGCCTCGGCCAGCGACGAGTTCCTGAACTATCCTTCGGTGAAGCGCATACTCGAACAGCAGGAGGCTGCCAAGCGCCAGGAGGTGGGACAAAAGTTCACCGACTTCGAGATGGCCGACAAAGACGGCAAGATGCACAAGTTGTCAGAGTACATCGGCGAGGGCAAGTATGTGCTGCTCGACTTCTGGGCCTCGTGGTGCGGTCCCTGCCGGGCGGAGATGCCGAACGTGAAGGCTGCCTACGAGAAGTATCACGACAAGGGATTCGACATCGTGGGTGTGTCGCTCGACTCGAAACGCGAGGCCTGGCTGAAGGCCATCGACGACATGCAGCTGCCCTGGCACCACCTGAGCGACCTGAAGTACTGGGACTGTGCCGCCTCGAAGCTGTACGGTGTGAACGGCATTCCCTGCACACTGCTCATCGGCCCGAACGGCAAAATCATTGCCCGCAACCTGCGCGGCGAGGCACTGGGCGACAAACTGGCCGACGAGTTTGGCATGACGGCACCGGGCAAGGGTGTGAGCTTCAACGACGGCAAGACCTTCAGCGAGGTTCTGGCGCTGGCCAAGAAGGAGGGCAAGCCCGTGTTCGTGGACTGCTACACCTCGTGGTGCGGTCCCTGCAAGATGATGGCCAACAAGGAGTTCCCCAAGAAGGAGGCCGGCGACTACTTCAACAAGAAGTTTGTGTGCTGGAAGGTGGACATGGAGAAGGGCGAGGGCGTAGGACTGGCCAAGCGCTACGACGTGAATGCCTTCCCAACCTTCCTCATCCTCGACGCTGACGGCAACCTGACGGGCCGCTGCGTGGGTGCCGCCGGCATCACCGACTTCATCAAGAAGGTGGAGGACGCCATGAAGGAAGAGAAGGGTCTGGCCTGGTATCAGAAGGAATATAACAAGGGCAACCGCGACCAGAAGTTCCTGACGGACTATCTGAAGGTGCTTGACGACAACTACATGCGCGGTGAGATGAAGAACGTGGCCACTGCCCTGCTCGAGGGTAAGAGTGCCGCCGAGATTGCCGCCAGCAAGGACCTCTACGCCGCCTTCGAGAAGGGCAGCTACGGCATCGACGACGACTTGTTCCTGGCCATGTATAAGAAGCGTGCCACGGTGGCCGCCAACCAGGGCGAGAAGGCCGTGCAGGCGCTGGACCGCACGTGGAAGGACGGCGGACTGCGCTGCATGAGCTTCGACGGCAAGACCTACAAGGGCTTCGACAAGAATAAGTTCAAGGCCTTCAAGCAGAAGATGAAGGAATATGGCGTTCCCGACGCCGAGAAGATTGCCGAGGATGTGCTCTGCGACAATGCCAGCTATGCCAAGGACTATGCTACCATGATGAAATACCTGAAGAAGAGTGTGCAGCAGGGCGACGTGGAAGACATGCAGCTGCAGTACAAGCTGGAGCAGGTGGTGGAGGACAAGCCTCAGGACAAGAAGCTGATGGGCGAGGTGGCCAAGCTGGCCAACATGCGCATCGCTCAGCTGAAGCAGAAGGACACCAGCGGCGAGCGTAAGTTTAAGATGGACGGCAAGGAAATCACCGTCACCGAGTTCATGATCCAGAAGTATCAGGAGATGATTAAATAATGCATAATTCATAATTCATAATGCATAATGCATAATAAGAAGGATTATTGTTAATTAGTAAAAAAATAAGGGCGGAGGCATAACCTTCGCCCTTATTTGTTCGTATTAGGGAAAACAAGACAAAAAAGTAACGACTTTATACGGATAATCCTATGAGAAAACGATTGATTCTACTAGCAATGACAGCCATCAGTACGTTGGCAGCGGTGGCTCAGGGTGTTACCTTTGTCGACAAACAGCTCGACGAGGCACTGGCCTTGGCGAAGAAAGAAGGTAAGATGGTGTTTGTCGACTGCTACGGCACCTACTGTCCGCCCTGCAAGAAGATGCTGGTGGAGGAATTTCCGAAGAAAGAGATGGGCGACTACCTGAACAAGGGGTTCGTCTCGGTGAAGTACAACCTCGACAAAGAGCCTTACAAAGTGCTGGCCAAGCGCTGGGAGGTGAGCATGTATCCCACGTTCGTGTTCCTGAACAGCGACGGCGAGCTGCTCTACCGCATGGTGGGTTTCCGCGAGGCCGACAAGTTTATTGCCGAGGCGAAGCAGGGTATTGCGGACAATACCATCGGCAAACTGGAGAAGCAGTATGAGGGCGGCGACCGCTCCTACGGCTTCTTGATGACCTATCTGAAAGAGCTGGAGCGCATGAAGAAACGCACGGCTGCCAGCAAGATAGCACACGAGATGCTGAGCCTGCCCACCACCGACATCACCACCGACAAGGAGGCTTTCGGGGTGTTCTGCAGCTATATTGACAATCCCTACGACGAACTCTTCCTGAAGGCCCACAAACAAGTGGAGACACTCGTGGCCGCCTACGGCGAGCAAGCCCGAGAGAAGATTGACAGGGTGTGGATGGACTACGCCGGTCACTTCGGTCTGGTGGGGAACGGCGAGTTTAAGGGCTACGACTGGGACAAGGTGAAGGAGTATGTGGCATTCATGAGGCAGCACGGCGCCAAGAACCCCGAAAAGGTGGAGAAGACGCTGAGGGATTCGTGGAAGCAGTACCAGGAGTTTATGGAAAAACAAAAACAGGAGAAGCCATGAAAAAGATGCTGATGACGATGCTCTGCCTGCTGATGGCGCTGGGCATGGGCGCCAAGAACGACGATGTGCAACTGAAAGTCATCGTGAAAGGATATGAGGGCGGCTATGTGATGCTGGCACACGGGCATGACTACGACACACTACGGGCCGACAAGAAGGGGCGCTTCGACCTGCGCCGCCACATGGAACGGCCCGCACAGCTGATGCTGGTGGTCGACCAGTTGCGCAGCGGTGTGGTGGTCTACCTGGAGAACGGCATGAAGGGCACGCTCACGCTCTCGTTCAAGCCAGAGCCTTACGAGGGACAGACCATGTATGTGGGCAGCTATGAATATAAAGGCACCAAGAAAGACTGCATGGACTTCTACCAAGACTACTCGGTGTGGGAGCGTAACGGATGGCCGTTCGAGAAGATAGCCCAATACGACTTCCCGTCTTATCGCCAGGAGCTGGGGAAAGAGGCCGAGGCACTGCGCAGCCGTCTGAACCGCATCGACAACGAGGGCTTCAAACAGTCGTTCCTCCGCCAGGTGAATGCCCGCGAGGAAGAGAACCTCATGCGCTATGCCTGGGCAAAGCATACGGTGGACCCCGACTTCGAGAAATACATCGGTGCCTTCGAGCGTAACAGCATGGAGCACCGCGACATGGCGTTCACCTACCAGCGGTGGTGGCAGTCCACTCACCGGCCGGAGCAGGGTTTCACCAATGGCTCATGGTATATGGAGGGACTGAAGCGCAACTTCACCAGTCAGCAGATGATCAACGCACTGGCTTCCGACTTCGTGGGTTCATACATCCAGCGGGCTCCCAAAGACCTCAGTGAGACTTGGGAAGCCTACTGCAAGACATGCATCGACAAGGGACAGATAGCGAAGCTGCAGGCGAAATACGACAAGTTCAACCCCGGCAAGGACGCTCCCGACTTCGAGACCACAGGCTATGAGGACGGCAAGACGTACACGCTGAAGGACTTCCGCGGCAAGGCCCTGATGATAGACTGCTGGGCCACATGGTGCGGACCGTGCATGGCCGAGATGCCTTATTATGCCAAGGTGGTGGAGCACTTCAAGAACGACAACCGCATAGAGTTCATCGCCATTTCGTTCGACAGCGACAAGAAACGGCTGGACAAGGAACTGAAGGAGAATGCTCATCCGTGGCGGCAGTTCTGGTGCAAAGACGCCTTTAAGTCTCAACTCGCCAAAGGATATGGCTTCAGCGGCATTCCCCGCTTTATCTTCATCGATAAAAACGGCAAACTGATTGCCGGCGACGCTCCCAAGCCATCGTCAGAGAATATCATCGAGTATATTGAGAGCAAGCTAGCACTAAGTGACAAGTGAGAAGTGAGAAGTGATAAGTTTTTAGGAGTGTAGAGTTTTAGGAGTGTAGAGTTTTAGGAGTGTGGGAGTGTAGGAGTGTAGACAATACTCCGCCTCTTGCACTCCTGCTTCTTTAAGTGAAAAGTGACAAGTTTTTAGGAGTATGGGAGTTTGTCTAAGTGAAAAGTGACAAGTGATAAGTGACAAGTGTGATTACCACTCCAGCCTGTTCTCCAACTTCAGGGGTAACCGGTTCCTCCCCTATAGGGGAGGTTAGGAGGGGTCTTGAACCCTGAACTGGCGTCAGCCCTCCCTCCCCCTCGGGGGAGTTGGTGGGGGCCTGGAGTGTGGGAGTGTAGACAATACCAAAGGTAATCATACCTCTCAGCTCTCAACTCGTTAGGTAATCATACCTCTCCGTTCTCAACTCTCAGTTCTCAACTAAGAATACTTTTCACCTATTTTCCGCTGTTTCCAAAGTTCTAGCGAGTTGACGATGTTCTGCCAGAGGATGTAGCAACCCGGACCTACCGACGAGAGGGGCGACAGATAGGTGTAGGCAATCCAGATGGCAAAAGCCGTGTTCTTTTGTCCGCTGGCCTGACCGGCATCTACCGTGCAACCATAATGGCGGCCTATCAGACGGCCCACCACAAACAACACTATGCAGAAGAGCAGCGACAAAAGGGCTATCATGAGCAGGAACCACACACTGGTCTGCGCATGACAGATATGCTTGACCGTGGTGCCGGTGACAATAGTCAGCGAACAGCCCCACAGATAGAACGACAGGTCGCGGATGCTGATGATCTTTTGGTGAAGACGGTGCATGAAGTGCTTCACGATATAGGCCAGCACCATGGGCATGACGAGCACCATGCACACCTTATATAACATCTGCAGGAACGACTGCCAGAAGGTCATCGTCACATCGGGGTCGACCATCGGGAAACAAAGCGGCACCAACAGGGCCGTGATGAAGTTGGTCATAAACGTGTAGGTGGTGATCGACTCCAGGTTGCCTCCCAACTTGCTGGTCACCACGGCTGCCGCCGTAGCACAGGGGGCGATGACACAGGTGAGGGCGCTCTCCATCAGAATGAGATCGTTGCCCTGCAAATGGAAATAAAGAATCACGGCCACGATCAACGCCACAGTAAGAAGCTGCACCAGTATGTTCCATCCATGCCACGCCACAGGACGCATCTTGTGGAAATCCACTTTGCAGAAGGTCACAAACAGCACCAGGAACATGAACCACGGCAGAATGAGTTCGAATATCGGGTCGAAGAAAACAGCTGCCTCCTCCAGCGCCGGCGTATAGGCAAAGAGCAAATACATCAGCGTACCAAACAGCATGGACACGGGCAGCGTCCAATCCCTGAGGAACTTCAGAACGGATTTCATCGACTTACATAAAGAAAGCGTAAGGAGCAAGAACCGACATGCTCCCTACGCTCTGATTGTTTTTTAGAAGAACAACATCCGCTCTACCCAGTAGCAGAGGATACCGGCCAGATAGCCCACGAATGCTATCCATGTGATTCTCTTCATATACCAACCGAAGGTAATCTTCTCGAGGCCCATGACCACCACACCGGCGGCAGAGCCGATGATGAGCATCGAACCGCCCACACCGGCACAGTAGGCCAGCAACTGCCAGAAGATTCCGTCGACGGCCATGGCACCCTCGGCAGCCACGGGATACATACCCATGCAGCCAGCCACCAGCGGCACATTGTCGACAATCGACGAGAGCATACCGATGATGCCGTTGATGAGATAGTAGTTGCCCGAGAAGGCCTCGTTCAGACCCTCGCCCATCGCCGTGAGCACACCAATCTCCTGCAAGACGGCCACTGCCATCAGAATGCCCAGGAAGAACATGATGGTAGAGAGGTCGATCTTCGAGAGGATATCGCTCACACGCTTGGCCATGGTGTCGTCCTCAGAGGTGTTGTAATGGAATATCTCGGTAACGGTCCACAGCACACCCAGCACCAGCAGGATGCCCATGAACGGAGGCAGATGGGTGATGGTCTTGAAGATAGGCACGAACACCAGACCGCCCACACCCAGCCAGAAGATAATGTTGCGCTGCTTCTGGGTGAACTGGCTCACGGAAGCCTTCGGCAGGTTCTGCGCCTTGTCGAACTTGCCGCTGAGCGAGTACTGAAGGACGAAGGCAGGCACCACCATCGAGACAAGCGACGGAATGAAGATCTCGGTCAGCACGCCCTGAGTGGTAATGACGCCCTTGATCCACAGCATGATGGTCGTCACGTCGCCAATGGGCGAGAATGCACCACCCGAGTTGGCTGAGATAATGATCAATGCAGCATATATCAAACGGTCCTCACGGCTCTGCACCAGCTTGCGCAGCACCATGATCATCACGATGGAGGTGGTGAGGTTGTCGAGAATGGCCGACAGGAAGAAGGTCATGAAAGCCACACGCCACATGAGCTTGCGCTTAGAGCGTGTCTTCAAGGCATCGCGCACAAAGTTGAAACCACCGTTCGAGTCGACAATCTCGACGATGGTCATCGCACCCATCAGGAAGAACAGCGTGCCGGCAGCATCGCCCAGATGATGCTCTATCACCTCGCTAATATGATGGAGCAAACCGTCGGCAGCCACATCAGGATAATAAGCGCCAGGCCCCATCATCAACAGCGTCCAGCAAATCACACACATCAGCAGCGCAATGGCTGCCTTGTTAATCTTTGTCAGGCTCTCAAGGGCTATGCACAGATAACCAAACACGAAAGCCACAACAATGGCAATGGTTAATGTTGACATTTTTTGATAATAATATTAGATTGTTCTTAAATTTGGGTGCAAAGGTACAAAATATTTGATAATCCGCCATTGTTATTCAGGAATTATTTCGCCCATCGGTAAATACACACGGCAGGGCATTCGAAAAAACTCAAATGGAAGTTTGGTGCTTTGCCCACTTTATCGTATCTTTGCAGCTATGAACAACGAAATGACAACAGAGAAATGGTGCGAGAATGTCATCATCGCAGATGGTGACTATATAGACAAGGTGGCTTTCCACCTCATCGTCAACTTCGAGCGTATGATAGGCCGCCGCATCCCACAGGCCGACATGGCACGATGGATTGACTGTGTGGCGCTCGACGGCGGACTGAAGCCTTTGGAGCAAACTGCCGACAGTCAGACCGGCACACCCGCCAGACAGATATCCGTCGTCTTTATTCACGACAAGAAGTCGGCGAAGCTGGAGAACTTCATGCCGGGCCACTATGCCGACGAGCTGCACTTGAAAGCCTTCAGCGATGCCCTGGGCGAGTTTATGATGTCGGCCTTCCCCGTGGAGGAGAGTGTGGTCAGCAAGCGCGACTTCTTCACCGATGTCACCCGTACCATCTGCAACCTGCAGGAGGTCAAGCGCGTGATGATCATCCCCGATGCAGAGACGATGTACGAAGACGTGCGCCAGGCTTTGAAGGACGTCGACGACGAGAAGCGCATCACCGTCTTCGCCATGCAGCCCATGCCAGGAGGCAATTTCCGACAGGAAATACTCGGATACTCACTCATGCAAGCCCTGGGCATTCGCGGCGACGAACTGGGATAAACAGCGACACCTGACGGAGCAGGCATGGAAATCTCCAAAAAAGAATAAATAACAACAGAAATTTGGCATTTACGGAATTATTCACTACCTTTGCCCAAGAAGTGAGGCAAGGGTATGTTCCCTGCCAGCTGAAAGATAGAAAAAACACTTAAACACAAGAAAATGAGCAGAATATTGATGATTGGCGCCGGGGGCGTCGCAACGGTAGCAGCGTTCAAGATTGTGCAGAATGCTGACGTGTTCACGGAGTTTATGATTGCCAGCCGTCGCAAGGCGAAATGCGACCAACTGGTGGAGGCCATCCACCAGAAAGGCTACGACATGCCCATCAAGACGGCACAGGTGGATGCCGACGACGTGGAGCAGCTGAAGGCACTCTTCTCCGACTACAAGCCCGAACTGGTGATCAACCTTGCCCTACCCTATCAGGACCTGACCATCATGGAGGCTTGTCTGGCTTGCGGATGCAACTATCTCGACACGGCCAACTATGAGCCAAAAGACGAGGCTCACTTCGAGTACTCATGGCAGTGGGCTTACCGCGAGCGCTTCGAGAAAGCCGGTCTGACAGCCATTCTGGGATGCGGCTTCGACCCGGGCGTGACCAGCATCTTCACAGCCTATGCCGCCAAGCACCACTTCAAGGAGATTCAGTATCTCGACATCGTAGACTGTAATGCCGGCGACCACCACAAGGCTTTCGCCACCAACTTCAACCCGGAAATCAACATCCGCGAGATCACCCAGAAGGGCCTCTACTGGGAAGACGGCAAGTGGGTGGAGACCGAGCCGCTGGAGATTCACAAGGACCTGACCTACCCCAACATCGGCCCGCGCGACAGCTATCTGCTGCACCACGAGGAGATTGAGTCGCTGGTCATCAACTATCCCACCATCCGCCGTGCACGCTTCTGGATGACCTTCGGCCAGCAATACCTGAAGCATCTGGAGGTGATACAGAACCTGGGCATGAGCCGCATCGACGAGATTACCTACGAGGCACCGCTGGCCGACAACCCCGACGAGAAGGTGAAGGTGAAAATTGTGCCCCTGCAGTTCCTCAAGGCCGTGCTGCCCAATCCGCAGGACCTCGGCGAGAACTACGAAGGCGAGACTTCTATCGGCTGCCGCATCCGCGGTATTGGCAACGACGGCAAGGAGCACACCTATTATATATATAACAACTGCTCACACCGTGCGGCCTACGAGGAGACTGGCATGCAGGGCGTCAGCTACACCACCGGTGTGCCCGCCATGATTGGTGCCATGATGTTCTGCAAAGGACTGTGGCGCAAGCCGGGTGTCTACAATGTGGAGGAGTTCGACCCCGATCCGTTTATGGAACAGCTCAACAAGCAGGGACTGCCCTGGCATGAGATTCACGACGGTGATCTGGAACTGTAATCATTAGAAGAAAAGTATAACCAACTAGGCAGAGACAAGAAGCAGACTGGCACTCTTCAGCCTCCTTGTCGCTGCCCCCTAAAAAAAATCAAAACAACTTATGGCAAAAAAAGAAACTGAAGGCGAGCTGATGAATCCCATGGCAGAGAAGCTGAAAGCCCTGCAGGCTGCCATGTCGAAAATAGAAAAAGACTTTGGTAAAGGTAGCATCATGAAACTGGGCGACGAGAACGTTGAAAACGTTGAGGTGATTCCTACCGGTAGTATCGCCCTGAATGCCGCCCTCGGCGTGGGAGGATATCCCAAAGGACGCATCATCGAAATCTACGGACCTGAGTCGTCGGGAAAGACCACACTGGCCATTCACGCCATTGCAGAAGCCCAGAAGGCCGGCGGCATTGCAGCATTCATCGATGCCGAGCATGCTTTCGACCGCTTCTATGCCGAGAAACTGGGCGTAGACGTGAACAACCTCTACATTGCTCAACCCGACAATGGTGAGCAGGCTCTGGAGATTGCCGACCAACTGATTCGCTCGAGCGCAGTAGATATTGTGGTGGTCGACTCGGTAGCCGCACTCACTCCCAAGAAAGAGATTGAGGGCGACATGGGCGACTCGGCTGTGGGACTGCAAGCACGTCTGATGAGCCAGGCACTGCGCAAACTGACGGGTACCATCTCGAAGACCAACACCACTTGTATCTTTATCAACCAGTTGCGCGAGAAGATTGGCATCATGTTTGGCAACCCCGAGACAACCACCGGCGGTAATGCCCTGAAATTCTATGCTTCGGTGCGCCTCGACATCCGCAAGGTGACCGCCATTAAAGACGGCGACCAGGTGATAGGAAACCAGGTGCGCGTAAAGGTGGTGAAGAACAAAGTGGCACCTCCCTTCCGCAAGGCGGAATTCGAGATTACCTTCGGCGAAGGCATCTCGAAGGTCGGCGAGATTGTTGACCTGGGCGTGGAATACGGCATCATTCAGAAGAGCGGCTCGTGGTTCAGCTACGAGGGTTCTAAGCTGGCACAAGGCCGCGATGCCACCAAATCGCTGCTCAAGGACAATCCCGAGCTCTGCGAGGAACTGGAAGCCAAGATCATGGCTGCCATCGCCGACAAGTAAGGAAATCGCCAGAAAGGACTGAAGATAAAAAAAGAAAATAATAAGCAAGAGATTACTCAAGCCGCCACAAGCAGCTTGGGTAATCTTTTCTTTTTGTGCTCCTTTTCAGCCACTTCCACACACTGACATCTTGTCACACTCTGACAATCTTTTCCACCATTGGCACGCCATTTGTTGTTTCCTCAGCGGATTGCAATGCGCAACAACCAACAAAACATCAAAGAAATAACAAAAAAATAAAAAATAAGATTATGGGAAAGATTATTGGAATCGATTTAGGAACTACCAACAGCTGCGTTGCCGTATTCGAGGGTAACGAGCCTGTAGTGATTGCTAACAGTGAAGGAAAGCGCACTACTCCTTCTGTAGTGGGCTTCGTGAAAGACGGTGAGCGCAAAGTAGGTGACCCTGCCAAGCGACAGGCTATCACCAACCCGAAGAACACCGTTTACTCCATCAAGCGTTTTATGGGTGAGACCTACGCCCAGGCTGAGAAAGAGGCCACACGTGTGCCTTTCACAGTGGTCAACGAGGGTGGTTACCCACGTGTTGACATCAACGGACGCAAATACACTCCGCAGGAGATTTCGGCCATGGTGCTTCAGAAAATGAAGAAGACCGCTGAGGATTACCTCGGACAAGAGGTGACCGATGCCGTGATTACCGTTCCTGCTTACTTCAGCGACTCACAGCGTCAGGCCACCAAGGAAGCCGGACAGATTGCAGGACTCAACGTTCAGCGTATTGTCAACGAGCCTACTGCTGCCGCATTGGCATACGGTGTTGACAAGGCCAACAAGGATATGAAGATTGCCGTGTTCGACCTCGGTGGTGGTACGTTCGATATCTCTATCCTTGAGTTTGGCGGTGGTGTGTTCGAAGTGCTTTCTACCAATGGTGATACACACCTGGGCGGTGACGACTTCGACCAGGTCATTATCGACTGGCTGGTAAATGGCTTCAAGGCCGACGAAGGCATCGACCTCTCACGCGACCCGATGGCTATGCAGCGCCTGAAAGAGGCTGCCGAGAAAGCTAAGATTGAACTCTCGTCAACCACATCAACCGAAATTAACCTGCCGTACATCTCGGCAGAGGGCGGTGTGCCTAAGCACTTGGTGAAGACACTCACACGCTCGCAGTTCGAGCAGCTGGCTCACGACCTCATCCAGGCATGTCTGGTTCCTTGTCAGAACGCCATCCGCGATGCAAAATTGTCTACTAGCGACATCGACGAGGTTATCCTCGTGGGCGGCTCAAGCCGTATTCCTGCAGTGCAGACACTCGTAAAGAACTACTTCGGCAAAGAGCCTTCTAAGGGTGTGAACCCCGACGAGGTGGTGGCCGTAGGAGCCAGCATCCAGGGAGCTATCCTGAACAAGGAAGGCGGCGTAGGCGACATCGTTCTGCTCGACGTAACTCCGCTGACACTGGGTATCGAGACTCTCGGCGGTGTAATGACCAAACTGATTGAGGCCAACACCACAATCCCTTGCAAGAAAACTGAGACTTTCTCAACAGCCGTTGACAACCAGACCGCAGTAACCATTCACGTGCTGCAGGGCGAGCGTCCTATGGCTGCCCAGAACAAGTCCATCGGACAGTTCAACCTCGAAGGCATTGCCCCCGCACGCCGTGGAGTTCCTCAGATTGAGGTAACCTTCGATATCGATGCCAACGGTATTCTGAATGTCAGCGCCAAGGACAAGGCCACAGGCAAGGAGCAGCGCATCCGCATCGAGGCCAGCAGCGGTCTGAGCGAGGACGAGATCAACCGCATGAAGGCAGAGGCAGAGGCTAATGCAGAAGCCGACAAGAAAGAACGCGAGCGCATCGACAAGATGAACCAGGCCGACTCGATGATCTTCAGCACAGAGAACTTCCTGAAGGACAATGGCGACAAGATTCCTGCCGACCAGAAACCGGGTATTGAGAGTGCCCTGCAGACCTTGAAAGACGCTCATAAGAGCGGTGACATCACTGCCATCGACAACGCCATCAACAATCTCAACCAGGTCATGCAGGCCGCATCTGCTCAGATGTACCAGCAGGCAGGTGCCCAGGCCGGTCCTGGTGCCGGAGCAGGCTTCAATGGCGGTGCTCAGGGCGAACAAGGTTTCCAAGGCGGACAGCAACCCCATTCGAACCCCAACGATGACGTACAGGACGCCGACTTTGAGGAGGTCAAATGAGACGCATA
>DEFO01000057.1 GCA_002350805.1 Prevotella sp. UBA2850
AAAGAAAAGCGAGCCGCAAGGCCCGCTTTTTTTTTGCTAACGGCTCTGAGTAACCTTTTTAATCATCCTCAGCGCTATCACGCCCGCCAATATATTGGCTACGAAGGAAGCCGCTATCAGCAACAGGGTGACGAGTAGCCCTTGGAGGGCAGGTGTACCTCCCAGCAGCATGCCGGCATAGAGCATCGGCACGACCATCACTAATGGCTGAGCCATATTCCTTACTTGATGAAACATGTCTTCGCGCAGCACCTCGGGCTTCTGCTGGTTGCGCTGGTAGTTCATCATGGTCTGCATGAGCGAAACCGTCATACAGGCCATCAGCACCGAATAGACGGACTGGAAGACACTGATGGGCAGCATCAGCATCGTACTGCCTCCCACCACCATGCTGCCTACGAGCATCGCCGCGCTGACGGGCCAACACATCTTACGCCACATAGCCTGTAGCGGAAACAGGCACCAGCATATCGACAGAACCAATACCAGCAGGAACCAGAGCAGATAGGCCCACCAGGCGTCTGTCTGATACACCGTCCACACCACGGCTACGACGACGGCCATCTGTGCCACCGTGGCTCCGAATATCACCAACATGCGACGCAACATCTGCCTGTCGAAGGCGGCCAATGCTATCATCGCTACCAGCACAATGCACGCCACCAGGGCCGCGCCCCACAAAGAAATCTCTGATACTAACATACTAAAATAGACATGTTTCAAAAATCACGCTACAAAGATACTGCTTTTCCATGAATTATGACACATAAATCCTTTTTTTTGCTTTTAAAATAGGTTTGATGCGACAACTGTGTCAAGGTTCCGGCTCGTTGTTACAAAACACCCCGATGTGTCGCAACAAGTCGGAGCGAAATGCAGGTGATTGCTTGGAAACAGGCGGAATAATCCCTAACTTTGCAGCATAACAATTTGAAATATTACAATTATGACAAGAAAAAAGTATTTGGTTAAGACGATGCTCATGAGCATCCTGACCGTAGGAACAATAATGACTTTCACCGCTTGCTCAAGCGATGACGATATCTTGTTGGAAGTAAAGAAGAATGGAACATTGAACATCAACCAGTATGCAGCATCAGAGCGCACCGTGCTGGTGTATCTGGCTGGCAAGAACAATCTGTCGGAATCGCTGCAGACGAACCTGGAGCAGATGAAGGAAGGATCGAGACGCATCGGCAACAACACGCTGCTGGTATTCGTGCGTCGCGACATGCAGGGTGAGAAGCCTTGGCTGGCACGCGTCCGTAACGGTGAGCTGACAGACTCGCTGTCGCTCGAGGACATGGGCATCAGCACCAGCAACATGCAGGCTTGCAACCCGGAGCTGATGGAGCAGGTACTGAGGTATGCCTACAGCCACTATCCCGCCAACGAATACGGCCTGGTGCTGGGTGGACACTCCACTGGCTGGCTCATCGAACAGGAGCCCGGCGAGACTCGTGCCTTCGGTGTGGACAATGGCGACGGCTACGCCTATAGCAGTAAGAACAGAAGATGGATCAACGTGCCGACGATCGCAAGGGTGCTGGAGCAGGTGCCTCACCTGAAGTTCATCTTCGCCGACTGCTGCAACTTCATGTGCCTGGAGACGATGTACGAGCTGCGCAACGCCACCGACTACATCATCGGCTCGCCGGCAGAGATCCCCGGCGAGGGCGCACCCTACGAAGAAATCGTGCCTGCACTGTTTGAGAAGAATACATTCTGCACATCCATCATCGACCTCTATTACAACGTACAGAACGGCAACCTGCCCCTCTCGGCAGTGAAGACCAGCGCCATGGACCAGCTGGCCAGTGCCACCCGCTACGCCCTCGACAAGGTGCAGGCCATGACCGGCAGCGGCTATGCCGACACGCAGGGACTGATACACTACGGCTACAGCGCATCGAGCATACAGTTCCACCAGGAGTACAACCTATTCTATGATGCCGGCGACTTCTTCCGCTCACAGCTCTCGGAGAGCGACTACCAGCAGTGGAAGCAGGCCTTGGATCAGGCCGTCGTGGAGAAGCGCTTTGCCCAGCAGTGGAGAACCTGCATGACGTGGCGCAACATCTACAGCGACTTCGAGATGACCGAAGAGAAATACCACGGGGTGAGCATGTATATACCGCAGGATCCCAATACGGAATACGGAAAATACTATGCCCGCAACAATGAGGACATCAAACAGCTGAAATGGTACCAATCCGTAGGCTGGTAAGACGAGATGACCGGCAAAAGCGAGCCCCAAGGCCCGCTTTTTTTTTTTGTGCATAACGCAAAAAAAAGACCTGAAATTTGCTGTTTCGGATAATTATGCCTATATTTGCAGCAGATATTAAACTATAAGTGATATGAAGACTGAATTCAGAGAAGATGGCCAGAACTACGTGATGACCTTCGAAGGTCGGCTTGATACGCCATCGTCACTCCAGGTAGGGCGCGACATGCAGGTGCTCTACGACTGCGAGGGCCATGACATCATCCTCGACTGCACTAATCTGGAATACATCACCAGCAGCGGTATGCGGCTCTTCCTCGACCTGCTGAAGGTGGCCAAGAGCAAGGGTAGCAAATGTACGCTCACAGGACTCAACGACGAGATCTACGAAGTGTTCGACGAGGTGGGATTCATTAATCTTTTTGATATCATCAAAGCACCATGACGGAAAAGGAAATCAAACAGATGCAGGCCGAGATAGAACGGCTGAGAGCCGACAATGCCCGGTTGCAGTCGGAGATGATACGACTGGTGAGCCGTAACCTCGACCTCAGCGAGCGGATGGAGGCCGATGTGGAGCTGCGCCGGCGTTTCGAGGTGGCGCGGACCTTGATGAAGGAGAATTTTGAGCGGCAGCGCAATGCCGACCTGCAGGACGACGGACAGCTGATGGCATTGATAGACCTGCGGCTCGAAGAGAAACGCTCGCACCTAGACCCCAACTTCGACGCCAAGCAGCTGGCCGAACTCCTCGGCGTCAGCCCGGAGCGACTCGTCAGGCTCTTCCGCAACAAGTCGATCTACCGCACACCCGAGGCCTATATCGACAACCTGCGCACGATGAATGCCCTGCGACTGCTGCGCACGCAGCCCAACTACAGCATCGCTGCCATTGCCGAGGAGTCGGGCTTCAACCATGTGCGCACCCTGCAGCGCCGCATCATGGATGTCACCGGCAT
>DEFO01000035.1:0-237 GCA_002350805.1 Prevotella sp. UBA2850
GTGCCAATTTCTCAGCCTAAATACGTTTGTTTCACAATTCGATAAATTACGATTTATCTTTTCCCTAAAATACGAATTTACATTCTCTTATATAATGTGAATGGTAAATTCTTGTTGATAATGGCGAGAACGTACCAACGCTTTGTGACATATACTTTAGACTTGCGCTTGCGAATGGCTGCACAGATCTGGCTGGCAACCTTTCAACAGGGGGACAAATTGTACCCCACTTAGAGT
>DEFO01000035.1:249-17607 GCA_002350805.1 Prevotella sp. UBA2850
GAGAAATAGTACTTCTCCTGTTCTGCATCCCATACGATGCGAACTTTCTTGCCCTCAAAGAGCTGTATAGCGAAATTCTCGTTCATGATGATACAATCCTATGTGAATTTGGTTACAAAGTTACAAAATATTCTTCAAGGAGGTTCTGATATGACAGACTTTAACACGATATAGTGCACATTTCCCTCTAAAATGAATCAAAATGCCATGCATGAGTTCGGCTTGAATTATTTCCCGATTAAATTGGGTCGAAACAGACCGAACCAAATCTTAAAAAGATACGCGAAAAACGCTGTCATACAATTAACTCCGCTTAACCAATAATACTTCGCCTATTGCACTTTTGCCTCAATTAGAATAATTTTGTACCACCATCGTACCTCGTGTGGATGAGCAGAGGGTTTACATCAACTTTCTCGTGCCTATAAAATCTTGAACTCTCAGTTCCATTCCGATGGCGATTGTGTCTGTGGGCTGTGCCTGACCCACTATAGCGACGAGGGCGAGCAGGATGGCGATTCTCCGTCCATTCTTTTGCGCTAAGACGGAAACGGTTCTGTCCAGCCTGAGATTTAATGATGTCGAATTCGGCACAATTAAAATTCGGGGGGAAAAGCTAAGAAAAACGTGATGCTTTCTCTTGCTTTCTCCCCCGGTGCATTCCGTAACGTGTATCTATAATGCTTTTCTATTGAGCGACTGACGGCCAGATGGATGTCATGGGCCAGACGTCGAGCTGGTAGTTGGTGCCTGGCTGATGGGCAAAGAGCTCGAGGGCGGTGTGGTCGTCGGCTGCGAAGGTGGCCAGCGAGAAGACGCTGGTGCCATCTTCCGAGAAGATCTCTACACAGCACTTGTCGACGAAGATGCGCAGTTTCAAGCGGCCGTTGATGGGTGCTACCTTGGCATGACAGGTATGCTCGAACTTCGTCATCTCGAAGTCGGCCACCTGCGTGCGGTCGACCACGAGCGAGTGGCTGCCGGTGTCGTAGGTGACCACCAGCTTGCGACCGCCTCCGGCACAGAGGTTGAGGCCGAAGGTGTTGCTCACCGAGGTGTCGAAACTCACTTCCGCCTCGTAGACGTTCTCGAGACGGGCCACGTCTTTCACTACCGTGCGGCCCTGCTTCAGGCGGCCCTGGTAATGCTGCCTTGTGCCTCTCAGCGTCGTCAGCTCCTGCTTGGGGCGCTGCACGAGGCGCCATCCGGCAGGTGTGTCGAGCAGCGACAGCTCACGGGGCACCGACCAGAAACCCTTGCCGTAGGTCATGGGCAGGTCGCGGCAGTAGCGCCAGTTGGACATCCAGCCCATCGAGTAGACCTTGCCGCCCAGCGTGCCGTCGAAGTCCTTGAAGGTGCGCGAGGCATAGAAGTCGGGGCCGCAGTCAACGTAGACGCCCGTCTCCTGCTTCAGTCCCTCGGCATGGAAGGTCGTGCCGTCGAAGTCGCCCACGAAATACTGCTCGTTGTCCCAGTCGACCGACACCACCAGCACCCATTTCTTTTGTCCCTTCTTCGGACCGTTGTCGACGGTGAGCTGGAAGAAGTCGGGACACTCGAAGCAGCGGTAGGTGCGGCCGGCGGGACCGAAGTCGCTGAGCCATGTCCAGTGCTTCAGGTCGGGCGAGGCATAGAAGGCCGCCTTGCTCTCGAGCGTCTTGCTGACCACCATGAGCCACTGTCCGCTCTCCTCGTGCCAGATGACGGTGGGGTCGCGGAAGTCCTGATAGCCGATGTCGAGCACGGGGTTGCCGTCGTAGTAGTGGAACGAGCGCCCGTGGTCGTGGCTGACGGTGAGGCATTGCGACTGGTTCTTGCGCTCGGCATCGTTCAGCGTGAGGCACGAGATGTAGGCATCACGGCCAAAGCCAGCCGTATTCTTCGGGTCGGCCACCACACACCCCGTCCAGCAGCCCAGTCCCCGGGGCACGTCTTTCTGCACAAAGCGGCTCACCTCGTTGAAGTGGATGAGGTCTTCCGACTCGGCACAGCCCCACCAGTAGCAGTGGTATTTGCCCTCGTAGTAGAGAAAACCGCAGGGGTCGCTGATCCAGCCGCGGCGGGCGCTGAAGTGGTATTGGTTGCGATAGTGCTCATGGTAGAGCTGCGAACTGTCGGCCGGGGCCGTCCAGGGCTGACAAAAAGATTCTGATGGCAGCGCGGCTGCCATCAGAATGATTGCTGATATGATGAAATTACGTGTAATTCTCATGTCAGAAGGGGTTTAGTTTTTGTTGTCAGGTGCCGATTAGTAGGCCGACACCTTCACGTTGCTCACGGTCACATTGCCACCATAGCTGTTGATCGACCAGCAGTTCTTGTAGATGCCATAGATGCGCTGTGTGTAGCCGTAGACACCGTTGATGTACATGGTCACCACCGAGTTGTCGGTGTAGATAGACACATTGTAGACATTGTCGGCGGGACGCGGGAAGATGTATCCGTCGATACCCTCGACGAAGCCCATGCCCTCGGCGCCTTCCTGCTCGAAGTTCACCTTGCGGCGGCCGTTGGCCCACTCGGGGTTCACCACCATGGTGTAGTACTTCTTGGCATCGGTACCGCGGCAGAGCGACACACCGAACTTATCGCCCTCGCCACTGGTGGTGACGGTGAACGAGATGTGGTTGTGGTTGCCCAGGCGGTTGTAGAGCACGTAGGCACCGTCGCCCGAGAGTGTGCCGTTGGAATAGCCCTTGCTGTCCATCACCTTGGCATCGGCGGGTGTGCTGTACTTGGCAGCCATGGCAGGCACCTCACCCACGGTCAGCGTACCGTTGTCGTGCTGCACCAGACGGTGGCATACGAGAGCTCCCGACCAGTTGGGCTCGCCATTGGCGCCCACGGCGATGTTCTTGTCGTGATAGGTAGTACCTGTGCGGTAGGGGCACCATCCCCAGATGTAGCGGTTCTGTCCGTCGCTGGCAGTCTTGCCGGCATAGAAGGCACGGCTGTCGAGCACACCCTCCTTGTCGTCCTTCGGCCAGTTGGCACCGGGATCGTCGAAGCAGCGGCGCAGGCCCTCAAACGAGTCGGCCATCATATATTTCACCTTGCGGCTCCAGCTGGTGGGGTAGGCCTCGCTATAGACGAGATACCACCACGAACCCATCTTGAAGACATCGGGGCACTCGAGCATGCGGTCCCACACCATGTTGAATCCGCCCTCGCAGGTCCACTGCTTCATATCGGCCGACTTGAAGTAGGCGAAGCGGTTCTTGCTGACAATCACCATGTAGTAGGTGCCATTGTCCTCGAAGATCTGCGGGTCGCGGAAGTCGGTGTCGGAGAATCCGTAGTCGGGTCCGTTGAGACGCCACTCACGGTCTTTGGTCCATGTCTTGAAGTCGGGCGAAGTGGCACGCATGATGACCTGACGGTTGGTGCAGCGAGCATTCTCGCCGGTGTAGTAGATGTAGTAGAGGTTGTCTTTGTCGTTATACACGCAGCAGCCTGTTCCGAGGGCGGCGTCCTGCTGGTCGATGTTGGTGCCGGCAGGGATGATCTCGCCCAGCGACTCGTAGTTGGCGCCGTCGGTGGTGCGCACAGCCCAGATGGGGTGGAAGAACTCACCGTTGTTGTTGTAGTCCTGCAGGTAGAGCACTTTGAAGTCGCCGGCCTTCTTGTCGTAGAACGGCATGGGGTCGCCAATGCGGCCAAGGGCATGCTTGTAGTAGGTAGAGAAAGCATCCTCGACATCGTCGTTGACCGCTGTGAAGGTCGTTGCCGTGCCAGCCCAGTCTTTCTGGGCGTCGCCAGCAAAATCGTCATCGCTACAAGATGTGAGTGTGGCGGGTGCTGCAGCGATGCCACAGCACACTAGACCGGCCACAAATAATTGCTTGATGGTATTCATAGTGGATTGTTATTTCGTTAAATAGTTGAATGCATTCTGAGTCATGATGGCTATGTTCTTATGGAAGTTCTCCACATAACCGGCCTCATAGGTGTAAGAGTACCAGTCGTAGCAGCCAGAGCCAATGCAGATGATGCCGCCCTTGCCGTTGTTGGCAGGATACTCCCAGGCCACGACAGCACCGTCGCCGCCTACGCCGAGAATCTTACCGCCTGTGCGGGCCTCCCATGCAGCATGGTCGTTGTAGCCACCCCAGTCGGCGCCAATGTGGTACTGGGCCGTAGAGTTGGTGATGTGGTAGCCAGCGTCGGTGCAGTAGATCTCCTGCGGGTTGTCGCCGGCGATGAGGTTTGCCCAGATGGCATGGTCGGCATACTTGCGGAACGACCACGGACCGCCGCAGAGCTCGGCGCCATCCTCGTTCTGTCCCCAGCAGTTGTTAGGAGTGGTCCACTCGTCGTCGCCGGTCACACCAATGAACGACGGCAGGTTGGTGGCATAGCGGGTGAGCAGCATGGCACCACCGTTCTCGTAGTAGGTGCGCAGCTGGTTCTTGGCAGCCAGGGCCTCCACGGCATTAGCGGCAAAGGCATCGTGGCCGTCGACACCGCCATCCTTGTGGTAGTGCCACCAGAGCACCTTACACTCAGAGAGGTCGATCATCTCCGACTGAATGTCGGCAAACGAGGCATACATCGACTCGGGCACGTTGGCAAGCATCCACGAGCAGGCTGCGGCAGCCTCGGGATCGAGCTTCGACATGTCGGAAGCGGCACCCACGAACACGGCCTTGGGCTTACCGATAGAGTAGACGGTCACCACATACTTGCTCTCGGCGGTGTTGTTGGTCACGGTGTAGGTGACGGGCGAGCTGAAGTCGGTGGCTGTTCCGCTGAGCGGAGTGATGCTGGCGTTCACCGAATACTCGATGGTGGGAACAAGGTTACGCACATCCACTGAGCCGGGCACATAGACGGTGATGGTCTTGTCGTCCTGGTTGATGATACCGGTATAGATGTCGTTGACCACGAACGAGAGGATCTTAGCCTCATCGTGCAGCACAGAGAGGTTCCAGTCGAGATAGAGGTCGGCCATTCTCACGCGGATAGACTGTGCCGACTCCATGTTGAGCACTTGTCCCTCGGCAACGTCGGCGGTGGCACCCTGCGACACCTTCAGGCTCGTGACCTTCATCTGCGTGGCGGGCGTTCCCTCCGGCAGGCGCACCACGATGCTGCGTGTGGCCAGGTCGATGATGCCGGGATAGCCGTTCAGCGATAACTCCTCTATCATGCAGTTGCCATTGAGGTCGAGACTGCTTTCGTCGTTCTTGTCGCAAGCGGTGAAGCTGACCAGAGCAACGAGGGCACACATGATATAATTATATATTGTCTTCATTGTTATTATCGTTTTATGAAATGATTATTGATCACTTTTCGCTTATCATCCTGCTATTACCAGTTACCACAGTTTTGCTTGTAGTTGCCGTTGGCAGCAGACACCTGCTGGTAAGGAATAGGCAGATACTCGTTCTTGTTGGGAGTGAACTTAGCCTCCTCGTAGATGTTGCACTTCGATTTCTCGACAGCATAGTAGGCGTTGAGCACGGTGGCTGCCTCACCCCATCTGACGAGGTCGAGGAAACGCTCCGACTCCATGGCCAGCTCCAGGCGGCGCTCCATCTTCACAATCTTCATGGTCTGCTCCTTCGAGAAGGTGCCCGAGTAGTTCTTGCAGTAGAACTTCACACCATACTTGCTGGGATAGTTGGAGATCATCTGGGTGGAACCGGCGGCACGTGTGCGGATCTGGTTCACCAGGTTGATGGCCTCGGCGGTGTTGCCCAGCTGGGCCTCAGCCTCGGCACGCATGAGCAGCACGTCGGCATAGCGGAACACGATGCGGTTCATCGACGATGCCCAGAACGAGCTCTTGATGAGATAGCTGCCGAGCAGAGCGGGGTCGACATTTTGCTTCAGGGTCACGTTGTAGCCGTAGAGACCTCCCGAACGGCTCCAGCTCGACGAACGGTCCATCATGAATTTGGTGTTGAACATATAGGGCAGGCCGGGCATACCGACGGTCAGGAACAGACGCGGGTCGGCATTGTCGGTGGCCATGTCGTAGTCGGCCTTGTTGTAGTCGTCGAGCAGGGGCAGACCGTCGGCACCGGTGCGGAAGGCGTTCACCAGGTTCTGCGAGGGCTTGTAGAAGTCGCAACCACCATCGGTGACGTTGACAATGTTCGGGCAGATGAGTCCGTAGCCCAGGTTCAGGCTGCCGTACTTCGTACCGTCGTTGCGCGAGTACTGGATGGCCCAGATCGACTCGGGTCCGTTCTCGAACTGCTCCTCAGGGCGGAAGTTGTTGTGGATGTCCTTCTCGAGGGCGTAACCGCCGGCAGAGTAGATGGCAGGAGCGGTATACTCAATGACCTTGCGCAGGTCGTCCTCGTTGATAGAGGTCACCTCGTTGGTGTTCTCGTTGTCCTGGCGATAAGCCTTGTAGAGATACACCTTGGCCAGGAAGGCGGCACAGGCAGCCTTGGTGGGACGGCCCTTGTCCTCTTGTGTGACGGGCAGCACGTTGTAGGCCCACTCCAGGTCCTCGGCAATCTTGGCCCAGCCCTCGTCGTTGGTGAACTCGGTGTTGGTGATCTGGCCGTACTCATCGTAGGTCAGGTCGGTGCGCAGCACAAACGGAATCTTCTTGAAGAGGCGCTTCAGCTGGAAGTGAGCATAGGCGCGGAGGAAGCGCAGCTCGGCCATGCGCTCCTGCTTCAGCACGTAGCTGTCGTCGCAGCTCTCAACGGCATGGATAGCGGCGTTCACACGAGAGAGTGAGTTGTAGAGGCGCACCCAGATATCGTTCAGGTTCCAGCTGGTGGAAAGGATACCCTGCGACACTTCCAACTGGTGGAACACGTCACCGTCGTTGGTGGTAGAGCCACCCTTATAGGCATCGTCGCTGCGCACATCGTAGTTCCACAGCGAGAACGAGGCGTTGATGTCCTCGGCCGAAACGAAGATGGCATAGGCAGCTGTCACTTGCTTGTCAACATAGGCAGGGGTGTTCACCTGCTCATCAGAAAGTGTGCCTTGAGGTACCTGCTCGTTCAGGAAGTCAGAGCATGAGCTTGCAGCGAAGGCAAGCGTCAGGGCAGCGAGTGATTTTATAATGTTGTTGATAGATTTCATATTCTTGCAGCTTGATTTAGAATGACACATTAATACCGAATGTTACATTGAGTGGGATAGGATAGCCGAAAGTGGGAACCTCCGGGTCTACGCCTGAGTAATTGTTGCTCTTGATGCAGAACAGGTTCTGTGCCGACACATACATGCGGATACGCTGCATATAGAGTTTCTTGGCAAGGCTATCGGCGAAGTTGTAACCAAACTGGATGGTGCGCAGCTTCAGGAACGAGCCGTTCTCAACATAGTAGGAAGAGACGCGGGTCTCGTTGTTGGTGTCCATCGTGGTCAGGGCGGGGATGGTAGAACCCGTGTTGGTGGGCGACCAGGCGTCGAGCACGCGGATGCCCTTGTTCAGGTTAGGCACGTTCACACCGGCCCAGAGGTCGGTCTGGCGCTTGTAGTCGAGGGTGATCACGTCGGAACCCTGCACGCCCTGCCAGAACATGGTGAAGTCGAAGTTCTTGTACTGCAGATAAACATTCAGACCGTAGGTGAAGTCGGGTGTCGGGTCGTAAATCCAGTCTTGGTCGGCCTCGGTGATGACACCGTCCTTGTTCAGGTCGAGGAAACGCATGCGGCCTACGCCTGCTCCCTCTTGCACGGCATGGTTGTCTACCTCCTCCTGGTTCTGGAAGATACCGTCGAAGATGTAGCCCACCTGTGCGCCCATGGGATGGTCGACAACGCTCATCACACCGTTTCCGCCGAAGGTACCGCGGGCAGCGATGGTCTCGGGCAGCTTGGTGATCTTGTTGCGGTTGGTACCGATGTTACCGGTGATGTCGTACTGGAAGTCGCCGGTGCGGCCACGGTAGCCTACCGAGAGCTCAATACCACGGTTGAGCATTTCGCCGGCGTTGATCCACATGGCACTGCCTTCACCCATCACGCCTACGCCAGGCATGTTGACAAGGATGTCGGTGGTCTTCTTGTGATACCAGTCCAAGCTACCATAGAGCGAGTTGCCGAAGAGACCGAAGTCGATACCGAGGTTGATCTGTGTGGTGGTCTCCCACTTGATGTTGTCGTTACCAATCTGGTTGCGCTTGAAACCGCTGTCGAGCACGCGGCCGCCGTTGGTTCCCTGAATGTCGTAACCGGTGTTGTAAGAGTCACCGCCGAAGTTCAGGCTGCCGGTGGTGGTGTAGAGGGTGTAGCGGGCATAGTTGTCGATTTCCTGGTTACCGGTCTGTCCCCACGATGCGCGCAGCTTCAGGTTGTCGAGCCATGAGGCAGTGCTCTTCATCCACGACTCCTCGTTGACGCGCCAACCGAGTGACACTGAGGGGAACGTACCGTATTTGTTGTTCTTACCGAATCGGCTCGAACCGTCGTGACGAACGGTCAGCGATGCCAGATAACGGTCGGCATACGAGTAGTTCAGCTTGCCGAAGAACGAGACGAGCGAGAAGCCTGAGCCCGAACCGTAGGCCTTATCGGTGCCTTCTGTTCCGGCGCTGGGCCACATATAGTCGGTGTTCAGCACAGCATAGTCCTGGCGCAAGCCCGAGAACCATACGTCGTCCTGACGGTTGAGCTCGATACCGGCCAGTGCGTCGGCACGATGCTTGCCAGCCTCGAAGTTGTAAGAAGCCACGGCGTTCCACATCCACTTCATCCAGTGCTCCTGCTTGGCCTCCACACCGTTCTCATCTCTTGCCACGTTACCGTTGGCGATGGGGTAGGTGAAGATGCGCTGCTGCTTCTGGCTGTAGTCGATACCGAAGGTGGTGCGGAGGTTGAAACCCTTGAACAGGGCCAGGTTCACGTGCACGTCGCCGAAGGTACGCCAGTAGGTGTAGCGGTTGTCGCCATTGCGCGAGAGCGTCGAGCGCGGGTTCTCGCGGTCGGCATAACCACCGGTGAGGTTGGCATACTCGCCAGCCGTATTATAAATAGGATAGTTGGGGTTGAACTGCAGGGCATTCTCGAGGAATCCGCCGGGGGCACCCACCTCGCTGGTGCGGTTCAGGGTGAAGTTCTCACCGATGGTCAGCACGTCGCCGATGAGCTTGTACTCGGTGTTCATACGGGCTGAGAAACGCTCGAAGTCGGAGGTCTTGATGATACCCAGGTTCTTGTAGTAACCCAGTGAGAAGAACGATGAGCCGCGCTCGTTGCCGTTGCTCACGCTGACGTTGTAGTTCTGCACCAGACCCGTACGTGTCGACTCGTCGAACCAGTCGGTGTTGGCAGCCTCAACGGTGTTCGAGGCATCGAGATACTTGCTCATGATGATGTTGTTGAGCTGCGGATGACCGTTCTGGTCGTAGCCCCAGTCGAATCGGTAGCCCAGGTTGTTGTTGTTGGGATCGAGGTGGTCGTTCACACGAGCCTGCCAGAAAGCCTGGCCCCACTGCTCGGCGTTGAGCACCTTCATGCGGCGGGCATACATCGAGGCGGCGATGCTGGCGTCGAAGTCGACACGCACCTTGCCGTCCTTACCCTTCTTCGTGGTGATGATGATCACACCGTTGGCGGCACGCGAACCGTAGATAGATGCCGAGGCGGCATCCTTCAGCACCTGAATCGACTCAATGTCGTTTCCGTTCAGCTCGTGCATACCAGCCTTCGTGGGCACACCGTCGATGATATAAAGCGGGTCGTTGTTGTTCAGCGTACCGTTACCACGGATACGCACGGTGGCGGCACCCGAGGGATTACCGTCGGCCGAGATGTTCATGCCCGGCACACGACCCTGCATGGCCTTGATGGGGTTGTTTTCATTCTGCTTAGCCAGCTCAGAAGTGTTGACCACCGAGATAGCGCCGGTCAGGTCGGCCTTGCGCTGGGTCTGGTAACCGGTCACCACCACTTCGTTCAGCTCTGCGGTGTTGTCTTTCATGGTCACTTGCATGCCGGGGGCTGCAGCCACCTCTTGTTTCTCGAAACCGACGTACGAGAAGACGAGGATGGTTCCTGGCTCCACCTTCAGCTTGAAGTTACCGTCGAAGTCGGTGATGGTTCCGTTGGACGTGCCTTTCTCCATGACGGTAGCACCGATAATGGGCTCGCCAGTGACATCGACCACGGTACCTGTGATTTCCGATTGCGCGCACACGAAAGATGTACCCGCAACCATGAGCACTAGGCTCAATAGGAATCTCTTCAGTTTTTCCATGTTGTTTTTTTTGTTTTAAGTTAGTACTATTCTAAGATTTCTGCTGCAAAAGTAGTAACCCAAGTCACAATAAGCTATCAATAATCGTTCATAGACTATTAAAAATGTTGCGTGAAACAATCGTTGAATAGAAAGTTCGTTTCGTTGAATACTTTATTTTAAGAGAAAGCTTTCTTCTAATTGAGAATTGAAAATGGAAAATTGAGAATGACTGCCTATTGGCTTGTGGGGTATCTAGTTCCTCCCCTCATAGGGGAGGTTAGGAAGGGTCTTCTCAACTCTCAACTTGTTTAAAGGGTCTGTGGACAATAAAAAATTATGGGGTTGTTGGAACAAGAAGGCAAATTATTTTGTATCTTTGCAACAGAAATGGCTACTAACACCTTTTAAAAGAGTCGTTCTATCAATGAAAAAGACAATTATCACAATACTGACCGTGGCCTTCCTGCTGACCGCCTGCTCGCAACAGGAGAAGGTCTATCGCATCGCTTTCTCACAATGCTCGTCGGGGCAGTGGCGCGAGAAGGTGAACCGTGAGATGCTGGCTTCCCAGCATTTGTACGACCATAATGCGCGTGTGTCGATAGCTATTGCCGGCGACGACCCCGCGCTGCAGATACGTCAGATAGACTCGCTGGTGGACGCCGGCACCGACCTGCTGGTGGTGGCACCCGCCGAGTCGGCTCCCATCGCCCCTGCCATCGCCCGTGTGAGGGCCAAGGGCATTCCCGTGGTGTTCTTCGACCGTAAGGCCGAGACGCAGGACTACACGGCGTTCATCGGCGGTGATAACGAGGAGGCCGGACGGAGCGTGGGCAGCTATGCCGCCACCCTCGCCCAAGAGACTGGCGCACGGCTGAAGCGCAAGCCCATGGTGCTCGAGGTGACGGGCTCGCTGACCACCTCGCCTGCCCAGGAGCGCCACTGCGGCTTTGCCAGTATGATGGAGGGCAACGATGCGCTGGACTATGTGATGATGGAGGGCGACTGGACCTCAGAGAAGACCTGTCAGCTGGTGAAGGACCAAATTGCGCAGGGCCGCTGTCCCGACATCGTGTTCTGTCATAACGACGGCATGGCCACCGGTGCCTATCAGGCCGTGGCAGACGCCGGCATGGAGGGCAAGGTGCAGATCTTGGGCATCGACGGACTGCCCGGCGAGGGACTGGAGTATGTGCGGCAGGGCCACCAGCGCGCCACCTATGTCTATCCGACGCACGGCGACCGCATCGTCAAGCTCGCCCTCGACATCCTGACTGGCAAGGACTATGAGCGCGACAACAAACTGCAGGGCATGATGGTGACGCCCGAGAACGTGGAGCTCATCACCCTGAACAGTACCGAGCTGATGGAGCAGCAGACCGACCTGGTGACCATTCACGATAAGCTGGAGAACTATTTCGGACTCTACAACGTGCAGCACAAGATGCTCATCGGCAGCTTTGTGTGCATCGCCCTGCTCATCGTGGCCGCCCTGATGGCGCTGCGGGCATATATCCAGACGCGCAAGACCATCCGCCAGCGGCAGACCATGAACGAGGAACAGACGCTCTTCTATACCGATGCCAGCCACCAGAAGCTGCACCAGTTGTTCGACAACCCGCAAGACGACCTGCCCGAGCCCAACTCGCAGGACATGCTCTTTGCCCAGCAGCTGAACGAGGCTATCCGCCGGAATATGTCGAACCCCAACCTGAAGATGGACGACCTGGGCGACGAAATGGGTCTCAGTCGCGTGCAACTATATAGAAAGGTGAAGGCGCTGACCGGTCAGTCGCCAGTCGAACTGCTGCGGCAGATACGCCTGCAGCGCGCCTACGCCCTGTTGGGCAGCACCACCAAGACCGTGGCCGAGATAGCCTTCGAGGTGGGATTCAACACGCCAGGCTACTTCTCGAAATGCTTCCGCGAGCAGTATGGCAAGCTGCCGATGGACTTAAGAGCTTCATCAAGTGATAAGTGACAAGGGAGAAGGGAGAGGTATGATTACCTTTGTTATTAGTTGAGAAGTGAGAAGACCCTTCCTAACCTCCCCTATGAGGGGAGGAACTAGATACCTCTCCGACTCCCCTCGGGGAGAGGGCTTCCAATAGAATTGAAAATTGAAAATTGACAATGGATAATTGCCTGCCGGCTTAAGCAAAAGAATTTTTGATAATTTGTGGCCATTTGTGCCAATTTGTGTTTAAAAGTTCACACAGATGACACAGATGACACAGATCTAAATCGGTCGATGACCGATAAGTTGTTCATGTTGTTTGTGTTGTCGTTAAATGAAAATCTTTAAAATCGGTGTAAATCTGTGAAAATCTGTGGGCAACCTTAAGCCTTCCTGGCAATTGATAATTGAAAATGGATAATTGATAATGACTGCCTATTGGCTTGTGGGGTATCTAGTTCCTCCCCTCATAGGGGAGGTTAGGAAGGGTCTTCTCAGCTCTCAGCTTAATAAAAAATTCTCTCCCTAAGCAGGTTTATTTCGTAAAAATCAGTATTTTTGCAAAAAAATAGAAACACTAGCTACGATGTTCCATTGGTTTGACAATAAGAAAGAACGCAAGGAGGTGGCACTGGTGCTCTCCACCGGCGGGGCACGCGGACTGGCTCATATCGGGGCCATCGACGAACTGCTGGATCACGACTACCACATCCACAGCGTGGCAGGCACCTCGATGGGCGCACTCATCGGTGGCATGTATGCCGCCGGCAAACTCGACGATTTCCGTGAGTGGATGCTCACCATCGACCGTAAGAAAATCATCAAGCTGCTCGACTTCTCGCTCAGCCAGCACCATATCGTGAAGGGCGAGCGCATCATCGAGGCCATGAAGAGCGTCGTGCCCGACGTGCGCATCGAGGACCTCGAGATACCTTACTGTGCCATAGCCACCGATGCCGTCAGCGGCACCGAGGTGGTGTTCACCCACGGCAGTCTCTACGAGGCCATCCGCGCCAGCATCTCACTGCCACTGTTCTTCAGTCCCGTGCGCCTCGACGACAAGATTCTCATCGATGGCGGACTGATCAACCCGCTGCCCCTCAACCGGGTGAAACGCCAGAAGGGCGACCTGCTCGTGGCCGTCAACGTGAGCGGACACGACTATCGCGGACAGGTGGAACTGCGTAAGATGATTCGCGAGCAGCAGAACGAGAAGTCGCGCTTCATGTCGCTCATCAACAAGTTTTTGCCCGACGATGCCGGCATGAACTACTACACGCTGCTCAACCGCAGCACCTCGATCATGATCAACCGCAACGCCCAGCTACAGCTGAAGCTCACCCCGCCCGACATCCTGGTCGACATCCCCATGAACCGCTACGACACCTTCGACTTCGACAAGATGGAGCGCCTGGCAGCCATCGGCCGAACCAAGACCCACCGGGCCATCGACAGGTTCTTGAAGGAATGAGATCAAGTGAGAAGTGATAGGTGTGATTACCTTTGTTATTTGTTGAGAACTGAGAAGACCCTAGCTCCCCTCATAGATAGAGGAAAATAAATTTCCAATCAGGCATCAATTACCTTGCAATTAGGCATCAATTACCTTGCAATTAGGCATTAATTGACAGGTAATTAGGCATTAATGAAAGTGTAATAAATGCCTGATGAGCCTTCAATCAGACATCTATTACACAACGGTAACTAGCTCTCCCCCTCGGGGGAGTTGGAGGGGGGCTTCTATTTGGGGAGTTGGAGGGGGGCTTCTAGCTCAGCTCCAGCATTCTGTTAATAGGCTTGACGGCCTCGCGGGCGATGTCGGCATCTACCTCGACGGTGGGCCACTCATAGCGCAGGGCGTTGTAGATCTTCAGCAGCGAGTTCATCTTCATGTAGTCGCACTCGTTGCAATGACAGCCGATGCTGCCCTCGGTCACCTCGGGCGGTACGGGCAGGAACACCGTGTCGGGGCAGTTGCGCTGCATCTCGTGCAAGATACCGGCTTCGGTGGCCACGATATACTCGCCCTCGGGATGCTCGATGGCATACTTCAGCAGCACAGCCGTCGAGCCCACCACATCGGCTACGGCCAGCACCGGGCCTTTGCACTCGGGATGGGCCAGCACCAATGCACCAGGATGGGCCTCCTTGAGTTTCAGTATCTCAGGCACCGAGAAACGCTCGTGCACATGGCAGCCGCCGTTCCAGAGCAGCATCTGCCGGCCGGTGATCGAGTTGATATACGACCCCAGGTTCTGGTCGGGACCGAAGATGAGCTTGGCGTTCTGCGGGAAGGTGTCGACAATCTTCTTAGCGTTGCCGCTGGTCACCACCACATCGGTCAGCGCCTTGACGGCAGCCGTGGTGTTCACGTAGCTGATCACCTGATAGCCGGGATGCTCGTCCTTGAACTTCCGCAGGTCTTCGGCGCGGCACGAGTCGGCCAGCGAACAGCCCGCGTTGAGGTCGGGACAGAGCACCACCTTCTCGGGCGAGAGAATCTTACAGGTCTCAGCCATGAAATGCACGCCGCACATCACGATCATGTCGGCATCGGTCTCGGCAGCCTTGCGCGCCAACGCCAGCGAGTCGCCAATGAAGTCGGCCACCTCCTGAATCTCGCCCACCGTATAGTAGTGAGCCAGGATGACAGCATTCTTCTCCTTGGCCAGACGCCGTATCTCAGCCTTCAGGTCGGTACCCTCGGCAACGGGCTCGTCGATGAACCCTTTTTCTTTCCATTCTTGTTTGATCATCGTCATATCATTATATTTCTTTCTTTTTTTTTATTTTTTAAAATGAAATGATTAGGATGATGTGGCGTTGAAATGTTGAAAACTTCCTTCCAAAATATTTGCCAGATCACTTATCCACCCGTGGTTGGCGGTTATTCACAGTATGTGTTGACAGTTAACCTCTGAGCATCAGTCATCTTCACTACTTATCCACAATAGTCCTATCCGTTGCAAAGATAATAAGTTTATATCTTTTTTCGATGAAAAATTGTGGAAAAATGTTGCTTTCAGCGGTGAAAACTAGTGTTTTTTCCACCGTTTCGGGCCTCCCGGCGTTATCCCCAACACTTTCCACGCCTTTTCCACACACTTTTCCACATAGTTTTCCACAGGGAAGGATGGGTTGAATGAGATGGTTCTGGGTTGAGAGAATCTGGGTTGGCGTAAAGCGGTTCATGGCTGAGAGTAGATTTTCTTATGGCTGAGAGTTGCTTATTTCCAGGGCCATCAGGTTGAGTTGTTGGCATTGAGTAGCGGTGAGTTTTCGTTTGTCGTTATGGTGCTCCCAGGGTGAGAGCATGAGCAGGGTGCCTTTGGCACAGGCGTAGAACTGCTCGCCGTGTGGCTTCGACAGCGGTGTGAAACCGTTCTCCATGAGCACAATGGTGGGGTAGCCGGCATCGAACACGGCTCTCATCACTCGTTTCTCGGCAGGCGAGATGGCGGGTGAGACGAGTACTGTGCCTGCTTTGGCGGCTGCGAGGTGACGGGCGATTTCTCTTTCGATATCGCTCTCGGTGAGGCGTCGCGACAGGCGCACAGCCAGGCGTCGCGGAGCAGCGAGCAGCTGGCGGTTGCCTATTCCATTGTAGATGTGGGTTCCGATTGGCAGGTTGAAGAAGGGGCGCAGAAAGGCAGGACGGGCGCGTTTGAGCATCAGCCGGCGCGGATTGTCGTGCAGATAGTTAAGCCATGTGGGCAGCTCATCGTAGGAACGGAGAATGAGGTCGTTGTAGCCCTTGGCGAAAAGCGGGCGGTAAGGATTGGCTGGCGATGGGGAGGGATTGGCTGACGGCAAAGCCGTCGCCTGCGAAGAAGCGGAATAGCTATTCTCAGTTTCTTTTCTCGTTTCAGCTTCCTTGCCCTTTGTGCAGGCGGCAGGCATTTCTGCCGTCAGCTTCTCTGTAGGCAGCGGCTTTGCCGTTTCCATCTCCGTTGTCATTGCCGTTGCCATCTCTGCTCCCCGCTTTGCCTTCTCTTGCAGGGCCTTGACGGCTTTGCGGCAGCCGGCCTTAAAGCCCGAGATGATTTGCCCCAGGTGCACGGGCAGTGGGGCCTTCACAAAGAGGATGCCATGCATGTGGTCGGGCATCATCTGTACGCCCATCACCTCTATTTGCGGGTAATAGCCGTGAATGGCCATCCACTCGTGCTGCACCGCCTCGCCGAGCTCCGACAGTACGAGGCGTGCCTCGTTGCCGCTGCCTGCGGCCGCAAAGGGGTCGCCAGTGAGGTGGCCGAAGACGGGCCTGCGGCCCTCCACCTCTATGGTAATCATATACATGCGCCGTTCGGTATAGTCGTGATGGTCGTCGCGCCGTTTCATCGAGATTTTCTTCTCGCCGGCAAATTTCTTTTTCTTGGTGATTATCTCGTCAGTAAGCATTTTTCTCTCCAGAAAGGATGATTTAAGGTTTCGTGCATGCAAAGATAACCAAAAAAAAGGTTTTTTGCTTGCTTTTCTCATGATTATTCTCTATTTTTGCAAAAATGACTTTTTTCCTATAATTTTTTGAGAATATCATGTAAAAATGCGAATAACTAACAATAAAAACAATAAAACTATAAAAACTTGGAATCTATGAAAAAGGTATTTTTGATTCTGTTCATCGCCATGGCTGCGATGACAAGCGTACAGGCACAGCAGATATCGGTGGTGAAAGACGACGGCAGCACTACGCTCCATCGCACATTGGCAGAGGCCATCGCCGCCATTGAAGACGGTTGCGTGATTTATCTGCCGGGCGGCGGCTTCACCATTGCCGACGACGTGAAGATCACCAAGCGCGTGACGATTATCGGAACAGGACATAAGACCGTCACCGACAATGTGGACGGCAACACCACCATTTCGGGCAATCTCTTTTTCAATGTGGGCAGCAGCCAGAGTGCCATCATGGGTTGCTATATCACTGGCAATGTGGTGATTGGCGAAGACGGAGCCGTAAACGATGTGCTCGTGCGCTATTGCAATCTCAACAGTGTGCAGGTAAAGAACAGCGAGTGCCAGGAAACTTTCGTGAATCAAAATTATATTCGCGGTACCTCCGATTTTGGAAGCACAAACGCTGAAATTACCAATAATATTCTTCATTCAGTAATAGGAGTAAATAATGGAGTGGTTTCATATAATGTTTTTGTGGGTGTGCATGTAGGAAGTGTTGGTCATGACATGAATAACTGGCCTCATTACCAAGATGCGGCTGCTATTAACCTGCATATTTCATACC
>DEFO01000025.1:0-188 GCA_002350805.1 Prevotella sp. UBA2850
TTGGCAACCATCATGGGGCGTTCTTCGCCAGATACTAGCGAACCCAACTTAAAGTTCTTCACGATGCCGACAACAGTCAAAGGATACTCGTCGCCAACAGAAGAGTTGACGAACTGCTTACCAATGACGTCATCGATGCCCGCCACTTCCTTCATCCGCTGGGCGAACTTCTCGTCCACCAGCATCTC
>DEFO01000025.1:439-3656 GCA_002350805.1 Prevotella sp. UBA2850
TACTGATAGCCCATGTCTGCCTGTAGCATATAGTTGTATTGCCGATAGATGGTAGATAGCACGCAGAGCAGCATCGTGCTCAATATGAACTGAAAGGCCAGCAGCGACAACTTCCACGCGCTCTTGCTCTCACTGTAGAGCCGATAGGCGTAGGTCAGTGGGATGTGCGAATAGATGATACCCGGCAGAATGCCGCAGCACAGCAGCACGACGAGGCATACGGCAGTGAGCACAGCGAAAGTCTGCGCCGAGAAGAGTGTGCCGACGCTTACACCTAAGAGGTCGCGCACCCAGTCCTGTCCTGCCCAGAGCAGCAGGGCCATGACGGCCAGTGCCGTCAGCAGATGAACGGCAGACTCCTTCAGCGCCGTCAGATAGAACTCCCGACGCGGCGCACCCAGCACCTTGCGTAGGGCTACTTGTCGCGCCCGGCCCACCATCGTACTGAAGACCACAAGGATATAGTTCATTACAGCCGTAAAGAGCATCACCCCTGCCACCACCGAGAGAATGATGCAAGTGGTGCGAACGGTAGTGTCCTTCATCCGCTGCCCTGTCACGCTCACCAGTTCGATGCCGGCATCGGCATAGCCGACTTGCTTCAGGTCGTCCCAAGGGAGGATGCGCTGAAGCAGGTCTTTGATTTCTTTCTTTAACTTATTCATATCGGCATCGGGGCGCAGGCGCACATACGAATGGTAGCGGTCGTTGCCTATCAGGTTTTCCGTGCCGTCCCATGCGTAGGTGCCAACAGAGGGCATCGACATCAGAATGTCGAAACTGTTGTAGGCGGAGTTCTCTGGATAGTCGTCGAACACGCCGCTAATGGTCATCGGCTTCTGCGGGGCTGAGGCAAAACAGAAAGACTTTCCCACCACATCGCCACCTATCTTCTCACTCAGGCTTCGGCTGATCATGCACTGTCCGGCCGTGGAGAGAATCTGCCGAGCATCACCCACCAGCACCGCCGTAGCGAAGATGTCGAAGAAACAGGAGTCGACAAACACCGCCTTTTCGAAGTAGTGGCGGCTACCGTCCTGAAGCGTCAGCTTCTCCTCGCTGAACTGCGCCGTGTAGCGCGTGGCACTCTGTATCACAGGTATTTCCCGAGCCAGAACGGGCGCAACACCTCCCGACGTGGCGCCATGCTGCTGCCTGGCTTCGCCCTTACGCTGGAAAGTCTCCTGCAGTTCATACACGTGTTCCTTGTCCACGATGCAGCGGTCGTAGTTCATCTCCAGTTGCACCTTGGCTATCAGCACCAGTCCCACGGTCAGGCCGACGGCCAGTGAAATGACTTTAATGAGGGTTCCTTGTCCTCTATTATTACTCATGATGATTTGCTTTTTACGTTTTGTTGCTGCAAAGTTAAGGCAATAAAACAAATCCGCCAAGGCCCGAGGCCCTGGCGGAAGCTGATTGTCTAAAAATTAGACAGTTCGGCGTATGATTTTTAGACACTGAGGCTTGTCCGGCTGTCGTTTACAGGTCTGTCACTTCAAGGTCGTCTGGCACTGCTCTCGTCTTTTGGGTCATTATAAAAATGTGTATTCAGACGAAATGGCGCGGCGCATGCGCAGGATGTCGTGGACGTTGTGGATGATGCTCATCGTGCCGAGGCTCAGTAGCAGGGCGAGGACGGTGGCCGAGAGGAGGCGGGAGTTCTGGGCGAGCCACTGCAAGAGCCCCGACTGAACACGGACGGTGAACAGGGGCACGTCAGCAGGCATCGACAACACGAAAGCCAGGGTGACGGCTCCGCTGACGAGGCCCACGACAAAGGCGGCAACCATCGCCAGTTTGTAGCGGCGAAGCGTGGCCTCCTGATGCTGGCGGACATATTCCACGACATCGAGGCGGCGGGTGAGTGTGGCCATGAAGTCGGCCTTATCATCGAAATGCGGTTGCTGGGCGAGGAAAAGTTCCTCAAGGGCTTTGTCTTTTGTCATAACTTCAGTATCTCCTTGCAGTTTACTCATAACTTCAGTCTTTCTTTCAGTTTGTCACGGCCCCGCGAGAGCTGCTTCTTCACGGCATCTTCCGAGGTGTCGGTGATGGCGGCTATCTCCTTGATGTCGTAGCCGCTGAGATAGTAGAGTGTGATGGCCGACCGCTCCTTGGGCGGCAGGGTGCGCAGGGCGAGGTAGAGGCTCTGGTGCTCGAAACTGCCGTCAGCGGTATTGGGGCTGACGAGCGTCCGCGCCTCGTCGAGCGTCGCGACCGTTCGCAGGCTTGCCCTGTGGTTGAGGAACGTGTTGTGGGCAATCTTGAAGAGCCACGAGCGGAAGCGGCCTCGGTCCTGATAGCCTGCCGACGAGAGGTAAGCCTTCACCAGTGCGTCCTGCGCCAGGTCGTCGGCATCGCCCTTATTGCCGCAGCAGAGGGCGAGCAGGAAGCCGCGAAGTGCCTCCTGCTCACGCTCTACCAGGGTGAGGAACTGCTCGCGTGTCACTTGTTCTCGGCTTGCATTACCAGTAACTGCTCCTCTGCTTCCATCTCCTTGGCGAGCATTCGCTTGCCTACATAATAGCTAACAAGGAAAGCAATGCCTATACCCGAAAGAACTGCTCCGAATAGGCTGAATTGTTGAAGGGCTGCAGTCGGCATTCCGCCAACAAAGGCCTGAACGATGCAGAAGCCTATCAAGGCAACACCGAGGAAAGTAATGATACTGCCCCACTGTAGCTTTGCCAACAATTTCTCCTTCAGCAGTTTCTTCTTGGGCGAAATCTTCTTCATCAGTTCTTCAATGTCCATATCGGGGTTCTTCTCGATGGCGGCCAGCACAATCTGTGTGCGCTGGTTGGTCTCGTTCATTGATTTGCGGATAGCAAGCCACACGACCATGATGGGCAGCACGCATCCACAGGCAATAGGTATTAAGATGGCAACTAATTCTTTCATAATTCTTTCTTCTTTTTTATTGTTATACTTTTGTTTTCTTGAACCGATTCACTATAATAACAGTTCAGAAAGACAAAAGGTGACGTCGGAAAGGAAATTTGACGAAATACCCTTTGACGTTTCATCTTAATGCTGACTTCAAAATATTCTTCAGCAGATACGTGGCATTCTGATTGCGGGCCACGCCCTCGGTGAGGCGATAGGTGTAGGTGATCTCGTCGGAGAGCCGTATCTCGAAGCAATAGTTGTGGAAGCGGGAGGGATACTGCTCCTGCATCTTCGAGAGCTCCAGGTCGTGGGTGGCGATGATGCC
>DEFO01000025.1:3689-19089 GCA_002350805.1 Prevotella sp. UBA2850
AGGCGCGAGCCGTTGAGCTTGTCGAGCGAGTTGGTGCCCTTCAGGATTTCGTCGAGGATGATGAGCGTGTGGCGGTTCTGCCGGCAGGTCTCGATGAGCTGTTGCAGCCGTAGCAGTTCGGCATTGAAGTAGCTGATGCCGTGGGCCAGGTCGTCGGTGGTGCGCATGCTGCTGAACAGTGAGAAGAGCGAGACGCGCAGGCTGTCGGCAAAGACGGGCATACCACAACAGACCAGCACATAGTTGATGCCAATGGAGCGGAGGAAGGTGCTCTTGCCCGCCATGTTCGCGCCGGTGATGATGTAGTAGCGGCGGTCGGCGATGGTGAAGTCGTTGCGCACGGCCTTCACGCCGAGGAACGGGTGGTAGAGTCCGCGCGCCTCGTAGACCACCTCGTCGGCATCCACCAGTTCAGCGTCCGTGGCCGCCGGCTCGTTGTAGCGGAACGTAGCCAGCGACGCCAGCGCGTCGAAATGGCTTACGGCGGCTATCCATTCATCGATATGCCCCATATATCGGTCTTGCCAGAGTAGGAAGCGGTGCACGATGAAGTAGTCAGCCAGATAGAGGGCATTGGA
The DNA here is from genome assembly GCA_002350805.1 of Prevotella sp. UBA2850. Taxonomy (GTDB): domain Bacteria; phylum Bacteroidota; class Bacteroidia; order Bacteroidales; family Bacteroidaceae; genus Prevotella. Next base: position 4,268 of record DEFO01000025.1, read on the forward strand.
GATGGGCACCCATATCTCGTTGCGCTGGTCGAGGGCGTTGATGATGCCCTTCAGCAGTCGGAAGGACTTGAGCGCATCCTGCTTGTCGGCCGACAACTGGCGGATGATGTCGCGCCCCTCCTGGCTCTTCAGGTCGGCGGTCACAATCAGCATGATCATGTTGACATAGGTGCTCAGTCGCGGCAGGATGATGTTGATGCTTTGATTGATACGTTTCAACGTTCGGCCAAAAAGCAGATAGACCGTCAGAATCTGCAGTAGCACCCAGAGCATGGGCAGTGCGCCAGACAGCGGGCCAAAGATGACTCCGGCCAGCAGTCCGTAGAAGACAATGATGCTTCCGACGGCTGCAATATGAGTAAGGCGATGGGCGGCAAGGCGGGATACCTGCATCTGCCGCACTGCGTGCAGGGCTTCCAGAATGTCGGCCGTGTTAATCTGCCGTCCCTTGCCTTGCGCCATGAATGTCGTCCGCAAGGGTTCTTTTTTCGACAACTCACGGATGGCCTCGCGTCGCGCCTCTATCTCGTCAATGGTCCTCACCCGCGTCTCGGCCAGTTCCTTTGCCAGGAAATCGCTGCCGCCGGTAGTGACGGTGCGGTTGATGCGGTGGAAGAGCGACTGCGGCCCGAAGATGTCGAGGTCGAGCGTGAACGCATGACGGGGATTCACGTATTGCTCTCCCGACGCAAAACCGGAGAAATCGCCGTCGAGATAGTTCAGTTCCTTCTGATAGACGCTGCGCAGGCTCTCCTTCTCTTCCGCCATCCGGCTGTTCCTACTGTCTCGCCAGCGTATGGCCACGTAGGCAGCTATGAACAATACCGCCACCACCAGCGCCGCCACGTTGCTCCACATCGTATAAGCCACGACGCAACCAACAGCCAAGGCAATAGCCGATAACTCCAGCACCACCACCAGCCGGTTATGCCTGTTCAGCTGCCGGATTTCCTCCGTCAGCGTCTTGATGCGCTCGGTGTAAAGTTCCCTTGGAGTCAGAGCCTGTCTGTATTGTTTGTGAATCTCTGTCATGATTGCTACAGATTATCTTTTGGGGGCAAAGGTACAATATTTCCTTGAATGATGAGCAGGAAGTCTGCTGCCAAGGCTACCACTGAAGGTGGCGGAAGTTAATGATGCCATTATCCGTCTGGGTACTCTCCTGCGTGCCGTCGTAAACAACCGTTGTCTTTAGCAGCCGCTCCTTCAGCAGAGGCCGCAGGTAGTTGAGGTTGGCAAAGAAGTCTGCGTTCCACGTCTGAGCGGACTTGATCTCGTATGCCTCCACAAGATTGGGTGGCAGAATGCGCAGCACGTCCACCTCGCGCTGGCTCTTGTCGCGATAAAAGAACAGTTGCTGCATGTTGTTGCCTCGATTCAGATCGAGCTTCATCATGTCGTTGATGACCATGTTCTCGAACAGCGCACCTCGCAGCGGATGGACATCCATCTGCTGCTCCGTGCTGATGCCTAACAGGAAAGCAGCCAGTCCCGTGTCGTAGAAATAGAGTTTTGGCGTCTTCGTCAGCCGCTTGCCGATGTTGGTGTAGTATGGGTGCAGCATATAGACCACATAGGAAGCAGCAAGGATGCTGAGCCAATGTTTAATGGTTGGTACACTGACGCCAACCTCATTTGACACAGCCGACGCATTGAACTCTTGGCCTACACGGCTGGCACACAAGCGAATGAATGTCTGGAATGCCTGCAGGTCTTTCACGTTGATGAGTGTACGCACATCGCGCTCTATATAAGTAGTATAGTAATTGCTTAGCAGTTGCTGGCGTAGCAACTCGTTGTCAGCTGTCCATACAGCGGGGAACCCACCATAGAGTAGCATCTTCGACGTGCTGGCCTCTGGTTGATATGACAAAATCTCAGCCGTACTAAGGGGAAGAAGCGAATAGACGGCAGTACGCCCGGCCATCGATTGCGTAATTTTCTCCATCAGCGCGAAGTTATTGCTGCCTGTCACAATGTAGTGGTGCTGGTCGGTACCCTGAAAACGGTCTTCATCGACCGTGACCTGCAAATACGAAAAGATGGTGGGGTAATGCTGTGCCTCGTCTATGATGACCCCCTTCGGATAGCGATTGAGAAAGGCCACAGGGTCAGCCTGTACATCTGCCAACGTAGCAGCATGCTCAAAGCTGACGTATGGCAGCTCTGGAAATTGCTCACGGCACAGCGTGGTCTTACCCGATTGGCGCGGTCCGGTCAGCGTAATGACGGGTAAAACACTAAATATATCAGAAAATGACGATGCTAACGTTCTGTTTATTAAAGTCTTACTCATGCAGTGGACAAATTTAAAGTTGGACTTAAAATTTGGCCAAAGGTACAACTTTTCTTTCAAACCACCAAATGTTTCGGGCGAAATCTATCCATACGCAGATAGATTTCGCCCGTTTAGTTACTCCGTCTTGATATTCTTTACGGGATTCTCAGAAGCAGCGCGCCAACTCTGGATGATGACGGTGAGCAGGCTGATGATGAGGCAGACCGACCCGGCAACAGCGAATATCCATGGGCTGAGCGCGATACGATAGGAGAAGTTCGTGAGCCAGTCGCTCATGATATAGTAGGAGACCGGCACGGCGACGACGAACGAAAACAGCATGGGCACGGAGAAGGTGCGGAGCATCAGCAGCAAGACCTCTCCTGAAGTGGAGCCCATCACCTTGCGGATGGCTATTTCCTTCTTGCGCTGGCGGATGAAAAAGAGCGACAGCCCCACGTAGCCCAGCACCGAGATGACGATGGCAATAAGGGTGAAGAGGGAGACGATGCGCAGCGTGTTTTGCTCATTCTCAAACGCTTTTTCTATAGATTCCTCAATACTCTGCACTCTCTCAAGGCCATGCACCTTCTTGGCATCAGGGTCTTCCAACTTTCCAACCATTTCCTGAAAAGCGGCCTTTGCTTTCTTATCGCCATTTGTCTTTACCATGTAATCTGGAAATTCCTTGTCCTTTTGTATCAGGATGGCAAAGGGTGGCACTTCGGCATTCAACACATTGGCCAACTGGATGTCATTAAGCACACCGGCAATAGGATCCTTACTGCCTGTTCCCCAGTCTATTTCGCGCGTCTCATCGGTATATCCCAACTGGTGCAAGGCTTTTTCCGTGAAGTAGTATCCACCATTGGCAGAACCATAATCCTTGATGATTTTCAGTCCCAGGAGGTCGAAAGAGCGCTGATCCATAGATGTACAGAATAGCATCAGGTAATTATCGCCCCGTATAATAGTCATTGCACTGGGGAAATTGTAATTGAAGAGCCCGCCCTCATATGTGCCGATTTTCTCAACAAACGGCATCTTGGTCAATTGATTGCCAATAATCTGACTTTTACCATCTGGACTCATAATACAGAAGAGGTTCTCTGTATCGAATCCGCGTGGCACATGAATCAGGTGATTCAGTTGCAGCCAGATGACGAGCGATGCTGTAAGCATCGTCATGGTTATCACGTTCTGCAGGATGATGAACAAGCGTCCCAGCACCATCTTGGAATGGAAGCGAAAGTTGCCTTTCACAATGTCAATCGGCTGATAACGCGAGAGATGAAAGGAGGGCAGAATGCCCGAAATGACACCTGTCAGTAGAATAAAGGCAAGACTTATACTGACACTTACCAAATTAATATCATCAAGCAGGGATATTTTTCCCCTGAACAGGTTGGCTGCATCATCCTGAAGACATATCGCTAAGAAAAGGCCAATCACAAAAGAGAGGGTCACCATCAATGTCGATTCAAGAATCAATTTGAGTGACACACGCAGTTGACTGCTACCAAACAACTTTCTGGTAGCCATCTCCTTCGCACGGAAGCCTGTGTTGGCAATTGTCAGATTGATATAGTTGGTGATGGCAAAGAAAAGGAGAATCAGCACCGCAGCCAGCAGAATGTGCAGCCGCAACTTATCGCCCTTCATAAGGTCTTTCCCGTTGTTTTGCGGCGCAAACATCACATCCTTCAGTGCCGTCAGGCTAGTTTTGTGCTCACTCATGATAGGATTGAAGTTCTTTTTAATATAGTCATCAATGGTCTTCTTCTTACTCTCGAGCGTCATGCCAGGACGAAGCATGAAGAAAGCCTTGCATGTACTAAACGCAGTCGCGGCGAAGTTATAATTAAAGAAATGATAGCCCACCAACTGCGGATAGCGCTCCATGCTGGCTATCACCTGTGTTTCATTGGGTAATACCGTATGATCCAAGTCCCTGACTACTGCGCTTACTGTATAGACCAGCGTACTGTCGTAATCGTCCTTTACATAGTCGCTTTCACATTCGCCTACAATCTGCAATGACTCGCCTATGGGGTCTTTATCTCCAAACAATCGTCGGGCCAGACGTTCAGTGATGACACATTTGTCTGGGGCATCAAGAGCCGTCAGCCTGTCGCCCTCCAGTAGCGGGAAATCGAAGAACTGGAAGAATGTAGAGTCTGCCAGCATAATGGTGGTGTGCTCATTCTCCGCTTCTGTCACTTCCTGTTGACCATACTTAATCCTTCCCTTCTGGCTCAGCACACAGCAGGTCTGTTCCACCTCAGGACACATATCCCTGATACCCTTCACCGCTTCAGGCCACATGGCAAATCCTTCCTGATTACCTACCAGATAGATGCGGTCAGCATTCTTGTGCCACGAGTCGATACTATACTGGCGCCAGGTATAGTCGCCCATCAGAATGATGAACATCAGCGACACCACCAGCCCCGCTATATTAATAAAGGTATATAGCTTATTGCGCGAGAGGAAACGGAAATAACTCTTCATATCAATTTCTGATTATTGTTGCTGCAAATTTAAGGCAATAAAACAAATCCGCCAAGGTTTTTGGCCCTGGCGGATGCCGATTGTCTAAAAATTAGACACTTTGGCGTATGATTTTTAGACAGTTGTCAGAACTGATAGCCGATGGAGAGGTCGGCAGAGATGTTCTTGGGGTGAGCGCCCAGAAGGACGGCGGTGGCGGCGTTGCCCGCAGGATTGCCCATAAAACCGGCATTGCAGACTTTTGTCAGTCCGACGGCTACGTTATAGCCGATGATGATGTGGCCGACCGTCAGGTCCATGCCGCCATACGCGCCAGCATCCCAACGGTTGAACGACGGATAGTCCACCTTGCGGTTTTCCTTGTCGTAGGCACATGAGTTGAAATCGAAGGGACGGCTGAAGTGGTTCACACCGAACGTCTCGCTGTGATCGGTGTTCAGCACGTTCATGTGGGTCTTGCCACTTAGCCCATAGGCCACGTAGCCGCCACTGCGGAAGGTGAGGAAGCAATCTTTGCCCAATCTCAGGCGGGCAGCCATCTGTAACGGCAGCTGCAGGTAGTCGAGCCGTGTGCCATACTGTGCCTCCATGATTTGTTCATTGCCGTAGAAGCCATCAAACTTCCAACCTTTTCTCACGAATTGGAGGGAAGGCTGGAAGCGCCAGACGCCATTCTTCGACAGTCCGATGTCGGCTCCGCCACCTACGTGGAATCCCACTCGGTCTTTGATATTCGTTACACCTGCGAAGGCGGTGGAATAGCCGATGCCGCCACGTGCCTGCCAGTGGATGTCCTGACCGCTTGCCATAAGGGGAAGTGCGCAGAGCACTGCTCCAATCATTGCTTTTCTTAGTTTTTTCATGATATCTTTTTTATATTGATTGTATTCTGTCAGAGTAAACTCGCAAAAGAAAAGTTCTTGCATGTGGCGGTGTTAAAAATCTTTAAGTTTCGTATATTCCCAACTATTCTCGTAGTTCAGGAGTTCAGACAATACCGTCTGGAGTCCTATAAGTCCGTAGAAGATATCGATGTGTCTATTGATTCAGCATAACAGTGGAATAACTGTCTATTGTTTCAGTTTCATACAGAGAAAAGTGTCCTGTCTATGCGTACAGATGCTTTGTAGCCGTACCAATGTTTGGTACTGCCAGTACCAAAACTTGGACTTGATTTTGGTACTGAGATTTAACATTTTTTTGTTTGTACTTAACGATTTTGACAGACTACTTGTAGCCTTATTCACCTTAACGGTTGACGCTGATGAAACTTATTTTTAATTCACGTTGATTCTTCTTTACGTTATTCATTTTGAGTTTCGGAGGTACGAGGGGGCGAAGACTTGTCACTCCGTCTTGATGCTATTGATGGGATTCTCGTTGGCAGTGCGCCAGCTCTGGATGATGACGGTGGTCATCGTGATGACGCCCACCATGAGCAAACTGAGCGGGAATATCCACCAGTAGACTGGCGTGCGCTCGGCGAAGTTCTCCAACCACTGACGGCCGAGATACCACGCTATAGGAGCGGCAACGATGAAACTGACTGCGATCAGCCAGGTATAGTGGCGACAGAACATCAGCAGAATCTCCTTTGTAGAAGAGCCAAACACCTTGCGGATGCCAATCTCCTTGCGGCGATACTCCGTCTCGAACATGGTCATGCAGAACACACCGATGAGAGCAATGATAAGACAGATGGCGGAAAACCATCCCACCTGCTGAATGAAGCGGAACTCTTCTTGATAAAGATCCTCCAGTTTCTGGTCGAGAAACTTGGCCTCCACCTGTTCACCACTGCCCATTCTGGTCAGTATATCGCTGATCTGCCGGCGGAGATTGACCTTGTCAATACCCGCAGCGACACGGATGTTGACAATGCCCAGCCGGTCGCCCCACTCCTTGAATGACTCGCCCATAATAACGAAAGCCAACGGCTCCTGATGACGGTCCTTGCGAGTGGACGCATATCGGATGTCCTCGCAGACGCCGATGACGGGGAAGTCATTGTCCAACAGCTTTTTGTCCATCTCTACCCAGGGCCACTGACGGCGGGCCGCCTCGTTGATGATGTAGCAGTCGCCGTCGTGCTCTGTGAAGTCGCGGCCCTCTATGACCTTGATGCCCATGGTGCGAAGGTAGTGCCAGTCGACGGGCATACTGGTGAACGTGATTCGATGGTCATTATCACCACGTCCCCACCCCATGTAGTCATCTTGCAAGCCCAGCACAAAGTTGGAGAAACTGACATCAGCGACGCCGCTCTGTTGCAACAATTCAGCCCGGATGGCATCTTTCTTGCCGAAATGCTCTTCGGTGAGTTGTGCGTAGATGACCTCGTCCTTGTCGAAACCGTAGTCGCTCTGGTAGATGTAGCGGCTCTGCATGAGCAGAATGCTGATATAGGTCACCATGAGCAGGGCTATGCCCAGTTGCAGCGCAACGAGCACGGAGCGCAATTTGCGTCCCTTAGGGGTCAGCCCGAACGAGCCCTTTAGTACTAATGCTGGCTGAAACGACGTGACGAAGAATGCAGGATAAACACCAGCCACAATACCCACTGCGACAGCCAGCAGCATCATGACTGCCAGAAGGACGGTATGGTCGCCGAGGGCTGTTGAGCCTAACAATAGTTCCGACGGCTCTTTGCCAATGACGGCACATGCGATCAATGCCACTCCACAGGCCACTAATGCCGTCAGCACCGTCTCGGCAATGATTCTTATTCGCAGTGTTGCCAGCCCCTCGCCCAGTACACGACGGGTGTTCACGCTCTTGATGCGCATAGGACTCTCGGCCAAGACGAAATTCAGGAAGTTGATGGCAGCAATGACAATGACCAAAGCACAGGCCAGCTCCAGGATAAAGAGCATGGCGGGATTACCCTTGTCTTCGCTGGAGACACCTGAGAAATAGGTGTCGCTGATGGGCGTCAGCCGATAGCCCTGACTGTCGAACTGCCTGTCGAACATGGCACGCACCTCTTTCTCCTGGCCTTCGTTGACCTCTCCGGCTGCAAGTGCTCCGCCCCACTGTTGCTTCCACATCAGTTCCTTGAACTGTTTGGAGAAGCCCTGCATCATCGCCTCGGCGTCGACGCCCTCACGCAGTTTTACGTAGGCATTATAGCTCCACTCACCCCAGTCCTGAAGGTTGTTTTGCGTAGCATAGAGCACGTGGTTCTTCAGTGAGCAGTTGTCTGGGAAGTCTTCATAGACACCGCGGATGGTCAGCGTGTCCGTCTTCGAGTACAGCGGCTGTCCGGCCACATCCGTGCGCCCGAATAGCTTCTTGGCCAGTGATGCCGGTATGATGAGTGTTCGGTCGCTATATTCGTCCCAACTCAGTTTTCCGTCGAGACACCGCGCGGAGATGGCTCCGAAGGGTGTCAGGTTAGAGCCTACGCATGAATGCTGCACCACACTCTCACCAATCTGGAACTCGCGCGTCTGCCCCCAAGTGGCCAGTTCGGTCATCGCCTCTACCTGTGGCATCTCTGCCAGGATGGCATTCACAGGCCGGTTGCAATTGATGTCCCACGGAGAGTCTGTCCCCATCTTCGCCTCAAATCGGAACACGCGTTCACCATCAGGGATGCTCGCATTATAAGAGCGGTTATACACCACCTGCGTCATCAGCAGGTAGAAGGCAGCGAAGGCCACCACGAGCCCCAGGAAGTTCAGCGCCGTCGCCGTCTTGAAGCGGCGCGCCATGTAAAGCATGTTTCTTAATATGTCAATCATGTACGAAAAAATATTTAATAGTTTTCAATTGTCATTTCAGTACCAGCACCTCGTTGTCCTTGAACGCTTCGTAGCCGCTGGTGATGACGCGTTCGCCAGGCTCCAGGCCTTCAAGCACTTCGTAATACTGAGGGTTCTGACGACCAATACGGACATTTCGGCGATAGGCTTTCGTACCACTTTTGTCGAGCACGAATATCCACTGTCCGCCCGTGGTCTGGAAGAAGGTGCCGCGCGGGATGAGCACGGCCTGCTCGGGCTGGCCCAGTTCGAGGTCGATGTAGTAGGTCTGGCCTGTGCGGATGTTTTCCGGACGCTCGCCACGGAAGATGAAGTCGCAGCGGAACTTACCCTCGCGCACTTCGGGATAGACCTTGCGCACCTGCAGCTGGTATTGCTTGTCGCCACGGGTGAAGGTGGCGGTGAGCCCTTGGCGCACGCGGTCGATGTAGTGCTCATCTATCTGGGCCTGCACCTTATAGTCGGAGAGGTCGTTCAGCTGTCCAATCTTCTGACCGGGCTGGATGCTCTGGCCCAACTCCACATCGAGCAGGCCCAGTTCGCCATCAATGGCCGAGCGCACCTCCAGTTTGTCTTTACGCTGACGGACTAGTACGACGTTGCGGCGCATGTTTTGCAGGTTGTCCTCCATCTGATCCATCTGAACGGTGCGGTAGATGCTGTCCTGTTTCAGGCGTTTGCTTACCAAAGAACGCTTCTTGGCCGACAGTTGGTAGTCTTCTTGCGACTGTACATAGTCTTCACGGCTGATGAGTTTCTCACGGAACAGCCGTTTGTTCTGTTCAAAGGTGCGCTGCTTGCGCTGCGTGTCCATATCGAGTTGTGCCTGTTCCGTCTGGTTGTTCAGGCGGTCTTGCTGCATGGCCACCTGTGTATTGCGCAGCAGGTTCTGCTTTTCGGCCAGTTCGGCTTCGGCATTCAGAATCTGCAGGTCGAGGTTCGAGTTGGAAAGGCGCACGATGACATCGCCTTTCTTGACGTGGGCTCCCTCCTCGGCCACCTTCTCCATCACGATGCCACCCTCTTCGGGCGATATCTGTACCACCTGGATGGGCAGCACCTGTCCGTTGGTACGCACATAGTCCTTAAACTCGGCCTGTTGCACTTCGCTGACGGTCAGTTCGTCCTTGTTGACTTTCAGCGTTGAGGCATGACTGCCAAACACGAGCCAGCAGCCAACAGCTAATACCAGGCACGCAACACCCATATACGGCCAATACTTCATCAGCCTTTGTGTCTTTGTCTTTTCTATCACTCTGTCCATATCGTTTAACTTCGTTTAACTCATTCGCGACTCGGAATAGCCGGAGTAAACTCCTCTCTCCGCTCGCTGCTCCATATCGTTTCTCCTCTATAATATCTTACTAATTGTTCTTTTACGATGGTCATCAGGCGGCATTGCAACAATGTTGCTTTTGAATTCATCAGTTGTGCCGAAGAGGTTCGCAGGTCGATGGCCGTTGAGAGTCCTTCCTCAAACTGACGTTTCGTCAACTGATAAGCCAGACTGTCGGCTTCCACCTTGCGGGTCATCTGCTCGGTCTGTTTCAGATATCCCTGCCAGTCCTGCCAGGCCTCCCGGCTCAGTTTCACCAGTTCCAACTGCTTCTGCTCGTAGTTTTCGCAGGCTATCCGGTAGTTGTTCTTGGCACGACGGATGTTAGTGATGGTCTGCAGGCGGTTGAACAGGGGAATGGTGAGAGTTGCACCGACATACTCACCCATGTTGTTCTTGAACTGCGTGTGGAAAGCCTGTCCGGCAGCAGAATGCAGCGTGTGATAGTAAGTGGTGTTCAGGCCCGCGCTCAACGAGAGAGTAGGGTAGAGGGCTGCACGGGCCTGACGCCACTCATGTCGGCTGGCTTGCATCTGATAGCGGACTGCTTCCAATTCAGAGTGGAACGCCGGCAGAGGTGTTATTGCTGCCGCTGTCGCTGCTGAACTATTGTCAGAGGAGTCGGTCAACTCAGAACAGTCTATTTTGATTTCCATATCATCAGACAGTGCCATTTCCTTTTTCAGTTCGAGCATGGCCGATGCGTAGAGATTCTGCTGTCGCGTCAGTTCGTAGTCGGCCTCTGCCTTTTGTGCCTCTACCTGAGCCACATCGGCACTGCTCTTGCGCCCCACCTCTTCAAATAGTCGGGTCTGACGGAGCAGCAGTTCGGTCTCTCGCACTTTCTCGTCGGCCATTTTTACCAATCCTGCATAATAAGCGACATTCGTATAGGCCTGCATCACGTTCAGAGCCGTCTGATTCTGCATTTGCCGAAGAGTAGACAGTCCCATCATCGTGCTGGCTTTGGCTGCCTGCAGTGCGTGGATGCGACTGAATCCGTCGAAGACCGGCAGTGAGGCCTGCAGCGTGTAGCCATTGTAGAATGTGCTCACATCGGTGTAGCCGTTGGTCTCAGGGTCAATAGCTCGTCCGAAATTGTATTGGGCACCGATGCTGGCAGACAGCATGGGGAGAAAGTTGCCTATTGCTCCCTTCTTGGTTGCTTTATAATTGTCGAGTTGCAGTTCGGCACGTTTCACTTCGTGGTTGTGCTCCACAGCGTATTGCATACACTGTTGCATCGTCCATGAAGACTGTGCTGCAGATGTGTTGACTGCAAGAGTGAGGCATAGGATGAATGCTTGTTTCATACTCGTTCGTTTTACTTTTCGCATGGCAAAGTTATTGCTTTTTGTCTTTACTGCCATAGGTTTTAACACAGTCAGGCGCAGAACGTCTAATTTTTAGACACCTCTTCGTATGATTTTTAGACAGATTGTTCGTACCTTTGCAAATGAAACCTGCGAGTCAAGGTTGCAACCCGACACGATAAGAGTTCTTTGCATCCGACTTGCACAAGACTTGACAGCATGAAACAATACGGCACTATACTTATCGTTGACGACAATGCGTCTATCCTGACCGCCATGCGCTATCTGTTGGATGGCATCTTTGAGCGTATATTGATGTTAGAACAGCCCGACGACATTCTGAAACTGATGGCTCAGGAAGACGTTGACATCGTTTTGCTCGACATGAATTTTACCCTGGGGGTGAATACAGGACAGGAAGGCTTGTTCTGGCTCAGAGCCATACGCAAGCAGCATCCGCAGACACCTGTTGTGCTACTGACAGCCTATGCAGATGTCTCTTTGGCTGTGCGTGGATTAAAGAGCGGTGCTGCCGATTTCATTGCTAAACCCTGGGACAACGATGAACTGCTGCGCAAACTGAAAGATGTTCTTGATATGCAAAACGAGATTGTGACTCTTGATGAGATGGAGAAAGAACACATCCGCCGTACCATCGACCATTGTCATGGCAATCTCACGCAGGCTGCCGAGTTGCTAGGCATCACCCGCCAGACACTTTATAACAAAATGAAACGACTTGAGTGAGTTGAGAACTGAGAGTTGAAAATTGAGATATATGATTACCTTGTGTATAATTATAGGTATAGTGGTTGTCGTGGCAGGACTGTGGTTTGTTCGCCATCAGCGGAAACTTGGTCTGCGTGCTCATCTGATGCAAGAGGCTATGCGCAATCACGACTTTACCTTCAGGCTGCCTACGAGCGGACTGCTGCCCGGTGAGCGGGCCATGCAAGAAACGCTGAATCAGCTGGGAGATACCATCCGTCAGCAGGTGAATCAGAACGAAGTGGAATCGTGGGAACGGCTAACCAGAGTGCTGACCCATGAGATCATGAATGCCACAGCACCTATCACCAGCATCAGCCAGTCGCTTCTGAAACGAGCAGACGTGAAGGATACAGCGCTTGAAAGCGGCATCCAAGCCATCAACGACACCTCACAGCATTTGAGCGATTTCGTGGTCAACTATCGCAAGATGTCGGAGTTGGAAAAGCCTGTGGTGAAAGAAGTTGAACTGCAGCAAGAGATTGCATACGTCAGCAACGCGTATCCACAACTGGTGTGGGAGATCAGCGTATCTGCTGGTATGAAAGTATTCGCCGATGCCAGCATGTTGCGCCAGATACTGATGAATATCGTGAAGAATGCCATTGAGGCCCATGCCAAGAGAATGGTCATCGAGGCAAGTCAGGAAACACTCGTGATTGGCAACGACGGACAGCCCATACCAGCTGAGAACCGACAGTCGCTGTTCGTTCCTTTCTTCACCACTAAAAGAAACGGTCACGGTGTCGGCTTGTCACTAAGCCGGAGAATGATGATTCAGCAAGGAGGTATGCTTGATATGGCAGACACTCCGCTGCAAGGATGCCATACTGCTTTCTTACTGACTTTTCCCCCTTTTCCTGCCCATTCGCATGGGGAAAAGATAAATAGAAAGCTAAAAAACATTAAATAATGTTATGTTCGAGGTATTATAACTTGTGTATTACAATAATAATGTGTACCTTTGCAGCCGCTAAGTTGAGTATTGCGCTGGCTCTCAAGCTATCAATACACTGATAAAGAGCGACTTAACCTTCAAATGCGAAGAAGTGGGCGTTTCTTTTTTAAGTGTTTTTGTGTGTGAAAAGAGAAGCGTGGTAGCACTTAAAAAAGAAACCAAAATTACATTTTATACATTTATTTAAATTTTAAAACTGAAATGCCAGGATTATTAGGAAAGAAAATCGGAATGACATCCGTTTTCAGTGCCGACGGTAAGAACGTACCGTGCACTGTTATCGAAGCTGGTCCTTGTGTTGTTACTCAGGTGAAGACCATTGAGAAGGATGGCTACAAAGCTGTCCAGGTTGGTTTTGGTGAGGCTAAAGAGAAGCGCACCACCAAGCCTATGATGGGCGTCTTCAAGAAAGCCGGTACAACACCAAAGAAACACTTGGCCGAGTTCAAGTTTGACGAGGAGTACAACCTCGGTGACACCATCACAGTGGAGATCTTCAACGACGCAGATTTTGTTGACGTTGTTGGTACCTCTAAGGGTAAGGGTTTCCAGGGTGTTATGAAGCGTCATGGATTCGGTGGTGTAGGCCAGGCTACTCACGGTCAGGACGACCGCGCCCGCAAACCGGGATCAATAGGTGCTTGTTCGTACCCCGCAAAGGTATTCAAAGGAATGCGCATGGGCGGACAAATGGGTGGTGACAGAGTCAAGACCCAGAATCTGAGAGTGTTAAAAGTAATACCAGAGTACAACCTTCTGCTTGTGAAGGGTTCGGTGGCTGGTTGCAAAGGTTCAACCGTAATTGTGAATAAGTAATGGAAATCAACGTATTAAACATCAACGGACAGGAGACCGGAAGAAAGGTTTCGTTGAACGAATCGATCTACGGCATTGAGCCCAACGACCACGTTATTTATCTGGACGTGAAGCAGTACCTCGCTGACCAGCGTCAGGGCACTGCCAAGGCAAAGGAAAGAAGTGAGCATGCAGGTTCTACCCGCAAGCTGGGTCGCCAGAAAGGTGGCGGCGGCGCTCGTCATGGTGATATCAACTCTCCGCTGCTCAGAGGTGGTGGCCGCGTGTTTGGCCCGAAGCCCCGCGACTACAGCTTCAAGCTGAATAAGAAAGTAAAGGTGCTTGCCCGTAAGTCGGCTCTCTCTTACAAAGTGCAGGATAACGCACTGGTAGTGGTGGAAGACTTCAATCTGGACGCTCCCAAGACAAAAGATTTCGTAAATATTACTAAAAATCTTAAAGTCGAGGATAAGAAAGTCCTGCTTCTTTTGCCCGAATCGAATAAAAACGTATATTTGTCGGCTCGTAACTTGCAGCGTGCAGAGGTGCTTGAGGCATCCAAGGTGAATACCTATAAGATCTTGAATGCTGATGTTCTCGTTATTACCGAGAAATCGCTGGAGACAATCGACGGAATCTTAAATAAGTAAAGGAGACATAGACTATGGCAATTATCATTAAACCATTGGTCACTGAGAAGATGACCAAGATTACAGACAAGCAGCCTAACCGCTATGGCTTCATCGTTCGCCCTGAGGCTAACAAGCTTGAGATTAAGAGCGAGATCGAAAGTCTGTATAATGTTACAGTGGTAGATGTGAACACATTGAGATATGCCGGTAAGCGCTCTAGCCGCTACACCAAGGCCGGTCTGATTAAAGGTCAGCGCAATGCGTTCAAGAAAGCAATCGTTACTCTGAAAGAGGGCGAGACAATTGATTTTTATAGCAATATTTAAATAAGAAATGGCAGTACGTAAGTTAAAACCGGTAACTCCGGGTCAAAGACACAAGGTTATTGGCACGTTCGAGGATATTACTGCATCCGTGCCAGAGAAGTCTCTCGTTTACGGTAAACGTTCTACCGGCGGTCGAAACAA
>DEFO01000051.1 GCA_002350805.1 Prevotella sp. UBA2850
GCCGGCATCATCAAGCGCATCCCGATGCTCGAGATGAGCGCCGAGGATTTCCGCAAGGTGATCGACGTTGACCTGAACGCCCCCTTCATCGTCTCCAAGGCCGTCATCCCCGGCATGATCGAGAAGGGCCACGGCAAGATCATCAACATCTGCTCGATGATGTCGGAGCTGGGTCGCGAGACCGTCAGCGCCTACGCTGCCGCCAAGGGTGGCCTGAAGATGCTCACCCGCAACATCTGCTCTGAGTATGGTGAGTACAACATCCAGTGCAACGGCATTGGCCCGGGCTACATCGCTACTCCGCAGACTGCTCCGCTCCGCGAGCGTCAGCCCGACGGCAGCCGCCATCCGTTCGACTCGTTCATCTGTGCCAAGACACCGGCAGGACGCTGGCTGCAGCCCGAGGAGCTGGGCGGACCCGCTGTGTTCCTCGCCTCTCACGCTTCGGATGCCGTCAACGGACATATCCTGTATGTCGACGGTGGTATCCTGGCCTACATCGGCAAACAGCCCTGATGAGAATTGACCATTAGAATTTGAGGATAGGGAATGACCGCATCAGCGTGCGCCTGCCCGATAGGAACCAACCGCGACGGTCATCCTCTATCCTCTTTTTTTATCTACTTCTATGATGATGGAGAAACGTGCCGACCGTCCTGGCAGAGGTCGATTTCTCTGAGCAGCAGGTTTCTGGCAAGTATGTCTGCCCCATCTGCGGCTACGTCTACGACCCTGCAGAGCACGACGGCGTGGCTTTCGACGACCTCCCCGACGACTGGCGTTGTCCGCGCTGCAAACAGGGCAAGCAGAAATTCAATAAAGCATAACACCCATGACCCTCGCCATCGGTTTACTCATCCCCCTGTTGGGAACCATGCTCGGAGCGGCATTCGTCTTTTTCATGAAGGACGACTTGTCGCCCCGGGTACAGAAGACGCTATTGGGGTTTGCCTCTGGCGTGATGGTGGCAGCCTCTGTATGGTCGCTGCTGATTCCCGCCATGGAAATGGAGGAGGCAAAGGGGGCCTGGTCTGTGCTGCCGGCGGCCGTCGGATTCCTGTTGGGCATCTTCTTCCTGCTGGCACTCGACGAACTCACCCCGCACCTGCACTTGGGCGCTGACACTCCTGAGGGTCCACGCTCGAAGCTATCACGCACCGCCATGCTCGCCCTTGCCGTCACCATTCACAACCTGCCCGAGGGTATGGCTGTGGGTGTGGTCTTCGCCGGGGCCGAACAAGGAGCGGCCGGACTGTCCGTCGCATCGGCCGTGGCGGTATCGCTGGGTATCGCCATTCAGAACATCCCCGAGGGAGCCATCATCTCCATGCCCATGCGGGCCGAGGGCAACAGCAAGTGGCGCTCGTTCATGCTAGGCAGTCTGAGCGGAGCCGTCGAGCCCATCGGCGGCCTGGCCGTGGTGCTGCTGGCATCGCTGCTCACGCCCGTATTGCCCTACATGCTCGCCTTTGCCGCCGGTGCCATGTGCTATGTCGTCGTTGAGGAACTCATTCCTGAAGCCTCGCAAGGCAAGCATACCAACCTGAGTACGATTGGCTTCGCCATCGGTTTCGTGCTGATGATGGTGCTCGACGTGGTGATGGGATGAGGATGCAGTCAACAAAATATCTCATCAAGGATTTTGGATAGAATACTATCATATATTGTACGCGTAGTGGCATGGCTCTCGGGCTATGCCAAACTCTTTTCGCGCCTCGGGCATCAGCTGTCAGCCCACCCTCTTTGTCGACCCGGGGCTCTGCGTGGCAGCACCCATGGCCGGGGCTCGTCAGGACCATCAGCTGCTCATGCCCTTCGTGAGCCACCGCGAGAAATATATCATCTCACCCTATATAGACTGGCTCAGTTTCTTCTTCAACCGCTCCTGGCGCAAGCCCATGGACGGCATAGCCAGTCTGATGATTAAACTGGCCGACGTCGAGCAGGGCGACGTGCATCACGGCAAGATGCGCATCTTCCGTCATGAGCATGCCATCCCCCAGTATCAGGAGTCGTCCGACGACCGTTATGCCATCGTCGAGGCCCTGCAACAGCGCTATCCCGGCCTCGGCATCGCCGGTAACCTGCGGGGCGGCATCGGCATGGCCGACCGCATGAAGCAAGGAGCGGAAGTGGGGAAGTGAGAATTTAGAGGTGAGAGGTGAGGGGAGAGAGGGGAGAGATTACTCTTGAGAAGTAAGAAGCAAGAGATATGCTCCTATTGCAAGCCTTCGAAGGTACGAAGGTGCGGAGGAGCGTGGGTACGAGATTACCCTTTTCTTCGTCAACACCACCCTCATAGGTTCTCAATAGACAAGGCTATTCTCTTGCTTCTTGCTTCTTACTTTCTTGCTTCTGAAATCTATTCTCTCACATCTCTCCTCTCACCTCTCTCCCCTCAATCCTATCCTCCCTTCAATCGCTGCCTGTGCCTTGTCGGCAGAGTGGGTGGTGAGAAGGATGCGGCCGTCGCCGTCGATGATCATGAGGTAGGGGATGGCCCGTACCTGATAGGCATCGGTAAGGGCTTTGCTGCTCTCACGGGGCACCAGCAGCTGCGTCCAGGGCATCTGCTCTTGTTGCATGGCCTGCTGCCAGGCTTCCTTGTTGGTGTCGAGCGAGATGCTGAGAATGTTGACACGGTCGCCCCATTGCCGGTGCATCTCCTTCACGCTGGGGATGGCCGCACGGCACGGGCCGCACCACGAGGCCCAGAAGTCGATGAAGTGGAGCTGACCTTTCTTCACATAGTCGGAGAGACTCTTCCTGCTGCCGTCGGGCAGTTCCAATGTCAAGTCGGTGTAGGGTGTGCCGCGGGTGTAGCGTCGCAGCTGTTCTATCTGCTGACAAAGAGCCTTGTAGCCCTGCTGATCCTCGTTGTCGCGGAAGGTGGTGACGAGCTGGTCGAGTTCATCGTTGCTGAAGGCGAACATGTTTTCCAGCTGTTGCTGTTGCAGGACGAGGCTGATGGCATAGGTGGGATGAGCCTTCACGAAGGCGCTGTTCATGGCGTCGACCATGGCCTGTGCCGCTAGTCCGGCAGCTTTCATCTCGCTGAGCGCTGCCGGCTCTTCGTCAGACTGGCGGCTGTTGCCAAACTGTGCCTTCCATGCCACATGGTCAGTCTGCCATGCAGCCAGCTCGGCGTCGATGATGTAGTTGCGCCACTCCTGATAGTGACGTTGCGGCAGACCGCCCTCGATGTGGAGGTTGCGCTCCATCTTGAGAGGTGTCTCGCCGAACTCGTAGATGCGCGGCACCTGTAGGAAGTGGTCGGCACGGATGGTGGTGATGCCCTCGCCGAGCATGAACTGGCCGCCACGGTCTTGGGCATGCTCGTTTTCTGCATACTGCGGCTTGTCGTTGATGCGCAGCGACACGAGGGTGGGACGTGCCACCTCTCCTGACAGGGAGAAGCCACCGTCGGCGGTGGTGCCCTTGGCCAGAAGCGTCTGGTGGCCGTCGTGGGTCAACAGGCGTACCTCACACCCGGCTGTGATGCCGGGGATGGTGGCCTGGATGGTGAATGTCTGAGCAGAAGTGGCGGCAGCCATGAGAAGAGCCACCGCCAACATAAGGTGTGTTTTTTTCATAGTGTGATTGATGGAAAAAAGTGCTGTATCATTTTATTTTTTGTTTTTTGCGATAATGGCATCCAGCGTTTGTAGGATGTTTTTGTCTGAAGGTCTCGGCGCGTCGGCATTTTGAATGGTTCCATCGGCATTGATGATGATGAAACGGGGAATGAACTGGATGTTGAAGTCGGCAGAGAATTTCTCGTTCTCCGCATCGTTCATCACGTACTGTGGCCAGGCAGGTTTCTCGTCGGCAATCATCTGGCGCCACTTGTCGTGGTCGCGCTCGCGGTCGGTGCTGATGCTGACGAGCTGGATGGCGGGGTCGTCTTTGTAGTGTTCGGCCACTCGGGCGAAATGGGGTATCTCCATCTTGCAGGGCACGCACCACGTGGCCCACACATCGATATAGAGCACCTTGCCACGAAGCTCACTCAGTTGATGCGGTTTGCCGTTGATATCGCTGAAGGTCTGTTCAGGAGCCATCTTGCCGGCTCGCGTATTCTTCAGCGCCTCTATCTTCGGTAGGTATTTATGGAGAAGTTCTGTGTCTTCGGCAGTATATTCCGCGATGGGTTTCCAGAAGCGGTCCACATCCTCGGGATTACCCTGTGTCACGACCCGATCGACAAGGTTATCCAGCAGACAGTGCTTCACCTGCTTGTCGGTAATAACAGGGCGCATCACCTCTATATAGCGTAGGGCATAGTCGGTGAGGTCGGCTTGATTAGCCAACGTAGGGTCTATCTGATTGTACACCCATCGATGCGGCAAGCGCCATGTCAATCCGACGGGATCGTTGGGATCAATCTCAGTAATGACCTTCTTGTAATCCTCGTTCCCCCATTGCCAATAGATATGGGTATGTCGGTGCTCACTCAGGATCTCTAAGCGGTAATGGTTGTAAAGCATATCCGTATAACGACTCATGAAATCACGGGCAGCCTGCGGTTTTACCTTCTTCAACGACTTGCGCATCCGCGTGATCGTCTCCTCCAGGATACGCAATCCCTCTTCTTTGCCTACACGCTCTTCAGGTCGTCCATAACCCGTGATAGCCGTGATACTGGTAGCGCGGTTGACGCTGTTCAGATAGTCGGTAGCCGTTTTGTTAGGGCCCGTCACGGTCAACCGTGGGTAAGACTTGGCACTTTTCTTATCTTTGACGGTTGTCAGATTGACCGTCATCGTCTTGCCACGCTCTACCACCACATCGATCGATCTGCCGTCTGTATTGACACCTACGATGCCGAACTGCCCCGGCAACTGCGTATCGAAGACAAAGTGATCGTTCTCATCCATGTTGAAAGGCAGCAATTGCTGTTGGAAGAAGTCGAAGTCACGACTGTACTCTATCCCACCCCATCGCATCTGCTTCCCTCCGGGGATGTGACCTTTTATTAGCTGTGCCTGTGCCGAAAGCGGCAACAGGCAGGCAGCTAATAACAACCTAATCATTAATCTATGATAAACCATTTTTGTGTTCAATATTTATCTGGCATCGCGACAGTAGCGTACAGAAATATACCTATAGCTCGTCATGGTTGAGACACGCTGCACCTTATTAGGTTGTGCAGGCGTTATCTTACGGATAAAGGCACTCTCGTAGGCTGCATCAGGATCAATGGTCGACGACCAGAAGTAGCCATAGTCACCAATATGATACTCAGTGATGCTTGCCGTACTATAGGAAGCCAGTTGTCCGGCATAGCCGAAGTTCAGGCCAGTCCCCTCTGTTCCTTGTGTGAGCAAAGAGGCTGCTCCTGTTCTCCATCCTGTCTTGTCGGCTTCTTCCTTACTCATACCGAGAGCCATTTCCAACTGTTTCCAGTCGTCGTCCGTAGGCAGGCGCCATCCGTCAGGACAATTCTCGAGTGCCTGATAGTAGGTATAGTAGTTGCCGAGTGTCTGCAGACGCTGCTCAGCCTCTTCGTCATCACGTGTATAGAAATAATTCTCTATTCCATTCTCTGTAAGATAACTCTGATCATACCACGGTTCTCCCGCCCTTGAACTCTCAGCCATCCAGTCGAGATTGCCTATACGCACCCACCTGTATTCATTACCATCGTTATCGGTCATGGTTCCTGTGGCTGTGGGGGTAACAACAGGTATCGTCTCTTCGTCATCACCACAAGAGACAAAGACGACGGGGGAAAACAGAAGAAGCACGACGTATATGCTTGCTATCTTCATCCTTTTGTAAATATTTATGTTGTTCATTACTTTTCAATCGTTTGTCAATAGTCATTCATTATAATTCAAAACCCTGGTCCAGGATTATCTCACGCAGAAGGGCATATTTCTCCATCATGACACTCGAGGAGCCGTATTCTGCCTCAAACTCAGATGGTGACATGGTCAGCACCGCCTCCAACCAGAGGGAGAGGTCTGTAGACTGATAATAGAAATAGTTGCCCCACCAGTCGTCTTCTATGTAATAGAACATACCGAGATCCCACACTTCCTGATCGGTGAGCTCGCCGTCGATATCATTACCATAGTAATCCTTGCTGAAGGCGTAGAACTGGTTCATCAACTCTTCAGGAACACGGCTAATGGAGTTTTTCACGATGTCAACGATCATGTCACCGAAATAAGTCTCCGGATCATCGTAAGCCTCACCACCGCCCATGCTGATGACATACGACCTCAGTCCCAGCACTTTATCACGCTGCCGTAACCGGCCGTAATAGTCGTAGTGGAGGTCGTTGACCAAGAAGAAACTGTATGGGGTGTTTTTACCCAGTCGCTTGATGAGATATTTCTGCACATATTCGGCAGCTTTTCGCTGTTGTTCGATATCTTCAATATATTCGTAGGTATACTTGTAATCGGATTGCCAGTCGATGCTTCCCATAATAAAATAGGTAATGTCGAGCAATTCTGACCTGCCATCACTTGTATGCGTGATGAGCGTATCCTTGAAAAGGAGATAACTTCCTGTCTGATTATAGAAATCTCTTCGTAACTGGGCAGTAGGACTATTATCGTCGTCAGCCGGGGCAAATCCGTTGACATCTGCATAGCTGGGGGTGGTGTCGTCTTCCTCGCCTCCGCAGGCAACGCACACGCCCGAGATGCAGATGGCGAAGAGTGCCAGCAGCAAGTTGTAGGCCATTCTCGCAGCTTTGTGGATAGGATGGATATTGTTGTTCATAATTGCGTTTCGTTTTGGGGTTGTTGATATACTTTGGGTGTGTCGATTAGTAATCGTTGTCGCTATCGTCGGCAGCCACCACCTTGAAAGGATTGCGGAAGGGTCGCGGGTTGCTGCCGATGCTCACCTGATGGTCGCGCACCTGCTTGGGAATGTCGAGCGTGTAGGCATCGTCGTTGGGTTCCAGGCGGTAGTAGTTGGTATGGTCGCGCACATCGGCATAGTCGACCGTCTTGATGAAGGTGAAGGTATGCTCAATGGTGGTGGAGTAGGGGTACTTGGCGTCTACCTGATAGCGTCGCAGGTCGAACCACCGGTGCCCTTCGAGGCAGAGCTCGCGCTCGCGCTCTTCGCGGATAAAGGTGATGAGTTCGGCTCCACTGAGCGAGATATCGGCATGATTTTTCAGGCGGGCGGCCCTGAGCAGGTTGAGTTGCCGGCAGGCCTCGCCATCGTTGCCTTGCTGAGCCTCTGCCTCTGCCAAGAGTAGATAAGCCTCTGCTGTGCGCAGGCAGAACACGTCGCTGGCCGTGTTGTAGGTGTTGAAATTGTCGGTGCTGTTGTTGATTTTCTTATACGACCAGCATCCATTCGAGATGTCGTCTTGGTTGGTGATGTAGGCCCCAATGCGCCCGTCATTATTATCGTAGAGACTGAGCAGATGATCACTGATGGTATATGTGGGTGCATAAGTGTATTCGCCTCCGTAGCGGTTGGCTCTGTTCGGATACATGTAGATGGTGTTTCCAAAGCACGAACTGCCGTTAGAGTATATCACCTCAGGGCTTTGAGCACTAATGGGATATCCTTCCGACCAGTTGCGCAGGTCGAGCAAACTATTGTTCATGGCGAGGGCTTTCCTGGCATAGTCGGCCGCCTCGCTCCAGTTTTGCATGAAGGCAGCTATACGGCTTCGGAAGATGTAGACAGCCAGGATGCCCGCGCGATATTTGTTTTTTGGTTTTTCCGCATTTGCCAGTCTCTGCTCGGCCTGGTTGAGGTCGCTGACAATGAGGTCGTACACTTCCGACAGGCTATTGCGCGTGAACTCGATGTCCTGGATTTCGGCAGATGTCTTGATAGGAATACCAGGGGTGGTTGCCGCAGTTGCCGGTGCATAAGGCTTGGCATAGAGATTGACCAGCATGAAGTAATAGTTGGCGCGCAAGAAATGGCACTCGCCGACTACCTGGTTGAGCAGAGCCTCGTCATCCTCATCTTCAGGATCTACCTCGTTGGCTGCCTCAAGAATCATATTGCACTTACCAATTTTTTCGTAACCCATCAACCAATAACTGGCCTCACTGCTTTCGTTGGAGTTCTTTCCCTCTTCATTCAGGAAACAGCTTTGCTGCCAGGTAAAGTAGGGATAATAATCCGGTGTACAGTACCTGCTGTCGTATGGTGGATAGTAAGTGTCTAAGTTTTCTTCCAACTCATCACTCATGAAATGAACGATGTCAAAATTATGATTGTAAAGCGAGTACGTGGAATTAGCTGTACTGACATAGCCTAATGGCAGCAAACAGTCTCCGGTGAGCAGTTCATCGAGATCGGTAACCGTCTGCACGCGAGACATATCCTGTGAGTATTCATCTAAGAAGTCTGAGCAGGATGTAAATAAAGGTAGCAGGGAGAAAAGCACACACGACAAAATGCTTGTTGCCATTTTCCTTACCTTACTGATATCTTTCTTTTTCATTGTTTTCTTTGTTTCTTGATGTTTTATCAAAATCTTACATTCAAGCCGAGTGAGAAACTGGGACGGTCAGACAACTGAATGGTAGAGAATCCGCCTTGTGTGGGCGTCTGTCCTTTCAGGTCGGGGTCGCAGATGGTAAAGAGGTTATAGGCCGACGCTGTCAGTTCGAGGCGTGAGATGCCAATGCGGCTAAGTAACTGACGACTGAACTCGTAGGTAATGCTGAGCGACTGCATTTTCAGGTAGTCGGCACTCACTACACGCAGGTTGGAATAGTCGTACATATCCCAATAGTTGTCGCCAAGGGGGTACACATCATTAAAAGAGCTGAAGCTCGTCCACAGGCGGGAATATTCGAAATAGGCCCTATTGCTGGTGGTGAGAATGGCAGGCAGCGTGGTATGCATCTCGTCGCCGGGGAATCTCCAGCGGTCTATATAATCACGGCTGTAGTTCTTATTGGCGTAGATCTTGTTGCCGTATCCGCCAGAGGCAGCATTACCGTACATAGCGAACAAGCGGGTCTTGGCTCCAAGAGAGTAGCCCAAGGTGATATTGGCACGCCAGTTCTTGTAACGGAAAGTATTCGTAAGTGATCCCTGAATATCGGCATCACGCTTGCCACTGGCCTCAAGCACGGTGGTATAGAAGTCAGCCTTCTCCAATCCACGGACTGCAGCGATGTTATCGAACCAATCGTCGATGAGCGGACCGCCGTTCACAGGCGACAGACCCAGGAAGCGGTAGCTGTAGAAGGTGTTGACACTCTTACCCTTCACCATGGCCGTACCATTGAGGAAGTTGCTCAGCGTGTAGTCTTGTGCATCCGGACGGGTATCCAGGGTGTTGATAATCTTTGAGATGGATGTGGAGAGCGTCCAACGGAAGTTCTTGGTCTGTATGGGCGTGGCCGTGATGTCGAACGAATAGCCTTTGTTGGTGACGTCGCCACCATTGATGATGTACGAGGTGACACCGTTGACGGTAGAGACTTTTTTCGACATGAAAGCATCTTTGGTCTTCTTGTAGAAGACTGATGCCTCCATCGCCAGGCGGTGGTTGAAGAAACTCATGTCGAGTCCCAGGTTCCACGACTGGGTCTTTTCCCATTTCAGGTCGGGGTTTGGATTCTTCTCGATGTTGGCCAGAAACTGGTTGTAGTAAGTCGACATGCCCCCTTTGCGGATGGTCATGACAGGACTTTCGCTGTCGAGCATGTTGCCTTGGAAACCGTACGACAGTTTCAAAGTGGTGTAGTCAATCCATTGGGCCTTGCTGACAAGGCTGCTCAGGTCGTAGCTGCCTGATGCCGACCAGATGGGCAGGAACCGTTCGTTGCTGCGGTCGCCAAAACGGTTGGAGGCATCTACACGGCCGTTCACATTGACACGCCAAAGGCGCTTGTACCCGAATGAGAAAGAGGCATAGGTGGAGAACTGGTTCGTCAGGTTGTCGGTAAATGCCATGACATTGGACGTTTTCCATGCCCCATAAGCCTGATAGATGGTGGGGTCGATATCGTTGGCCACCAGCAGTCCGCGGTCGCGGTAGTAGCCGCGTTCTGTATAGCTGTGGTTGCGGTTGCGGTCGGAATTGATCTCAACACCAGCTGTGGCATCGATATTATATTTCTCGTCTTCCCCGAAATACTTGTTGGCATCAATCTGGAAACGGGCCGTATAGTTAAAATCTCGTGTCGTGGATTTTCTTATCTCACCACCTACCGGACAACTGGAGTCAGCTACTCTGTCAGCGTCAATGGGTACGCCATAGTCTGATTCGCGCAGTCTTGCGATGTGGTAGGTCTTCTCACCCCACCATCCCTCTTGATCTGTGTTTTGATAGGTCAGCGAGAGGATGGCATTGGCATGCAACCAGTTGGTGAATGTGAACTGCAGGTTGGTGTTAAACGTCATCGAGTTGGTTGCCTGCTTCCTGTATGAGTTTTCCAACTCGTTGAGAATATTGTAATTGTAGTTATAAGTTGAGCTGATACCTGGTTTGTAGAAGTAGTACGAGCCATCTTCATTGTATGCCGGTATGGCGCGGTTGGTGGTATAGGCATAGTCCATGGGGGCTATCTCATCCTGATAGTAGCGGCGGTCGCTATGGTAGCCGTTGAATGAGAATGAGGCAGTCAACCAATTAGAGAACGTATTATCCAGGTTCATCGCATAGGTATAGCGCTCGTTGCGGTTAGCCTTGATCACGTCATCGTCGTGGTTATATCCTATAGAGGCATAGTAGCGCGATGTCTTCGAACCACCGCTCACGCTCAGCGAGTGCTGGGTGCTCAGTGAGTTCTGGGTAAGCAGCTTAAACCAGTCAGTATTCTCCGACTCTGCCTTAGTGATCGCATCTACAAACTCCTGATAGGTTATTTTCCTGTTGTACAGGTCAGACAACAGTCCCTCGTAGCCCACAGGCGCCATATTGCCGTCATAGGGATAGTGGTCGTGATACAGTTCACGAGAGAACTGTATACGCTCCTTGGCACTCATCACATTGACAGAACGGTCGCTATAGTGCGGACGCAGCTTTGCATTCATGGAGAAATTATAGCTTACCTCCGGTTTTCCTTCTGATCCGCGTTTGGTTGTCACGACGATAACGCCATTGGCAGCCTTGGTACCGTAGATCGCCGTGGCGGCAGCATCCTTCAAGACGTCGATACGGTCGATATCCTGCGGGTTGATACCCGAGATAGCATTACCGATACGGTTTACATAATCCGGGTCGTTGAGCTCTTCGGGTGACACATTCACCGGGTCATGGATGATGATACCATCCACCACCCACAGCGGTTCACGGTTACCGATCAGCGTGGAGGTACCACGAATACGGATCTTCGGAGCTACACCCACCTCGGCAGAGTTGTTGGTGATAAGCAGGTCGGGTATGCGGCCTTCGAGCATCTGGTCGAGTGACGACATGTCCGAGCGGGCCAGGTCTTCCATCTTGGCTGAGCTGACAGCCGAGGTGAGCGAGCGCTTGTCGAGCACCTGATAGCCGGTGACCACTACCTCGTCGAGCTCATGGCCGGAAACCATGATGATGTCCTGGGTGACCGTCTTTGTGCCGGCGGCAATGGTCTTATAGACCGTCTCCATGCCCACGTACGAGAATTTGAGCACGGTCTTGTCGTTGGGAATCTTGAATGTGTAGAAACCGTCGGCGTCGGTCACGGTGCACACACGGCTCTCGCCGATGCACACAGGCACGCCGATGAGCGGATTGCCCTCGTTGTCTTTCACGATACCTTTCACGGTGCGCTCGCCGTTGTTACGCTTCAGTGGCGTGATGGTGACGATGCCGTTGTTCTCTTCGCTTTGGCAGCCAATCTGGCGCATCACCTTGTTCATTACTTGCCTGGTTGGGGCATTGGTTTCGTTGACAGTCACCCTAGGCAGGCTTTTCAGTTCGTCGGCATTGTAGAGAAACTGGATCTTGGTTTGCCGTTTCACCTCGTCGAGGAACTGTTTCACCGTCACGTCTTTCATGTGGACCGTGATGCGGGTGTTGTCGAGAGTCTGTGCCGGCAAGCTAATGGCCATCACCAGGAAAGCCATGAGTGCCAGACACCTTTTCAGGATTGTTTTTCGCATCTCTCTTTGTGTTTTTTGGTGAATAAATGATGATGTATGATTATTATTATTTCTTCCGGATGATGATAGATCCGTCGCGCTGTTCCATCTCCACGTCGCACACGGTGGTGATGGCGCTGATGACCCGCTCGATGCTGCCATAGCGCTCCAGCGAGCCTGTGAAGTGGATGGAGCGCAGACTGTTGTCGCGGAACACCACCTTGTCGATGTTGTACCACTGTGCCAATACGCTCATCAACTGTTGTAAGGTACTGTTCTCAAAGACAAACGTACCCGTGTTCCATGCGGTGTAGGGGGTGGTGTCGACGTCAGCAATGGACAGTTGAGAATTGACAACGGACAATTCTTGTCCGGGCTTCAGCATCTGCTCCTTGCCGCTGCTGGGAGTAAAGCCCACGGAGCCGCGAACCAAGGTGACGGTCGTCTTGCTCTTCGCGTCTCTCTCTGTCTTCACCCAGAACTCCGTGCCATAGACCTTGATGCTGCCTTGCGGCGTGTGGACAATGAAGGGGCGGCTTTGGTTCTTGGCCACAAAGAAGTAGGCCTCGCCTTGCAGCTCCACCTCGCGCTTGCTGCCAGTGAAGTGGAGAGGGTAGGAGAGTGTAGTATTGTAATTAAGGTGTACGCGCGTACCGTCGTCGAGGGTCATCCAGAACTCCTTGTCGTGGTGGGTGACCAGCGTGGCCGCCTCTTCAAAACGCGAGTTGACTGTTGTGGACGGGTCGATGGACAATGGTTGCTGTGTGGTGGTTGAGGGCTGTTGAGACTCGGTTTTCCCGGCATTGGTGCTGACAGACAACATCTGCTTCATGTTGGTGACGACGTGCTGCTGTCCGCCAATGGTGAGCACAGCCTCGTTCTTGCCGTTCTCTTCCGATTGTGCCATCGCCGTGAGTACCTCTTCCGACAGAGTGGGGGGAGTGGTGGCATGACGCACGCCATACCAGTAGGCACCCACCACGAGCAACAGGATGGCTGCTGCCACGCGGAGCAATTTCTTGAAGGAGATAGGTGACGAATGGCCGGCCGACTGTTCGCCTTTCGGGGTGCCGAGCTCGTTGGCGGAACCTTGTGTGTGGTCGATTCTCTCACGGAACTTCTGCCATGCGGCATTCTTGTCGATGGAGTGATAAAGATGGTAACTGGCAACAAAGTCATCAGAGTTCATCAGCTCGTCAAACTGTTGTTTATTTTCCGGACTCTCGTCCAGCCATGCGTCGAGCTGCTGTTGGTCATCCTCAGTGAGCTGGCCCGTCAGCAGGTTGTATAGAATATCGTTAATGTCTTTGTGTGCCATATCTAGTTTCCCTTTTTTGAACCTATTGACGTAAAGATTGTAAAAATGGGTGACAAGGGCATCGAGCTTTTTTGCTTTTTTTGCAAAAAAGTTAAAAAACGTAATTAAACAGGAATGCTAGGAGAGCATTTGCAGCAGCAGGAGCATCTGGGTGTCGGTGAGCATGTCGCGCAGCGTGTCCAGAGCACGTTGTTTCTGCTTTTTCACGCTGTTGGCAGAAATCTGCAAGGCTTCGGCAATCTCCTTCACTTTGCGTTTCTCCATGCTTTGCAGCAAAATGAGGCGTTGCCGTTCGGGCAACTGGTCGATGGCTGCAAACAATTGGTTGTAGACTTCCTCTTTGATGTAGCTGTTCTCTACATCAATCTCATTGACAGGAGGGTTTAACCTAATATATTTACTGGCTGCTTTCTGTTTCCGTTGGAGATCAAAAACATGGTTCCTGACAGCATTATAGAGATACACCCGAAGGGAGGGAACACTCGTAAACTCCGTCTTATTTTCCCATATTTGTGAAAAGACATCCTGCACAATGTCTTCGGCCATTGCTTGATCACTGATATAATTAAGTGCATACATGACCAAAGCCTGATAAAAGCGGTCGTAAGTTTGGTGGAACGAATCCTCACTCCACATCACTTGCTCTGACTTAATAAAATACCGCTTATCTATTGACATATTATCACAAGAATTCCCTTCTCATGCGCAAAGGTATATATTTTTTTTGCAATACAAACAAATTAATAAGAAAAATCCCAGTTCGGGATAAGAAAGTTGTCAAAAAGTTGGTAATCTGAGATATTTTTTGTACCTTTATATCTGAATCCCAATCACTTATAAAGTTAAACAAAAGAATATACTCATAATTACCGACTACAAAATTACAGAAATTTTCTGTGCCGTGGATGAATTTTGCAAAGAATTTGATAAGGAAGTAGAAAAAAAGTCCCTTATGTCGTCAGACGGTAAGCCTCGCCGTTACCGCAAGGCCTCTCTGTCGGACAGCGAGATTATGACCATCCTGATAGTGTTCCAGTTCGGTTCGTTCCGCAATTTCAAGCACTACTACCTGTTCTTCATCAAGCAGCATCTGAAGTCAGATTCCCCCAATGCCGTTTCGTACAACCGGTTCGTTGAGCTTCAGAGCCGCGTGTTCTTCCAGATGATGTTCTTCCTGAACCTCTCAGCCTTCGGACGTTGCTCATGCCCATGTGGGACAAAATCATGCTGCGTAAAAGGTGCATCATCGAGACCATCAATGACATGCTCAAAAATACGGCTCAACTCGTGCATTCAAGACACAGGTCGGTCAACAACTTCATCATGAACATGGTGGTTGCTCTGGCTGCATATTGCTTCTTCGACAATAAACCGCAGGCCCTTCAAGGATATTACATCGAAAACACCAAGCAACTTATGCTATTTTGACAACTCTTATCCCGAACTGGGGTATTTATATTACTTTCATCGTCTTATACCTTTGAATTATGAGTAATAATTCAAAGGTCATGTACCTATGACTCATCATTAGCTTTTGAAAGAATCTATAGCTTAGGGATTTAATCATTGAACACGGGCGGAAAACGAGATAATTTGTACATTTCCGCCCAAGATAAGATGGTCTGCTGACGCGCGTAATTATAGTCATTCATCCTTTTCAAAGTGGACTCAATTAATGAATTACATGACTCAATTAATATCTAATTACACGGTAATTATATGTTTTAAAAACATTCGCTGAATCGTTACTCTATTGCTGTTTTACGTTAAAATAACAAAAAATATTGTTCTTCCCGTGCAGTCTTTTTCTTCATCGTAGCACTTAATAAATAGATACGTTATGCTGACAATGGAGATAACACGGCTGATAGAACGGTGCAGACAGGGGGATGCGGATGCCCTCGGAGAACTGTACAAGGCATACGCCCGGCAGATGAGGGCCGTGTGCCGACGCTATATCAGCGACGAGCAGACGGTGGAGGACGTGCTGCACGACGCTTTCGTGATTATCTTCACTTCGTTCGACAGTCTGCGCGATGTCGGGCGGGCAGAGGCATGGATGACGGCCATTACGAGGAACGTGGCATCGAAATGCAAGGATCATCTGGAGGCATTGCCAACGGTTTCGCTCGAAGAGACGAGCGAGGCGGAGCTGATTGCCGCCGAAAACGAGGAAAAGGATGTGAGAGGTGTCCCGCTAAGTGAGGTTGTTAGGATGATTGACAGATTGCCTAATGGCTACGGACAGGTCTTCCGCCTGTCTGTGTTCGAGGGCATGTCGCACAAGGAGATTGCCGACATGCTGGGCATTGAGCCACATTCGTCATCATCACAACTGGCACGGGCAAAGAAGATGCTGCGCAAGATGATGCAGCAGTATTGGGTGGCCGGGCTTCTGCTGCTACTGGTTCCCATTACGTTCTTCCTGCTCCATAAAGGAGAGACGACAGTTAAGGATGAAAAGCCAGCCATAGCGAAGCAGAAAGGCATGCCGAAAACGCCAAAAGAGTCTCCGACGGAACGACCACAGGAACCTGTGATTGTCACATTACCCGTGCATCGTGCAACCTTCATCGCAACTGACGCCCTGCAATCGGCCATCGCCCAAGCAGCAGATTCCATCACGGCTGACACCTTATCAACCATGGTAGCTCAAGTGCAGACGAATCCTAACGCTACAGCGACAGACACTTTACGCAAGGTGGA
Organism: Prevotella sp. UBA2850; assembly: GCA_002350805.1. Classification (GTDB taxonomy): domain Bacteria; phylum Bacteroidota; class Bacteroidia; order Bacteroidales; family Bacteroidaceae; genus Prevotella. Next base: position 16,046 of record DEFO01000051.1, read on the forward strand.
GATACCGCAATATAATATGGCCGACTTATTCCTTAACAAGCCAACCATCAGCACTAATGGCGACAAGAAATGGTCTTTGCAGCTGGCATACGCAGGGCAGTTCGACGAGCAGAACCGCTATAACCAACCGTTCAGTTTTAAGCCCACACCGTCAGATGCACACTCTCTGCCTGGACCATCCCCAAGCCCAATTATTCCGAGCAGCATTGACAACTGGACGGACTATGCCTCCTATCTGGCCAACAACCCAGAAGCCGTAAGCGACAAGACACGCAGCGTCATCATGCGCATCGTCCTGAACAATGCCAACAAATCTGACGAGGACAAGATTCTGCGCACCAGCCGCCACCAGATGCCCGTCACATGGTCGTTGGCTTTAAAATACAGATTGAATCGTCGCATCGGACTGGAGTCGGGCCTCAGCTACAGCCGCCTGACTTCCGACTTCGAGATGGGTGCCGACGGCAATACCATCCGTGAGCAGCAGGCCATCCACTACCTCGGCATACCCATGAAGGGCATTTATAATATACATGGCGGAAAACGATGGGGGCTCTACGGCAGCCTCGGTCTGACGACAGAAATACCCGTCCGTTCTACCCTCCACTCCGACTACTTTGTGAATGGGCTGTATGAGGCCAGCGACAAGACCACCATCCGTACACCGTGGCAGTGGTCTCTCGGCACAGGTCTCGGTCTGCAGTACCACCTCACGCCCAACGTCGGTTTCTTCGTGGAGCCAAGCCTGCAGTACTATATCCCGATGAAGACTGACATAGAGACCTTCCGCACCGAGCATCCGTTCACGTTTTCCCTGCCACTGGGCATCAGATTCACGTGGTAGCCGTGCAGTCTTTTCGCAGTCCGGCGAACTATATAAGTAAAGAGACGTTTATTATAACTTTGTAGAATATGAAGTATTACAAACCCATCGCTTGGATGATGGCGATAGCCATTGCCAGCATGACGATGACTGCCTGCAGTCTTGACAGTGATGAACCCGAAAAGCCCTTCACGACGTGTCCGTCGGAAAAGGGCATACTCTATGCCTGTGGCATCAGCCAGTCGGAAACCCGCGCTGCCAGTGACGCGCAGGATGTGCTCTTCACTGAGGATGACATTGAATGGTTCAATGTGACCACTCGCGAAATCAAGTTCAAGGACATGGACGAACCGCTTTACAAGCGTATGCAACCCTTCCACAAAATCGAGTTCCATCTGGGCGACGATGCCCTGTTTGTAGTCAGTAGTTTCGTCGGTGACTGGGACAGCAGGACATTTACCAATCTCGTCCTGCATTATGATGTGATTACTGACCCTAACCAGGGACACTATTATCTGCAGGACTGCTATCCTCTTCAGTTCGCCGATACTGACGAGGTGAAAGCTAATCGCATGAAGAATGCCTCACAGTGGGAAACATTCACGAAATATCTTGAAAGCAAGGGAAAGTTGAAGAAATAGTCACATTCTCTGTGCAGTCATTCGTTGCAGTTTCAGACTATATAAGTAGAAAGTCACGATTAAGTGAGCGCCACGCAAGTGCGCTTGCAGGTGGCCGAACGAAAGTGAGTTATCCAAACTGCAACGAATTGTTTTATGTACACGATTTACGATTATGCCTACAACGGGCTACTCTATCTAAACAACGTCATGCGGCCAAGACACAAGCGGCTGTCGCAACTGATGATTTACTCAACAACCGCTTGTCAGTCGCGCTGCAAACACTGCAATATCTGGCAGAAACCAGTGGAACATCTGTCACTTGACGACATCCGTCGAATCATGCAGAGCAAGTGCGTCACCAAACGGACAACCGTAGGACTGGAGGGCGGCGAGTTCATCCTCCATCCGCAGGCCACGGAAATCATGGCGTGGTTCCGCGAGCATCACCCGAACTACACACTGCTGTCCAATTGTCTCGCGCCCCGTCGTGTTATTGATGCCGTCCGCCGCTATCAGCCCCGGCATCTGTACGTCTCTCTCGACGGTGGCCCCGAGACTTACCGGCGGATGCGTGGTCGCGACGGCTACGATAAGGTCATTCAGGTGGTGGAGGCCGTGAAAGACGAGGTACCGCTGTCGCTGATGTTCTGCCTGTCGCCCTGGAACAACTTCGATGATATGGATTTTGTCATCGACATTGCCAAGCATTACGATGTGGACGTGCGCATTGGCATCTACGGTACGATGGCCTATATGATGGCCTCACCCCCGACCCCTCTCCAAGGGGAGAGGGGAGCAGTTACTTCTCTGGCGGAGATACAGCAGCAAAGGTATTCACTCCCCTCTCCCCTTGGAGAGGGGTTGGGGGTGAGGCTTTCACAGACGCAAGAGAACTTCGACTTTGTGGCACTCTACGACCAGTGGTGCAATGGTCATTTGCGGTTGCGCTGCCAAAGCATCATGAGTAGCCTTGTCATCCATAGCAATGGTGACGTGCCGCTCTGTCAGAATCTCGATGTCATTCTTGGCAACATCCACCGTCAGTCGCTCGACGAGATTTTCAACAACGCGTCATCCTGCCAGACGCAGTGCCATTACTCCAAGAACTGCAACGACTGTTGGATTAACTTCCACCGCAAGTACGACATCATCCTCCTGCGAAACATGGAGCGACTGCTGCCCAAACGGCTTATTGAGAAATTCTACGGCCCATATCAGTGGACGGAAGACCCCCACACAACCTATCACCAATACTTCAAGAATCTATGATACAGCAATTGATAGACCGTTACAAACGCCTCCGTACCGAGTGTTTCCTTGCCCAAACGTACCAATATTCTTATGTCTTCGTCGGCATGGGGCAGCACTCGCTCACCAATCTTTATCCCGTACTTCACTACCTCGGCGTGCCGCTGAAGTATATCTGCGTCACTTCGGAGCGGAAAGCACGACTGATAGAGCGGAAGTTTCCCCATGCGAAAGCAATGACCTCGCTTGATGACATCCTTGACGATGAAACCATCAAGGGCGTATTCGTCTCAGCCTCACCCGCTGCTCACTTCTCCATCGCCTCGCAGGTTCTGAAAAGCGGGAAGTCACTGTTCATTGAGAAACCACCCTGCCAGACACTGGCAGAACTCAACGTTCTCATCGATCTCCAGCGACTATATGGTTCGCCCGTGGCTATGGTTGGCCTGCAAAAGCGCTATGCCCCCGCCGTGCAAATCCTTCGGAAACGGCTCGCCAAAGAGCATCTTATCAGTTATGACCTTCATTATCTCACTGGCAACTATCCAGAAGGTAATGTCTTGCTCGACCTTTACATCCATCCTCTCGACCTTGTCATCTATCTCTTTGGCAAACCCGAAATCATCGCCTGCCAACAAGTCGCCCCTGCGTCCTACATCCTCATGCTCCAGCATCCCCACATCGTCGGCACCCTCGAACTCTCCACCTCCTATACCTGGACATCTGCCGAGGAATCCCTCAAAGTCTGTACGTCAAACGGCATCTATCGCCTCTCTCAGATGGAGCAGCTGACTCTCGAGCCAAAACCATCCACCATCCTTGGCATCCCATACGAGAAATTCCACAAGCATAACAAAACCATCGAATATCTTTATGCACGTAACAACTATACCCCCACACTCCCTAACAACCAAATCTATTCGCAAGGCTACTACAGCGAGATACTATCCTTCATCACATCTGTTGAGCACGGCCATTCAAGCGTCCTCTCTGATATTGCAACAGTTAAGCCGACTTACAAAATCTTGACCGCACTATTATAGACAGCCTGCGGGAGCTCGTTGAATGTAATGTTTCGTTTTGGATAGTTTTCGTGGTCTTTAGTTAGAGACTGGGTGCAAAGAATATTTTTTAACAGCATACATAGCTTGATAAATAACAACCTGAACAACTAGAACAACATTCAACACGAATCGGTCGTTAGACCGGAAATATGACTCCAAGCGAACCCCATTTCCAATTGATGCCTAATTAGGTTGCAATTAGTCGACTAATTAAGGTCTAATTAATGCCTAATTACCCTGCAATTAATGCCTAATTACAAGGTAATTAATGCCTGATTGCAACTTAATTAATGCCTAATTAGAAAAAACAGCTCCAGCCCCAAGGCCAGACCCCCCACCAGCTCAGGAAGTCCCCTCCATCTACCCCAAGGGGGAGAGCTAGTTACCCCTCAAGCTTGAGAGGTAATCACACTTATCACTTGTCACTTATCACTTGTCACTTGTCCCTTAAAAAAAGCCTCTTGTGGAATCTTTTTTTCACGCTCGCCAAAAGAATTTTAATTACTTTTGTGCTCACTTCATCAAAATTTTCGTACCTTTGCGCCCGATTTGCGAGAATGGCGAATCGGGGCGGCAACGAAAACGGCGGAAGATGTTTCTGTTTTCGGCGTGCCTCAGGGATTTTCTAAAAAATGACTCTATAGCTTGGTAGAGCTTTGCACTCCACACAGACTTTTATGGAACAAAAACACGTGACGAAACGAGTGACGGCTACCATCCTGTCGATGTCGCTGCTCACCGTGATGGCTGGAGCCGCCATCGCCCCTGCACTGGGCATCATCAAGGCTCATTTTGCGTCGGCACCGGCGCTGACCGTACAACTCATTGTCAGCATGCCCGCGCTGCTGATTATCATCACCAACCTCTTCTTCCTGAGCATCAGCCGGCACCTGCGCACACGGGCCATCGCCACCACGGGTCTGCTGCTCTATGTGGCTGCCGGAGGGGGATGCTTCTTTGTCGACAACATCTACGTGCTGCTCCTGATGCGGGCCCTGCTGGGCATCAGCGTCGGCCTCATCATGCCGCTGTCTACGGGCCTGCTGGCCTACTACTTCCCACCCGAGGAGCAGGCGCGGCTGATGGGTCTCTCGGCGGCGATGAACCAGATGGGCGGTGTGGTGGCTACGTTTCTGGCGGGCCTGCTGGCCACCATCGAGTGGAACTACGCCTTCCTGGTCTATCTGATGGGCCTCATCGCCGTGGTGATGGTGTGGCTGTGGCTGCCCGACGAGCAGCTGGGCTCGGCCAACAAGCGCGGCATTCCCTTTGAGCCTCGTCAGCTGCTGAAGTTTCACCCGTCTGTGATAGGCATGTTACTGTTGATGATGATCTTCTTCATCTACCCCACCAACTTCGCCATCATCGCCCGTCAGCAGACGGCACTCTCGAGCGAGGCCGTCACGATGATCATGGTGGGACTCGACGTGGTGGCCTTCTTCGTGGGACTCGTCTTCGGCCAGCTGATGCACTGGTTCCGCCAGCCCATCAAGTATTTTGCACCCCTGTTCTTCCTGTTGGGCTATGCCACGCTGCTGTTGTCGTCGGCTCCGATGATGATGGCCGGTTCGGCATTCATCGGGATGGCCTGCGGCGTGGGCGTGCCCTATCTGAACACCATTGCCAGCATCAAGGGCGGCCGCAACTCCGCCACCACCGTCATGCCCCTGCTCTCGGCAGCCCTCTATCTGGGCCAGTTTGTCTCGCCACTTGTGGTCATGCCCTTGGCGAAGACGCTTTTCGGGACAGCCGACCTGACAGCACCCTACAAGGTGGGCATCGTGCTCTGCCTCATCTTCCTCGTGCAGGTGTGGACCACCCGGCACTTCCAGAGCCTGCCGCCCGTGGCTGACCACCCGCAGAGCGGAAAATAGGAAGCCTTGCAATTACACAAAGAAACGAGCGGGAAAAGACCATTCCCGCTCGTTTCTTTATGATGTTCAGTTCATCAGAACCCGGCTGTTTACTTCACCAGTACATCGAGGGTGATCTCGGTGCGCAGGGTGCCGTTCGACAGCCTGCACTGGACCACAACAAGGTGGCAAAGCTTTAGGAGGGCGATGGATATGAACCTCGTCTCTACGCCACCGACCAATACAGAATGTAGATGGTCAGCGTGAACAGTGCCACCAGCACGATGGTAACAATCAACACCGACAGCGTGATATAGCCCAGCAGGCGTTTCTTGGAGATGCCGGAGAACTGTTTCAGCGTCACGAAAACCATCAGTACCGCTATCAGCTGGATAATGAATGACCCCAGCAGGCTGCCAATGATGGAGTAGATGCTGTAGACATTTGAGGTGTAGACCAGTGCCACCGTAAACTCAGAATAGCGCATGTCGGGTATGTACGGCGAACGGCGTATAAACAGGTAAAGCGGCAGCGAGAACAACATCAATGTGAGCAAGGCGAAGATAGTGGGGTTCGAATCCCAAAGCTTGACCAAGGCCACGATAAATATCACAAAACCTTTGACCAGCGGCGCTTCCTTATTGCCCTTCTTTGACAATTCTTGGAGCTTGTCTGTCACCTCAATGGTTTTCTTTAAGAAATCATCAGCCGCTGTCGGTTTTGCACGTGCAGAGTCGCCTTTCAGCGAGTCCGTCAGCACAGCTGTTGCCTGTTTGGCATTTGCAGAATCGCCTTTCAGCGAGTCCTTCAGCACAGCCGTTGCTTGTTGGTCGCTTGCAGAATCTCCTTTCAGCACGTCGGTCAGTATGGCTGTTGCCTTTTCTACGCGTGCAGAATCGCTTTTCAGCGTGTCGGCCGGCGCGGCAGTCGTCTGCTTGTTGGAGCCACTATTCTTATTGCCTGAAAGCCCCAGGTCGATGCCATATTTGGCTATCAGCGAGAACGCTGCCAGCAAGAAAAACATCTTGAATGGTGGGAAATAGGCCGACTGCATGCCTCGCAGATAGTCGCGAATCATAAAGCCCGGACGAAACATCAGGTCGCGCAAGCTTCGCAGCATGCTCCGGTTGCCAATGGCCCATACGTCGAGAAACAGCATCAGCGCCTTCTTGAAAGAGAAACGCCCCACCCCGGCCGCTTGTCCGCAGCGTGGGCAGTAGTTTCCCGTGTACTCCGTCTTACACGACGAGCACACGTGGCTCTCCTGTTTCAGTGGTGCCACCTCGTACGGGCGACGCTGCCAAATGTGGAAAGCTCGCATCCATATAGCCCGTTTCTCTTTGCTCTTCAGATATTCCAAATATTTCATTCTGTTGCCAAAACTAATTAAAAAAACACAAGACTACAAGTTTTTCAGAATCAGGGGAATCGTTTTATGCTGTGTTTTATACAACTGTAAGCGAAACGCGCTTACCCAGTCCTGCAAAGATACGGAAGAGCGTAGAGAGTTGTACATCCGCATGCCCATTCTCTATCTTTGAGATATAACTTTTCTTCGTGCCAATCTTTGCAGCCAGTTGCTCTTGGGTCAAACCTGCCAGGCGCCGATGCTCCTTCAGACATTCTGCCAAGCAAAATGCCTCAGCCTCAGCCTCGAAAGTCTCTCGGTCCTCAGTTCCGCGCTCACCGTATTCTGCATCCAGCAGTTCGTCAAAACTCTCACAATTCTTAATTGCTTCTTTCTTCTTTGCATCCATTATTCTGCCTCCTTACTTTTAAAATACTCTTTCTTAATCGCTTCAGATCGCCTAATTTCCTTTTCGGGTGTCTTTTGAGTTTTCTTCTGGAAATCATGAAAAAGCACTACAATGGCACCACCATCAAGACAACAAAAAATGCGATAAATATTACTCTCCACCTCTACAAGGATTTCATAAATCCCATCCGAATTCTCAATAAACTTGAAAAACTTTTTTCGGAATCATACGCTGGGTTTCAACCAGTTTCAGTACAAAGTTAATCTTATCACGCACTTTCTTGGTCTGTGACACGTAAAAGTCTTTGTAGCAGGACTTGAAGAGTTTGATGGTTCTAATTATCTCCATTTCAGTTGCCTTATCAGGCACAAAGTTAATTAATTAATGAACATCTTCCAAACTTTTATGCTCTTTTTTGGTAATCCTGCTATGATTTACATTCTTTTATTTCAAAAACACAAAAAAAAGGGATGTGCCTATAAAATGACACATCCCTTCTGTATGATCCTATACTTATACTTGCCAACCGTAGGGACTTACTTTATGTATGTCCGTATGCATTTGAAGATGTCCTATTCGCCGGACATAGATAAACTAAGTCCCTAGGCATGGTGTGAGTCAAATCCTATAGGGTTGCCCTTATTTCTTTGTGGCCTTCACAAAATAGCAAATCAGCAGGATGTAGGCTGCCAGCGAGCAAACCTCGCTCAGCGGATTGGCCAGCCACGACACACTGACAAGGTTGATACCGCCAAAACGCAACAGGGCACTGACAACTCCCATCAGGGCACCACCGGCAATGAAACCGGAGGCAATGAGCGTGCCTTTCTCGCTGCGCTGATAACAGCATCCCCGCTCGTTTCTTTATTCTATTTCCTGCTTATGCAATATCGGTCAAAGGGAGAGGCGTGTCGTCACTTCACCAGCACATCGAGGGTTATCTCGGTGCGCAGGGTGCCGTTCGCCAGCCGTATCTCCAGGGGATAGGCCATGTGCTGCAGCCCCTTGGGCGTGTCTTTCGTGACGCTGAGCCGGACGGTCTGCACCTCGCGGCGGTTGCCCTCGCACTGATAGAGAACAACGATATTGCGCTCTTTCGTCTCGCCAACGTGCATGATGCCGAGGTCGAGGCGGTTGGTGGAGAGCCTGACATCGTCGTTCACGCGGACGGGAAACTGCCGGATGAGCGTCTCCTCGCTGGTGATGCACTCGCCCTCGAAAGCCACGGTGACGCGCTTCGCCTGACGGCCATAGACCACGGTGCCGCTCTCGTAGAACTCACCGCCCTTGCCCTGCGGGTTGAACGACAGAGTGACAGCCGTCGAGTCGCCCGGGGCAACGGTCTTGGCGCTGTCGAACCGGATGGTGGTGCAGTGGCACGAGGTGTAGCCCTGCGTCAGCGCCACCGCCTGCGGTCCGTCGTTGCGCAGCCAGAAGGTACGCTCCTGCACGCCATCAGCCTCTTGGATGGTTCCGAGCTGCAAGGTGGCCATTCCGATGACGACCAGTGTATCAGCGAGCAACATATTTACGTCCGTTCTGAATGAAGATGCCGCTCTGCGGAACGGTCGACTGTCGGATGCCCTGCAGGTTGTAGACAGCCTTCGACACCTCGTTGCCGGTGACCGGTGTCATGAAAATGCCGGTGCCAGTGCCATTGGTGGCGTCGAGGGTCCATGCCTGAACGTCGGCCTGTGTCTCGGCGGTGGCAAACACTTCAGCCTCTACCTGCGATGCGTTGGTGGGGAAGAGGCGCACGGAGAAGGCCCATGTGTCGTTGACGAAGATGTCGGCGATGGAACCGTCGAGATAGACATGCAGGGTGAGTGTCTCGCCGTTGGCCGGTTTCTTGGGCAGCGAGGCCGAGTAGGTTCCCTTGTAGCTGTCGTTGTCGTTGGCGGTGCGGTCGAGCTGTGTGAGGTCGAGCGTGAGCATGCCATTGTCGGCATTGTAGGTGAGCGATGCCTGACGACTGCCCGACTTGAGGAAGCGGAATCCCATTTCGCCGGAGGTGACGGTGAAACGGCCCAGCAACTCCAGCTGACGGCCGCTCACGGGTGCGAGCGACTGGGTGCCGATGAGGTTGCTGTTCAGCGAGTAGCTGGTCTCGGTGCGCATGGCGGTGAGTCCGCTGTAGGGTTTCTGCACCAGCGTTCCGTCGGCAGCCAGGCTGATTTCGCGTGGCAGCGAGTAGTTGTGTGCCCATCCCATCTCGTAGTTGTCGCGTGTGGGAAGCTTGTCGGGCACGATGCCCAAGAGCAGCGTCTTGCCATCTTTCTGATAGATGGTGGGCGAGAGCAGGCCATAACCGTCGCGGCTGATGCCTCCCATCTCGAGATATTGAATGCCATTGCCGTCGGCTGTGAACTTGCCGTCGCTGCCAATGGTGCCTACCCAGCAGAGGGTGCGCACACCCTGCGAGGTGCCCAGCGGAGTGCAGGTGAAGAGGAAACGGCCGTCGCCCATCGGCGTCACGTTGGGCATTTCCCAGAAGGTGCCGTGCTGTGCGGCAGAGGTTCCCTGGAAGAAGATGGCTCCATCGTTGCTCCACGAAGTGCCGTTCTGCTTGTGCAGGGTGCAACAGCCCACACCGTTCTTACCCGTACCCACAATGATGTATTTCTGACCGTTGGCCTCGAAGTAGTAGGGGTCGCGGAAATCCTGGAAACCTCCGGCAGGTGTACCGTCGATGACGACGCCCTGCTTGTTCCATTTCACCAGCGACTGGTCGGCCGGCGATGCCTGCACGATGCGGGCTTTCGCATTGTCTACGCCCGTATAGAGAATGTTGGGCGTGCCATTATTATCGAACACGCAGCCGCTCCAGCAACCCTTGATGTCGTAACTCTCGCCGGGAGCAATGGCAATAAGCTCCTCGCGCCAGTCGTAGAGATTCTCGCTGGAGATGTGTCCCCAGTGCAGGCGCGACATGTAAGGACCGTTGGCATTCTTCTGGAAGAACACGTGGTAGCGGCCGTCGGCAAAGGTCATGCCGTGAGTCTCGTTGCTCCAGCTGCCCGATGGCATGCCATGGAACTGCGGGCGCCACAACGAAGCCTCGTAGCGCGATGCGGGATAGTTGAAGTCGGGAGTCTCTGCAGACGAGAATGCCGAGGGTGTCTGCGCCTCATTATAAATGGCAATGTCGTCAATCAGTCCGCAGAACGTGTTGATGTGGAACAGCCCCTCTTTCTTTTCTTCTGCGCTCTTGCCAATAAAGAAATTGGAGGTGGAGTGGGCAATGTCCTTACGATTCATGCGTCCTGTACCGATTTCCTCACCATTCAGATAGAGTTTGGCACTGTTGCCACTTTTGTTCAGCACGGCAGTTACCTGGTTCCACTGGCCGCGAACAAGTTTTTTATTGCCTTTAATGCCATATATGAAACCGTCGGAAGAGGCAAAACGAAGCTGCAAGTCACCCTGCGACGACAGTTCTAAAGCTATACCTTTCTTATTATTCTCATCGACATTTCCAAAAATGCAAGCATAAGAGGGTGTATCCTCAGCCACATCCACCTTCATCATGGGGTAGCTCTCGGCAGCCAGCGTCACCGTGAGCGTCAGCGCCGTGGTGCTCAACGACGAAGAAGAAAGGCCTGTCTGCACGTAGTTGCTGTATCCGTCGAAGCGAAGAGCGTCGCCATCGATACTCTTCACGGCGAAAGCAGGCAGCTGTGAGGTAACTGCATACGCGTTTTTCGTCACCGACTCAGTGATTTTACCATCCTGAGTGAGCGACATGTCGAAATGTACTACAGGCTGTTGGGCAACGGCCTTCATGGAAGCAAGCGACAGCAATGCTGCCATCAACCAGATGTTTCGTTTCATTGTTATAGTAGGTTTTTAGATTTCTTTTCCGCTGCAAAATTACGTCAAACCGCCCATTCTGCGTGTAACATTTGTTTCAAATGCTGCAAATAATCGTTCATTATAGGCCCATACCACCTTCATGGAAGCCACTAAACGGGAATGTGACTTTGTCAACGAGACACATCTATACAATTTCATAGTTTATGGAGAAGATGGAAAACCAGTAGGTTTTGACAGTCATAAATGCCAATCCTCAACAACGATTACGGCATCTCCGGCATTCCTCGCTTCTTGATGATCGACAAGAAAGGGTGTATTATTTCACTAGATGCTCCCCGCCCATCCTATGACAACATTATAGAGTGGATTGATGGAAATCTTAATTAGAGAATGTCTAACTATCGTAACCACATGCTTATTACATAACAAAAGACCGGCTGACCTTATCAGGGAACCCTGTCTTCTTTCTAGATTCTCCTCACTTTTGCCATAAAAAAGTTGTTTTTTACAAGAAGTTTTTATACTTTTGCAACCAAAACTATGGCAAAAGTGACAAATCAGAACATAGGTAACCAGCTGACTAGACTCTATGACAATTACTATAGGGTGCTAGTTGGCTATGCTATGCAGATTGTCACCGACGAAGATGCTGCCAAGGATATTGTGCAAACCATCTTCCAAAGGATATGGGAAAGGCAAATCGATATAGACAACGAAGTGAAAGTAAAGGCCTATCTCTACAATGGTGTTCGTAATATGGCAATCAACTATCTTCGGCGTAAAGGTACAGAGGCACGTTATGTGGATTATGTGACCAAACAGCATGAGGAGTTTCGTATCAATGATGCTGGTGAGGAGGACTTTTTTACGGAGGAGATTTACCGACTGTTGTTTGAGAAGATTGACCAATTACCGACACGCCAGCGCGAAGTGTTCCTGCTATGCATGGAAGGGAAATCGTACAAGGAAATTGGCGATGCACTGCAGATTTCGGCCGACACAGTGAAGTCGCAGAAGCACAAGGCCATTATGCGGCTGCGCGAAGAGCTGGGCGAGCTCTCGTTCTTCCTTTTTTTGTTGATTCCTAACAATTAATCCATTTTTTTCTGAAAACGCATCACCCTTTTTGGCTTTCAATGTGTTATAGAATTAGAACAACACCTTGAAAGTTATGAAAGAAAAAAATATCAATCAGCTCATAGCCGACCATCTTTGGGGAAGTGCCAGCGAAAAAGACAACCAACGCCTGACCGAATTACTCAGTGAGAACAGCGAACTGAGACAGAGATTCGACCAATTGCTCAACAACAAAGAACTTGCTGAGCGCTACCGCCAATATGCTGCCATCAACCCAACTGACAAATTACAAGTAATAAGTGATAAGTGTGAATCCTCTCTGGGCGGTGACTCCAGCTCGGAAGGTAAACAAACTTCTCATTTCTCACTTCTCACTTCTCACTTCTGGCTACGAGCAGCAGCAGTCATTATCTGCATCGTTACTTTCGGTGCATTATGGTTTACTTACGACAGCCGCCCCAAGGCACCAGAACTTTCCGATGAGGTGATAGCTGCCATCACTTTGGCCGAGCAGAGCGGCAAAAACCAAGCCGTGCTCACCGTCGGCGGACAGCCCGTAAGTATCACGGGCGAACAGGCCATCGACAAAGTGCAAGCCGTCAACACACGCAATTCAACACCCAACACTCCCGACCGCACTCTCACCACTCATCATGACTCAGAATTTTGGCTTACGCTCGACGATGGTACGCGCGTACATCTTAATTATGGCACCACACTGACCTATCCCCAAAAGTTCGATGGAGACATCCGAGAAGTCGAACTCGATGGCGAGGCTTATTTCTTTGTGGCCAAAGACAACAAACATCCCTTCATTGTACACACACCCAATGGCTCCGTGAAGGTCTATGGCACCGAGTTTAACGTCAACACACGCGATGATGCCGGGCTCACACGCGTCGTCCTGGTGAGCGGAAGCATTAGCGTCACTCCCGCAAACGGCCGTGAACAATTAATGAAGCCGGGCGAGATGGCCGTTCTCTCAACCACAGGCTGCCAGTTCTCGACCGTCGACATCACTCCCTACGTGTCGTGGAACACAGGCACTTTCGCCTTTGCCGACTGCCCACTTGAGAAACTCATGCGCGTGCTTTCCCACTGGTATAACAAGCGTGTGGAGTTCGACAGTGAGGAAACACGTCAGATGCAGTTCACTGGAACAATCAACAAATACGGCGATATTGAGCCCGCCCTCAAGGCCATCCACAACGTCACCGGGCTCAGAATCACCATCAACGGCAACCTGATTACCATCAGTCAACACAATTAATAACCCCTTTAAAAAACAGAGAGACATGCAACAACCAAGAAAAACCAAACGCATGTTCGTGCTCATTCTTATGGCACTCCTGTCGGTGGCACCACTGGCTCAGCCAGCCCGTGCCCAGCAGGCAGCCCAGAAGAATGTAACACTGAACCTGAAATCGGTCTACGTGAAAGATTTCTTCAACGAAGTGACCAAACAGACCGGACTAAACTTTATCTGTAAGTCGGATCTGGCCAACCAACTGCCCCGCGTCACTGTACAAGAAAAGAACACACCCGTGCGCCAGATGCTGGCAAAAGTATTTGCCCAACTGGGATGCAACTACGAGATTGAGGGCAACTTCGTCACCGTCACCCGCAAGCAGACCGGCGGACTGAACCGCCCGTTGTCGGGAACCGTGCGCGATGCCTCGGGTGAGCCATTGATAGGAGTCACCGTGGCACTGGCCAACAGCAATGTGCGAACCATCACCGACAACGACGGCCACTACCAGCTCAACATCCCCGCCACAGCCTGCGAAGTGGAATTCTCGTACATCGGAACAGAGAGCTACACGCTCCAGGTAGGGAGCGGCAACACGCCGTTGCGACGCAATGTGACGTTGGAATCGGACAATCTCCTAGACGAAGTAGTTGTAACAGGCTATCAGGAAGTCAAAAAAGAGAAAATGACCGGTTCAGTAACCACAATCTCATCCGCCAAACTCAACGAACGCTACACCACCAACCTCCTTGACAACCTCGAAGGCCGCGTAGCCGGACTCTCCACCTATGGCGGCAAACCCATCATCCGTGGTGTCGGAACCCTCCACGGCAACACTGCCCCTCTCCTCGTCGTTGATGGAGTCCCCATCGAAGGCGCCATCGAAGACCTCAACCCCTACGACATCCAGTCAGTTAACGTCCTCAAAGACGCAGCTGCAGCCGCAATTTACGGTGCCCGCGCCGCCAACGGCATCATTGTCGTCACCACCAAAAACGCCACAAAAAAAGGCAAAGTTGACATTGACTTCTCCGCAAACCTTACCGTTTACGAGAATAAAAACATGGACTATGCCGACAACTTCTATATGACTCCGGCCCAACAGGTCGATACAGAGGCAAAATATATGGAGTATTACCTCACTCGCGACAATGCGTTGGACAACATGAAAAAGTCCATCACCGAAGGTAGTCAGGTGACACCTATTTACTATGACTATTATCAGTTCGCCAGTGGCAAAATTTCCCGTCAGGAGCTTGACAGCCGCCTTGCCAAATACCGTACCAATAATTATGCCCGCGATTTTGCTGACAATGTTTACCACACACGTCTCCTTCAGCAATATAACCTCGCTCTCCGCAACAGCTCCGATGTTTCGAGCAATAATCTAGTTGTCAATTACAAACATGATAATGCCGAGTTGATCAACAATGACCTTGACTGGCTCACCGCGTACTACAAAGGTTCTTTTGAACTTGCCAAATGGCTAAAAGCTACCGTCAGTGTAAACGGCCTTTATTCTGATCAGAAATCTCTTGGATACAATGCTAATTACCGTGGTAGCTTTGACCCATGGACTCTCCCTGCCTACATGCCTTTCTATAATGAGGATGGATCCATCCGCAAAACCTATTACTGGTTCACCGGTAACGAATATTGGGATGTCCCCAATGGATTCCACGACCTCGGCACCGACCCGGTGAGCGAGTTAAAGAACAATGTCAAGACCAACACTCGCCAGAACATGCGCTATATGGCCGACCTCGAGTTCCGTATCATCAAAGGACTTACCGCCAACGCAATGTTCAGCTATGAGATTGATAACGTTGAGGAACAGACTCATGCCAACGAAAAGAGTCTTACCTCTCGTGTCATTCGCAATGCTTATACCACAGTTGATGCTGCTGGCCGTGTGAAATACAACACCCCAGAAAACGGCGGTATGCTTCAGACCACAAACACCAAGGGCAAATATTACACCCTCCGCGGTCAGTTGAATTACTCCAACACTTTCTTTAAGAAACACGACGTTGTTGCAATCGCTGGTCTTGAATTCCGTGAAACCAAGTTGAATGGCACCAAGTCTCTAGTCCTCGGTTACGACGAGCAGCTTCAGAACAGCTCTACCCACACCGTTGACTTCGGTACTCTCGGTGGAAGAGAATGGCGTTACAATAGCAGTTATATGATGGAAGGTCGCGGCTATAGCGCTTACCAATTCGTTTACCAGCCTTATTTTGAAAATGGCATGGGCATTGTCGTCGAACAACGTCACCGCTACGCATCAGGATATGCCAACCTTACTTATACCTACGATGAACGTTACAACATCTTCGGTTCTTATCGTAAGGACTATGCCGACGTTTACGGTCTTAACACCAAGTTCCGTGGCAAACCCCTCTGGTCTGTAGGTGGTGGTTGGAACCTCCACAAGGAATCATTTATGCACGATTTCACTTGGCTCAGCTTCCTTAAGCTCCGCGCAAGCTACGGTGCCACCGGTAACATCTATCAGGGTGCGTCAAGCTATATGGTGGCTACAACACAGGGTAATAATCCATTCACTCAGCTTCCACTTGGTACTATAAGCAGTCCAGCCAACCCTAACCTACGTTGGGAACAGGCACGTACCACCAATATCGGTGTTGATTTCAGCCTTTTCAATTATCGTCTGCGTGGTAATATTGATTACTATAATAAGGTCAGCAAAGACGTTTTCAACAATCAGATGCTTGACCCCTCTACCGGTTTCGCTTCCATGTTTGCAAACGTTGCCTCTATGCGCAACCGAGGTGTTGAAATCGCGCTTTCATATGACTGGTTCAAGCCATCCGACCGCAAGGATTTCTCATGGTCTACCTCTTTGACTTTCACTCATAATAAGAATGAGGTCACCAAGGTACAGAATGCAGCCAAGACTGCCACTGAATTGATTCGTACTCCTTTTGTCAGCGGATATCCCGCAAGCGCTTTGTGGAGCTATCGTTTTGCAGGCATTAGCTCCGACACTGGCCGTGAAGGTATGACCACTTGGTTTGACGAAGATGGAAATCCTCAGCGCTCTGTTTCCCGTAACACCGTGGATGTCCTTGAATACTCCGGTCAGACCGATCCTAAGGTGATTGTCAGCATGGACAACTCTCTCCGTTGGCGTGGTTTCAGCTTCAGTCTCTTGATGGCTTATTATGGTGGTCATAAGATGCGTGCCCTTTGTGAGAATGAGACTTTTGATGTCCCCAACACCGCAATTGCCTCATATTTCGTCAACGCCTGGACTCCTGAAAATCCTACCAACACTCCTGGTATCGGTCAGTATGGCTCCAATATGCTAAGCGATGAGACCGAATATAGCAACACCTCTGTTCACGACGCCGACTTCCTGAAAATACGCAATATCGTCTTTGGTTACGACATTCCCGAAAACTGGCTCCGCCGCTTCGGTATCAACCACTGCACTTTCCGTTTCCAGATCAATAATCCAAAAGCCATTTGGACTAAGAATAATCTTGGCGTAGATCCCGAGACATTAGGCATCCGCACCCCGTCTTCTTACGTTTTTGGTCTTAACATTAACATATAATTGACTATTATGAACATATATAAATTACTTTCGTCGGCTGCTATCGGAGTCTCTATGTTGATTACATCATGTTCCGAGTACACCGACATCCAGCCTAAGGGTATGAACCTCCTTGAGACAAGTGCCCAGCTTGAGATGCTGCTCAATGATTATTACCAGTATTTCATGATGATGAACGATGTCCGTGCAATCGGTAGTGATATCGTATTCACAAGCTCATCTGTACCTTATCAGCTCTCATTACCCTACAAATCAGCAAATACCATTTATTGGACTTATGATGAGGTAGGTCATGATAAAGAGCTGCCAAACCTCGTCAATATAGACTACACCTACACCGGTGCATACATGATTATCGGTAAGGTTGCCAATCCTATCCTCCAGCTTGTTGACAAGGCTCAGGGCGAGGAAGACCATAAGCGCAAGATTAAATGCGAGGCCCTCACTCTCCGGGCCTTCGCTCATTTCCTTGCTGTCCAGAAGTTCGCTAAGGCTTATAATTCATCTTATGCTGCTGAAACCCCATCTATCATATATTTCAAGGAAACCGACGACATTATCAAGAACCAGCCTCAGCGCTCCCTGCAGGAGGTTTACGACGATATCCTTGCTGACTGCAACAAAGCCATTGAGATTGATGGACTTCCTGCCGAACCGGTCAACACCATGCGTATGGGTAAACCTATGCTATATGCTGTTAAGGCATGGACTCTCGCTGCTATGCACCGTCTCTCGGAGGCTGCAGATGCTGCACGTGAGGCCTTGAAATACAATAGCACCATCGAGGATTACAACACGCTCATTGGCCCTGCCGTTTATGGTATGGGAAAAGGTATCATTCGCCCGATGCTTGGCATGAAGGAGGATTATTTCTGCTCCTACGATTTCTTTGACATGAACGTTCTGCTCCCCGAATGTATGGCTGCATTTGAACCGGGCTACCTTTCTCTGACTGCGATACCTGATTATGATATGACTCACCAGTGGGATGAGGTAGGTGGTTATTGCAAAGGAAATCTCGGTATCGAAGGCAAGGCTGTCTGTGTTGGTACCGATTGTTGGAACCCCGTTGGACCCAAGTCTACCCACATGTATCTGATCCTTGCTGAGGATGCCATTGAGCGCGGTCAGTTCGACGAGGCGATGGGCTATCTTGACACTATCCGTGAGAAGCGTTTCCGCCCTGCTGATTATCATCCCCTCAAAGGCACTGGCATCAACGACAAGGCTACTGCTATCGCCAAGCTGAAGCAGATTTCTCACGGTGAATGTGCCTACACGTTCTATAACTTCGTGCAGCGCAAACGCTGGAATCAGCTCCCCGACTACAAACAGAACTATTCTCACACCATTGATGGCAAGACCTACACCATCACTCCAGAATCCACCCTCTGGATTTTCCCCTTCCCCACTTCTGTGACTTCTATCAACAGTTTGGTTAAACAGAATTTCTAATTATCAAAAGTTATGAAAATTATTAAATTAATCGGATTCCTCTCTCTCGGTTTGCTTTATGCTTTTTCAAGCAAGCCTTCCAACCAATTCACCCTTTCCGGAACGACAGACGCTGCCGACGGTGAAAAGTTCTATCTCTCTTATTCGGTCAACGACTCAATGATTAGGGATACCGCCACAGTGGCTAATGGCTCATTCTCATTCTCCGGAACTTTGAACCATCCTACCGACGCTTACCTCTATGCCGGCGAACTGAATGCTCGTGACAACAACCGCATCCGCCGCTTTATGCTTGATCTCGCCGATATGACAGTCTCTCTCAGCGGCGATGATTACAGTAAAGCACCCGTCTCGGGTTCACCTTCCACGGTAGAGTCTGACTCTCTTGACGCTGTGATTGCAGGCATCTACAGTATGGCTGACCCTTACAAAGACATTATCCGCAACCACGAAACAACAACTCCCGCACTCATCGACAGTTTGCAGCGTTTTGTACTCACACCGATGCGCGATAGCGTATTCCACACCCGGTTGAATTTCGTCAAGACTCATCCAGCCTCATTCAACAACCTTGGTGTGATGTACGTTCTGGCTCAGGACCTCACATATCCTCAGATCAAGGAAATCTACGAAAGCTGGAACCCCGAAGTCCAGGCTGCCGCAACCCTTGTGAAACATCAGCTCAATCGCCTCGCCGCCATCCAGCCCGGGCAACCCGCTCCCGAGCTTCAAGGCACCACACCTGCCGGCAAGACAATCACCCTCAGCTCACTCAAGGGTAAACCCGTCCTCGTCGACTTCTGGGCAACCTGGTGCGTCCCCTGCCGCAAGTCATTTCCACACATCAAAGAGATTTACAACAAGTATCATGACCGCGGACTTGAAGTCTTCTGCATCGCCTCCGACAACAAGAACGTGGAAGGCTGGCGTAAAGCCATCATCAAGGACGGTATAGAACCCTTCCATCACATCCTCCGTGAATTCAAAGGCGAAGACGGTAAGATGATTGACCAGAACGACATCTACAACGTCTCATACATCCCCTCTAAATTCCTCGTCGCAGCCGATGGCACAATGATTGGTCGCTTCGACAATCCCGCCGAGCTTGACGCCAAGCTCTCCGAACTTTTTGGAGAATAATAAAGCAAATATAAGAGTTGATCTTTTTTGGATTGAAAGGCTTGCCGGGTTACCCCATTCTGGCAAGCCTTTTTTTTAGCCACCCCTCCATGCGATGCAACCCGTGAGTTACCGACAGCTACGCAGAATTTGTCAATTCGCTCGGCTTTGCCGCTTGCTTTAGCAAGAACTTCACGAGCGAGAGAAGTTAAGGAGTTAGGGAATTAAGCCAATTGTCCAAATGGCCTGCATAATACAGCGGAATGTTGTAGAGAGTGAATGCTCTACCGTCGGTTCGGGTGATGACATCGGAGGACAGCGGACCGTTCCACAATCGTAGGGCGATATTCTCACGCGACTCTTCCATAAACTGATGCAGGGAGCGGAGCTTTGAATTGTTGCCAGTCTTTACCTCAATGGGCAGCAGATGCGACTTATAGCGTATCACAAAGATACACATTATTTTCAAATCCAAACCAACTGATAGCAAAACCAGTATCAAATCCAAAGCAAGAGGCAAAGAGAATGACTTTCACAGTACACATCAAACCACCCATTCCATCCAATTGTCTGGCGTAATGACAGCTGTCTCCTTTACACAAGTATCATCTTTAAAAGCGTACTTTTGCCCACCTGCCGCGCTCCTGATCAAGTTTATCAAGCCATGCCTTACTGAGTTCTTCAAGTTTTTCATCACGGTCAGTGTTCGTAACAATATTCGCCATTATTCCACGGCGGTTACTATTGTCGAAGTACTTTTCCATCAAGAATGATACATCAAAGTCCTTACCAATGAGTCGAGCAAAGTACTCAATTGTCTGCATTGAAATAATCATACCAAGAACACTCTTCAGGTGCTCATCTTTATATACAAAGACAGGTTCTTCAGTAGCAGACTTACAATGACTTACAAAGGCATCGATGATTTCTCTTGCGTTCTCATGAATATGCTTGCCGAGTTCTCGTGACAGGATAGTATCAATTGAAGACGTTGACAATTGGAAAATCTTAGTATTTGCCTTTACCGAGCAATCAATATCCTTAGCTGATTCAGCCGGGTTGTCAGTCTTTACACAATACAGCACACCATCTCCCCAACACTCATTGAGCGTTGAATTTTCGCGATTTATAGTGAAATAAAGATGTCCATCTATGTATGCCAGAGGGTAGATTTCCTTTCCTGGCATGTAAACGACATGCTTAGGATTGCCAAAGATGGCCTTTATGTCACGAGCCATCTGAATGATTGGCTCAGGGGCATTCAAATCACATTTTTCGGCAACACAGAAAGTAGTTGTTCCTCTACTGTCAAAGAAATCACCAAGGAATCGGCTTTGCCAACCAACATTAGCAGTGCCATATTCCCATTCCTGATAATTGTTGTCAACAAACAGGGTTGAAGGCTTAGATGAAGCAGTAAACGACTTCTTTAGCTCTCGCAATGAAGAAACCTGAACCTCCTTACCTGCAAACACTGTAGGAATTGGCTCAGGCATGATGCCCTTTGTCTGTTCCTGTTCTTCAATCCAGTCGAGAGATGCTTGAATATCAATGTGACGCAAGAATCTCAAAGTAAACTTGTCGAGAAGCATATCCTTAGAGTCCTTATCCTTGGCAATATTCAGAAGCTTCTTCGCACCAGAAATCACATCAAGCATAGTCTGATTCTCATGCAGCTTGATAGAATATCCAGCACCTCCTGGATTCGTATCAAAGATACAAAGGTGTCTGTTCTGCATTACTGCGAAGTCCACTGAATTACGTTCCCATCCCTTCAATTCAACCAATGCCTGACAGAACACAATGCCCAGAGTAATGAGTAAGTTGACATTCTTGTCATCAATTTCTTTGTTTGGCGAGAAGTTAATCCAGCTTGTATCACCCTTATGTCGAAGACGAATCTCACAATAGTCCGTCTGCATCAGGTCGCCAATAATCACGTTGCGCTTAACCAATGCTCTATCGTTAGAACCGAAGCAGTGGCACCTTGGCTCACGGTTGATAGCATAGTGGAACCACTGACCTTTGGAGTTCTTCCTGTCATTGATTTCACGAGGAGTCATAGCCTGTCTGTCATCCACCTGACCATACTCTATTGTCATCTTTCCACACTTGGTACACATCGCATAACCATAACCGATGCCTTCATTATAATATAAGATGTTAGCATTTCCAGAGTTCATGTTGCGCCTTGTTGAGAAAAGATGTGGTTCCGTAACTCTATTCTCCCAGTCATTTGTACCAATCAACTGGGAACTTACTTTCGTGTAAATGTTATCTTCTACAGCTCGGCTGTACTCTTCGTTCGGATCAGGAAGGAACCTCGCAGGTTGAACCAATGTAAGATTCTCCTGACCGTTTACATTCCATGGAATGCGACTGTCAAGTGTAGGATCATTGCCGACAATTGTCTTGTTGGCATTACGATACAACTGCTTGTAAGTACGTTGGTCGGTATATTCATCAGAAGTAGAAAGACCACGAACTACATATACCACACCATCCACAACTATGCTATTGCCAGGAACATACTGCTGTATAGCCTCACGCAGTGTATATGAAGGATTTGAAGACCCACCCGACTGCGAGTATATCAGCAGTGGTGTATGCCTGAAGACACTCGATGCCGTAGCTATAGGTCGCCACGGGAATTTCATGCACTGGGGCTTTGTGGCCTCGCCACTCTACATGACCAACGAGGCCAAAGTGGTATTTGCCAATGCTGTGGCCTATATAGCCAAATTTAAAGGCACACGCATCGTGCGCAAATATAACGACCGTATAGCCACACGTGAATACCTGAAAGAGCTGAAAGAACTGGCAACCTACGACTCATACAAAGAGGGATTCGGTTATCGAAACGAGACAAAGAAAAGGCAGCGTGAACGATATTATGCCGCATTGGAGAAGAAAAACAAGGGCGAGAAACTCTCAGCAGATGAAGAGTACTACCTGAACAATACCGACGAAGACATTGACGAAGACTATAGCATGGCCGACCAGTTGCGCTTCTATCAGAAGAAAGGCATCTTTGAAATGTTCGGTGAGGACGAGAAAGAGATTCAAGAGTACTACGACCACAACCGCGACTACTTCTACGGCGGTGGCAAAGAGTTGTACACCATAACGCTTGACACCGACGTGAAAGGCCTAGGCTTTGCCAACAACGATATCCGGCTGATTGACCGTGCAATCAGTCTGTGGGAGCAAGGCATACAGAAAGCACGTGCCAAGCGAATACTCACACGCTACACCCTCTGCCGATTTAACACCCCGCAAGAGTGGCGCCAGTGGTTCAACACCTATAAGGACCGACTCTTCTTCACAGAGAGTGGTGGTTGGTTGTGGCTCGTTAATTCCACCGACCCCAGTATTCCAGGCAACGACTATAGTGTATTGAAAGATGTCTGCCAACCTCAAGACAGCAAGAGCAAGCAGCAAGAGCAAACCAGCCACGAAAATCCCGTTGTTGCATCTGCCAGTTACGACGCTTCTCACAAACAGGTTGTGGTAAGTCTGCGAATACATCCTGGCTATCACATTTACGGCAAAGTTTCGTCGAAAGATCCTTATATTCAAACTGAAATCAAGATAAACTTGACGGACGGATGGCAGAATGACGGCAATCTAGAGACTTCACCTGTCAGAGAGTTCAATACTAGTGGTACTACCGTTTACGAAGGCAATGCCCTGTTTCGTCAGAAAGTAAGAGGCTCTGGTCCTGGAACTGCCAATGTAATTGTCAGCTGGCAATGCTGTGACGACCACATCTGTATGCCTCCTGTGGAAAAACAATTCTCTATTCAATTGAGATAATAATCGTTAAACTACCGAATGTAACTTTGCAGCGACTAAAAAGGATTGTAAACCCAAATGATGATTAACGTAAAGTCGGGTCAACATGAATTAAAAATAAGTTTTATATGGGTCAACTCTTATCGTGAATAAGCTACTTATAGTGGGCGACTTAACTCGCTTATTTACAAGTGAAAAGACTGTCTGGAGCAGTACCAAGCTTTGGTACGCACGCTACCAAATAGCGGTAGCTAGGCTACCAAGCGTCGGTAGGCAGGCTACCAAACACCGGTAGACACACTACCAGTCGCCTTGTACTGTGCGTACAGGTGCTTTGTACTGTCAGTACAGATGCCTTGTACTGTGTGTTCAGATGCCCTGTATGGCTACAGATGACTGTACACACAGTACAATAGACACTAAGGTCACAGTGGAAATAGAAAGACCGGAATTACCTGCGAGGGCAATTCCGGTCTTTGCTTGTTGTATAGTTGCTCTAAACTATCTTGTTGAGAGCTGGCAGCTTATGACTGAGAGGTATGAAAACCTTTTCAACTTGAGTCGCTGACTTGGGAGTAATCACACTTCTCACTTGTCACTTCCCACTTGTCACTTGATAAAGCTTACTTCAGATAGCCGATGCAGTTCTTCGTGAAGCGCTCCAGCTGGCTCTGGCAGCTGTTCTCGCCGCCGATGTTCCACTCGTAGGCAGCCAGTCCGACAGCCACGATGCGGCCGGCGAAGCTGGTGGTAGGAGCAAAGTCGATGATACCTGCACAGCAGTAGTCGACCACATGGTTCCACGTGCCGAGCACGGTAGAGTTGGTGGTGTCTTCCCAAGCCTTCACCACGTTGGGGCTGGGAGCCAGACCGTAGGCGTTGAGGTCCCACATGCAGTTGTGGTCGCCCTTCACGCCGCTGCCGATGAAGGTATAGATGCTGCGCTCGTAGAGGCCAGAGACGAAGTCCATGCCCCAGTAGATGTCATGGCCAGAGTGGTCGTAGATCTGTCCCTCGGCATTGCCGATGATGGGCTGCGAGCCCCAGATGTCGCCGTTCTGTCCGCCCTCGCCATTGCCGTAGATGCCGGGAGCATAGGCCTCAGCGATGCGTCCTATGCCAACGGTGAGCTGGGTGGCATGGTTGGTGAGCAGCAGGTTACCACCGTCGGCGGTAAAGGCCTTCAGGGCATTGATGGTCTGAGCCGATGCCAGTCCGCCGGGCAGGTTCTGCCAGCCCTTCTCGATGCCGATGCGGTCGCACATCACCCAGCATACGGGGTTGTTCTCGATGTCGAGGTCGTCGACATTGTCGGGCGTGAAGATCACACCCTTGCCGGCGTCTACATAGTTCTTCTGGAACCAGGCCACGGCATCTTTCTCGTCGGCCGACTGCTGGTAGTCGGTAGCCACGAGCATGGCTACTTTCTGCTCAACAGGGGCAGCCACATAACTCAGACAGTTGGCTGTGAACTTCTCGAGCTGGTCTTGGCAGGAGTTCTCGCCGCCGATGTTCCACTCGTAGGCAGCCAGTCCAACGGCCAGTACGCGTCCTGCGAAGGTGGTGGTCGGGTCGAAGTCGATGATACCTGCACAGCAGTAGTCGACCACATGGTTCCATGTGCCGAGCACATGCGAGCTGGTAAGGTCTTCCCATGCCTTCACCACGTTGGGGCTGGGAGCCAGACCGTAGGCATTGAGGTCCCACATGCAGTTGTGGTCGCCCTTCACGCCGGCACCCTCGAAGGTGTAGATGCTGCGCTCGTAGAGTCCGCTGACGAACTTCATGCCGCGATAGATGTCGTGGTCGCTATGGTCGTAGATCTGACCCTCGGCATTACCGATGATGGGCTGCGAGCCCCAGATGTCGCCGTTCTGACCACCCTCGCCATTGCCATAGATGCCGGGAGCATAGGCGTCGGCAATACGGCCCACGGCAACGGTGAGCTGTGTGGCATGGTTGGTGAGGAAGAGGTTACCACCGTCGGCGGTGAAAGCTTTCAGCGCCTCGATGGTGTTGGTCGATGCCAGTCCGCCGGGCAGGTTCTGCCAGCCCTTCTCGATGCCGATGCGATCGCACATCACCCAGCATGCCGACTGTTTCTCGATGTCGAGGTCGTCGATGGTGGCGGGAGTGAGCAGCACGCCCTTGCCGGTGCTGACATAGTTCTTCTGGAACCAGGCCACAGCGTCTTTCTCGTCGGCTGAGTTGTTATAGTCGTCGGCCACCAGCATAGCCACCATGGTGCCGCCCTTCTGTGCTTCGTAGGCAATGTTGAAGCGCACGGTCTGTCCTTCCGACACGCGGCCGTCGCTATAGCGGGCCTTCACGGTGTACGACACGTCGACATTCGTCGGTGCCTTCTTGATGAAATAAGAGTTCACCACCTGGTCGAGGTTAGTGATGTCGGCATCGTCTTTGATAATCTGGATGCCCGACTGGCCGCTCATCGTGGGGTTGTCCCAGCGCAGGGTTACCTGCCGGTTGCCCTGTGTGTATTCGGCAATGAGGTTTCTGACGCCCTCGCTGAAGTTAGCCTCCTCGTATTCTACGTCAGAACAAGAGGTGAGGACGGGGGCTGCTGCCATTGTGCAACCCACCAGACCTGCTAAGATGATATTCTTGATTTTCATAACTTCTGTTTTATTACTATCTTCAAAATGATTCAATGCTTATTTGTAGAGTCCGTTAGAATTCTCAATCTGCGACATCGGTATGGGCAGGTAGATCTCATCTTCGGTGATGCTGGCTCCGGCATAGTAGGGGCGCAGCTTCGACTCTTCCTGCATGTACTTGTTGATGGTCTCTACGGCAGTGCCCCAGCGTACCAGGTCGAACCAGCGCTGACCCTCCATGGCAAGCTCCAGACGGCGTTCCATGCGCACGGCCATGCGTGCACGGTCTTTGGTCCAGGCCAGGTTGCCGTCGTAATCAGTGGGATAAGGCTCCACATAGTAGTCGGCCTTCGAGGGGTCAAGGTCAACGGGAGTATAGCGTCCGTCGATGCTGCGTGCGGCCTTCTCGCGAATCATGTTCACGATGCGACGAGCCTCAACCAGTCCGTTGTCGGTAGCGGCATTGGTGCCAGAGGCCAGCTCGACCAGCGCCTCAGCCTTGAGCAAGAGGATGTCGGCATAGCGGATGAGGATGAAGTTGAGTCCCGATGCACCCCAGGGGAATCCCTGTACCATGTCGGGTGAGGTGGGATCGATGAGTCCCTTCTTGCCCGAATACTCGCCATAGGTGTTGTAGTCGCGGCACCATCCCTGTGTGTAGGTGAAACCACGGAAGGGGAATCCGATGCGACCTACGGTGAGGTCGAGACGTGGATCGATGCTGCCCTGGTAGTCGCTGGTAACGTTCACATTATTAAATGTACCGTCGAGATAAGGCAGACCGTTGTCGTTGGTGCGGAAAGCATTCACCAGATTCTGGCTGGCGAGGAAGAAGTCATCGCCCGATCCGAACACGTTGCCGTCGGAACGGGTGGTGTTCAGCAGGTTGCAGAAGTTGATATGGATGTTATCGTTGGCAGTAGAGAACTGCACGGCCATGATACTCTCTTTCTTGTTGTTGAACTCCAGTTTCGACATGTCGGCGAAATTGTCGTAGAGCTCATATTTACCGCTGTTGATGACCACGTCGGCCCATTTCGACACCTCGCTCCATGAGCTGGTCTGGGCATTCACCTTGCAGAGCAGGGCGGCAGCCTCATACTTGGTGAAGCGGCCCGGCTGTTCCTGTGTCTCGGGCATGGCGTTGTAGGCTTCCTCGAGGTCGGCCTTGATTTGCGCATAAATCTCGTCGCGGCTCAGGTTGCCGTTGGGCACGGTCTTCGGGTCGTCGTTCTCGGTGAAGTAGGGAATGCTCTTGAAGATGCGGTTCAGGTCGAAGTAATACCAGGCGCGAAGGGTCTTCAGCTCGCCCAGCAGCGACTCTTTGCCGTTGACGCTCTCGGCATCGTTGATGGCCTGCATGGCTTTGTGCACACGGGCAATGCCCAGGTAGTTGTTCTCCCACTTGTTGTGGCAGGTGGCGTTGTCGCTCGAGATGTTCGAGATTTCCAGCTGGTGAATGTTGCCTTCCATCGAGACACCCTCACCACCTTTGTAAGCATCGTCGGAACGAACGTCGAACACCCAGTTGGTGATGGGACCGGCAAAAGCGGCATTATTGTCATCGAAGAAGTGGGCTTCCAGTCCTTGATAGGCCGACGACATAAGGCCCTCGATTGACTCATCGGTCAGCTGGTCGGCGGTAAACTCACCCTGGGGCTTCAGCTCAAGCTGGTCGGAGCAAGAGGTGAGTGCTGCGCCTGAGGCACAGAATACTAAACCAGCGCAGAAAATCTTATATATTGCTTTCATATTGTTTTCTCGTTTTTTACTGTTTTACCTTTTTACTTACTTAAACATTAGAATGTCACATTCAGACCCAGAGTGAACGTACGGGCACGAGGATAAAGACCACTGTCGACGCGGGCACCGTAACCGGCCAGCATCACCTCGGGGTCGAGTCCCTTATAGTCGGTCAGGGTGAAAATGTTCTCCACTTGTCCGAACACGCTGATGTTCGAGGCAAATATCTTGCTGGCAATGCTTTGAGGCAGCTGGTAGGCCAGCTTCAGATATTTCAGTTTCAGATACGATCCGTCCTCCACAAAGTAGTTCGACATGCGTGTCTCATTGTTGTTGTCGACCATCGAGAGGGCAGGAATGGTGCCACCGGTGTTGGTGGGACTCCATGCGTTGAGGATATCGACACCGTGGTTGGTGCTTGAGCCACCGCCATAGTGCATGAACTCGAGCTGACGGCGTGTGGTGTTGTAGATATCAAATCCGAACTCGCCCGAGAAGAAGGCAGAGAGTGTGAGGTTCTTGTAGTTGAAGTCAAGGTTCAGACCCATGGCCAGGTCGGGGTTCGGGTCACCAATGATGCAGCGGTCGGCATCGTCGACCACACCGTTACCATCGATATCGCGGAAGATGAGACGGCCTACGCCCTTGCCCTGCTGGATGGCATGGTTGGAAACCTGATCCTCATCCTGGAAGATGCCGTCGCATACATAACCGTAGTAGACACCCATGGGCTGTCCTACCATCAGGCGGTAGTCGCCACCCTGCGAGGTCACCACGTCGTTGAACTTCACCAGCTCGTTCTTATACTGCGATACGTTCAGGGTTCCGTTCCACGAGAAGTCGCCATATTGCGGCGAGCGGTAGGTCATGGTCAGCTCCCAACCGTTGTTCTTCATCTCACCGGTGTTCATCCACATGGCAGCGCCCTCACCCTCTACAGAGAGCGTCGGGGGAATGGTCAGCATGTCTTTGGTGTTCTTCCAGAAGTAGTCGAACGACAGCGAGAGGTGTCCGTCGAACATGCTGGCGTCGATACCGAAGTTGGTCTGTGTGGTGGTCTCCCACTTCAGGTCGCGGTTACCCGACGATGCAGCTACGATGCCCGGAACCACACTGTTGTTGGTGCCGTTCAGGTCGTAAGAGCCATGACGCAGGTTGTAGGCATAACGGGTGTAGTAGGCATAGTTGTCAGAGATGGCTGAGTTACCGTTCTGACCCCAGGCCAGACGAATCTTCAGGTCGCTCACCACCTTGTTCTTCGGGAAGAAGCTCTCCTCAGAGGCACGCCAGGCTGCCGAGAAGGCAGGGAAGATGCCCGAGTTGTTGTCTTTGTGCAGACGTGAGGTCTGGTCGCGGCGCAGTGTAGCGCTGACAAGATAGCGGTCGGCATAGTTGTAGTCGAGCTTGCCGAAGAGCGAGAAGAGGGCCCACTCGGCTTTGCTTCCGCCCACGGTCTGCTCGCCACCACCGGCACCTATCTGCATGTAGTCTACATCCTCGAAGGCATAGTCGCGGTTCGTACCGTCCAATCCCTCAGAGCGATACTTGATGAACTCCGAACCGAGCAGGGCATTCAGGTGGTGCACACCACCGAAGGTCTTCATATAGTTGGCTGTGTTCGTCCAGGTATAGGTGTCGCCCTGTCCGTAGCCACGGCTCACGCTGTTCATGTCGCTGGGCTGGATGCGGCGTCCCAATGTCTTGCTGAAGAACTGCACATGCTCGATACCGAGGTTGCTCTTCAGGGTCAGTCCGTCGATGGGCTTGATGTCGATATAGGCATTGCCGAAGATGCGCCAGCTCTCATTCGAGTTGTCACGGCCGTTGTAGAGCTCATGCACAGGGTTGGCGATGTCGGAGCCAGAGAGTACCATAGGATTGGTGAACACACCGTCGCTATCGTAAACGGGGATGGCGGGGTGCTGACGCATGGCGGTATAAGGGATGCCACGGTCGTCGCCGGTGCCATAGCCACGGTCGTTCCACTGGGCAATCATCAGGTTTTCGCCCACGCTGAACACCTTACTTATATTATAGGTGGTGTTGATGCGGGCCGTATAGCGGCGGTAGAACGTGTTGTTCATCAGTCCGTTCTGGTTGATGTAGTTACCCGAAAGCATGTAAGAACCCTTGGCGGTGCTGTTGCTCACGCTGGCCGAGAGGTTGTTGGTCCATGCCGACGAGAACACCTCGTCCTGCCAGTTGGTGTCGGCACTCTTCACCTTACCGTTGGCATCAAGGTTCTGAGCCAGCTGCGGGGTAGCACCTGAACCGTAGAAAGGATGCGAGGGATTCAGTCCGGCATTCAGGTTAGCCGTCCAGTAGGCCTCACCCCACTGCTGTGCGTTGAGCACCTTATATTGCTTGGCGATGGTGTTGAGCGATGCGGTGTAGTTGACATTCACCGTCACCTTGTCGCCTTTACCCTTCTTGGTGGTGATGATGATCACACCGTTGGCAGCACGGCTACCATAGATAGAGGCTGAAGAGGCATCTTTCAGCACCTGTATCGACTCGATGTCGGCAGCGTTCAGTGAGTTCAGATTTTCGGTAGTAGCCACACCGTCGATGACGAACAGCGGAGCAACACCATTGACCGTGCTCATACCACGCACGCGGATAGAGGCACCGCCACCACCGGGAGCAGCATCGGTGACAATGTTCACGCCGGGCAGCTTACCCTGCATCGAGTTCAGCATGTTGGGGTCGCTCTCACTCTTGGCGCTCTTCATATCCATCACGGCCACAGCACCCGTCAGGTCGGCCTTACGCTGGGTCTGGTAACCAGTGACCACCACCTCGGTCAGCTCGGCGGCGTTGTCTTTCATCGTCACCTGCATGCCGGGAGCGGCAGCTATTTCCTGCTTCTCGAAACCAATATACGAGAAGACAAGGATTTTTCCTGCTTCCACCTTCAGTTTGAAGTTTCCGTCGAAGTCGGTGATTGTACCGTTCGATGTGCCTTTCTCCATCACCGTTGCTCCGATAATGGGCTCGCCGGTCGCATCGACCACGGTACCTGTAATCTCTGTTTGCGCATACATCATAGTACTCGCAAAGATGAGCACGAGGCTCAGAAGATACCTTTTTAGTTGTTTCATTGTTTAATAATGTTAGATTAGTACTGTTATTTCCTGCCGCAAAAGTACTTCTCATTATACGAATAGGGTGTAAAATATCGTTCATCCCGTTAAAAAATTGTTTCAATGTATCATAATTACTAAAGAATGAACGATTTTTGTTAGTTTTTGGTTTTTCGATGAAATGGGACAAAAGGGTGACAATTCTCTCTGCCTGAGATGGAGAGAGAATTGAGAAATTGGGAGGAGTTTATTCTTTTAGGAGGGAGATTCTTTAGGAGGGAGTTTTTTTAGGAGTGTAGGAGTGTAGGAGAGTGGGAGTGTAGACAATAGTCCGCCTCTTGAACTTTGAACCTTGAACTTTGAACTATTTAAGAAGTGTGGGAGTGTAGACAATAGCTTTGGGGAGTGTTATTAGTTAGGAGTTTGCAGCTTCGGAGGATTCAGAGGATTCAGAGTATTCTGAGTATTCTGAAAATTCAGAATAATCGGAATATTCGGATTATTCAGAAAATTCCGATTATTCAGATTATTAAGAGCTTGGCGCAATAGCCAAAGGTAATCATACCTCTCAACTCTCAGTTCTCAACTCTCAACTTTCAGCCCTTCATGTCGCCGGGCAGGACGCCATATTCGTCTTTGAAGCATTTCGTGAAGTACGAGGGTGCCGAGAAGCCTACCTCGTAGGCTATCTCCGAGACGGTCTTGTCGGTGGTCTGCAGCAGTTCGCGGGCCTTCGCAAGACGTGTCTTGCGAATCAGTTCGACGGGCGACATGCCGGTCAGCGCCTTCACCTTGCGGTAGAGCTGCACCCGGCTGAGGCCCATTTCCTGACCGATGGCCTCTACATTCAGGTCGCTGTCGCTCATGTTTTGCTCCACCTGCTGGCGGAAACGGGTGATGAACTCGTGCTCCTGCTGGGGGTTGAAACTTTCGGTGGCGGCGGGCACGGCAGCAGCCTGGGTGTTCCCGGCAGGTTCGGCGGCAGGTTCGGCCGGTTTGACCAGCACCGTGGCAAACAGGTTCTTCAGCATCATGCGGCTGCGCAGCAGGTTGTCGATGCGCGCCAATAGCAAATCGGGCTGGAAAGGCTTGGTGATATAGGCGTCGGCACCACTGCGGTAGCCCTCCACCTGGTGTTGATTCAGCGAACGGGCGGTGAGCAGGATGACAGGGATATGGCTGGTCACAAAGTCGTCTTTCACGCGTTGGCAGAACTCCAGTCCGTTCATCACGGGCATCATCACATCCGACACGATGAGGTCGGGCACCTCCTTGCGCGCCGTCTCCAGTCCTTGCTGGCCGTCGGCAGCCTCGTAGAGGGTATAGCGGTCTTGCAGAATGGTGCGCAGATAGACGCGTATGTCGTCGTTGTCGTCGACGATGAGCACCGAATAGGCTTTCTGTCCGTTGTTGTCGGCGGTGGGTTGGGTCTCCGTACTCTCGATGGCAGCTCCGCTGTTCTCCAGTCCCTCGGCGGCTCCGTTGTGCGCTCCGCTGTCGGCCTTCCAGTCTTTGTCAACCTGCACATCGAGAATCTTATTCACCACAGCGGCCAGCTGTTTGGTGTTTCTCTGCACGATGTCGAGCATCTCGGTGGCTTTCTCGCTGGCATTCTGCATGTCGCTGGTGGCCGCCAACTGAGCCAGCGGACCCTCGATCAGCGTCAGCGGGGTGCGCAGCTCGTGGCTGGCCTGGGTGTAGAAGTCGAGCTGCTGACGGGCCATCTGGTTGCGCTCGCGGCTGATACGGGTTTTCTGCCGCATATATAAATAGGTGAGCAGTCCCATGAGCAGCAGCAGGGCCACGATGCCTGCGGCCGAGAGGGTGAGCAGGCGCTGATAACCTAGTTGCTTCAGATAGGTGTTGGCCTGGGTGTGCAGTTTGTTCAGATAGCCCGACTGGCGCTCGCTCTCCTCATGCTGCATGAGTAGCACACGAGCATTCTCCTTGGTCACAAGGGCGGCCTTCAGCGGGTTCTCCTTCTCGTAGGGCTTGCCCTCGAGGATGTTCATGGCCAGCTGCATCACCTCGTCGCCATGTGTGGGATAGATATACGAGGCCTCCAGGATGCCGTCGCGCACACACTCGATGCCGCCTCCTGCCGTGGGCAGGGCGTCGATGCCACAGAAACGGGCCTGCTGGCCGCCCTGTTGTTTCAAGGTCTTGCTGGCTCCAACGGCCATGCGGTCGTTCTGACCGAACACGAAATCTATTTCCGAGGGCTTCACCGACTGTTGTTTCAGGAAATCGTCCATGGCTTTCTGGCCGCTCTGCTCGGTCCAGTCGCCTTGCAGCGAGCCCAGCAGGCGGATGCCCGGATAACGGCTCAGGGCCTCAACAAAACCTGTATGGCGCTCAATGGCGGGCGACGAGCCTTTCAATCCCATGATTTCCACCACATTACCCCGTCCGCCCAGGCACCGGGCCACATAGTCGCCCATCTCCTGACCCATCAGTTTGTTGTCGGCACCGATGTAGGCCGTGTATTTCTGCGAGCTGGTCTTGCGGTCGAACACGATGACGGGAATGCCCTTGTCGAACGCACGGTCGATGGCCGGTGTGATGGTGGCCACCTGGTTGGGCGACACGATGAGCAGGTCGATGCCGTCGCTGATGAACTGGTCTATCTGGTCGATTTGCTTCTGGTCGTTGTCGCCAGCGGAGACAAAGCGAAGCTCGGCATTGTCGAACGAGTAGGCGCCCATGCGCAGCTCATCGTTCAGCTTGTCACGCCAGATATCCTCCGAGCACTGCGACACACCGATGACATAATGCTTCGCGTTGTTGTTGCAAGCGCAAAAAAAGAGCACGACTACAAACAACAAACTATTTCGTAACATCAGATGTATCATTTCTATTAATATTTGAACGTTTTTTTATACGGATATTGTCTCAAGATATTTACCTTTGCACCATGTAATTCATACATAGGTTTTTAGTGAAAACGGTGTGGGTCTTGTAGGTATTCCTCCTTTGAACCAGGTCTGCGACAACCTCCGAACGGATGAATCCTTCAACCCACACCCAATTCTGGGTGCTGCGTTGCTCTTCGTTCTGTCAGCCAATGTCGCAGTTTGGTTCGAGAAGAGTGATGCAGCTCCTAATGTTTGTATTTATCTTTGCAAAATTACGAAGAATATTTGGATTGTGCAAAGATTGACTCATTTTTTTCGTTTTGAACAGTGAATGGGAAGGGGTTTAAGTTTTTAAGGAGTGTAGGAGTGTAGGAGTATAGGAGTGTAGACAATAGTCCGCCTCTTGAACCTTGAACCTTGAACTTTGAACTATTTAAGGAGTGGAGGAGTGTGGGAGTGTAGGAGTGTAGACAATAGTCCGCCTCTTGAACCTTGAACCTTGAACTTTGAACTATTTAAGGAGTGGAGGAGTGTGGGAGTGGAGGAGTGTAGACAATAGTCCGCCTCTTGAACCTTGAACTATGAACTTTGAACTATTTAAGGAGTGGAGGAGTGTGGGAGTGGAGGAGTGTAGACAATAGTCCGCCTCTTGAACCTTGAACTTTGAACCGCCAGGCAATTATCCATTATCCATTATCAATTATCAATTGCCAAGCGCCGCCAGCCAATTATCCATTATCAATTGTCAATTTTCAATTGCCACCCCCTCCCCCTCGGGGGAGTCGGAGGGGGCTTTGGGGCCTTCAATCCTCTGTCAGCACGATGCCATAGTGCTCGATATTGTCTTTCTGTTCGAAATGAGGTTTGATGAGCTTGTAGGTCTCGCCAGAGAAAGTGATATGCTTGTCCTCCACCTTCAGCTGCTGGGGCACGGTGGCGGGGTAGTAATAATTCTCGAAGATGGCCGAATCGCGGTCAACAAACGAGTAAATATACCAACGCTTATGCACCTTGCTGAAATAAACGATTCCAGCCTGTCCGCTGACGGTTCCTACCCTGTCGCCCATCTGGATGGCGCCCTCGGTATAGTCGGTGTCCGACTCCTTATCATCGTCACTGCATGCCACAAATCCCGAAAGCAGGGTCAGCAGCAGGAAAAGAAATAACTTGTTCTTCATTTTTCTCGCGTATTATCATCAAACGTTACTGTTGCAAAAGTAGTAAAAGTTTTGAAAAGAATGATGCATTGTCGCGTTTTTTTGCATTTTTATTTTTCCGGCCCCGCGATGGGAATGAGTTTTTCTGTCAAATAGCCAAGGCTGAATACAAAAATACTTTTATTCTTCGTGCGTATTCGAATATTTTGTTTATCTTTGCAAGCAAAAATAGGAAAACGTAATAAAATGATGAAGAATATCATGAAAGCTGCCGCCATAGCGCTGGCAGCACTGACCATTGCCTCGTGCACAGGCAAGAAGTTTCAGGTGAACGGAACCATCAGCGATGCCAAAGACTCGCTGCTCTACTTCGAGAACATGAGTTTGCAGGAAGGTGTTGTGGTGTTAGACTCGGTGAAACTGGGCGAAAACGGCGAGTTCTCGTTCAGCGAGGCTGCCCCCGAGGCACCCGAATTCTACCGCTTGCGCATTGCCAACCAGATCATCAACATCTCGATCGACTCCACCGAGACCGTCACCGTGAAGGCCTCTTATCCCACCATGGCCACTCAGTATGAGGTGGAAGGCAGCCACAACTGCCAGAAGATAAAAGAACTGTCGCTCAAGCAGATCGACCTCCTGAACCGCGCCATCGCCATTCAGCAGAACCCCAACTTCGGAGTGGATGTCACGGCCGACAGCATCAGCCGTCTGGTGAATGCCTATAAGGACGACATCAAGCGCAACTATATCTTCGTGGAGCCTATGAAGGCCTACGCCTATTTCGCCCTCTTCCAGACGCTGGGCAACCAGCTCATCTTCAACCCGCGCCAGAACAGCGACGACATCAAGGTCTTTGCAGCCGTGGCCACCAGTTGGGACACCTACTATCCCGAGGCCCTGCGCGGCAAGAACCTGCACAACATCGCCATCGAGGGAATGAAGAACCAGCGAATCGTGGAGGCTCGCAACCAGGACTTGCAGATTGAGGCCTCGAAGGTGAACACGGCCAACCTCATCGACATCGCCCTCACCGACAACAAAGGACAGGTGCGCCATCTGACCGACCTGACCGGTAAGGTGGTGCTGCTCGACTTCCATCTGTTTGCCACCCGCGAGTCTACCGAGCGCATCATGATGCTGCGCGAACTGTATAACAAGTATCACGACCGCGGTTTTGAGATCTACCAGGTGTCCATCGACCCCGACGAGCATTTCTGGAAGACCCAGACGGCTGCCCTGCCGTGGATCAGCGTGCGCGACGGCAATGGTGCCAACTCGCCGGTGCTGGTCAACTACAACGTGCAGTCGATACCCACCTACTTCCTCATCGACCGCACCAACACGCTGCACAAACGCGATGTACAGATGAAAGATCTGAATGCCGAAATACAATCACTATTATAAATATGTATTCTCCTCCTGCCATGGAGGAGAATTTGCTTTGGTGCTGTTGCTGACGCTGACAACCCTGAAGGCACAGGCTCAGACGTTCGCCTTGCGCCAAGCGACCGACACAACGGCTGTTCTGACACTGACGACCGACTCGACGGCCGACTACTGCCGCATTCCGTATCGCACCTACCGCTTTTGTACGGGCGATATCGACGGCGACGGACGGGCAGAGGCCATGGTGGGCGTCATCAAGCGCACACGCTTTGACAAAGAGATGGGACGCCGCCTGTTCATCTATAAAAACCTGGGCGGACGCATAAGACCCCTCTGGATGGGGTCACGACTGGGCGGAATCTTAGAGGATTTTCGCTACACAGATGGGAAAATACGAAGCCTCGAGACCGACAGGCGCGGTCTTTACTATGTGGCTGAGTATAAATGGCATCAGTTCGGACTCGATTTCGAACGGTTCCTCATCAAAGAGACTTGCCGCGAAGAAGGCCTGAGCATGTTCGAGGGGCGTTGATACATAGAGATGAGAAAACAAAACATCATGATATAATTGTAGGTTGCTATGAAACAGTTTCTTTTATTCTGCAGTATGTTGGTCGCCACACTGGGAGCGTGGGGACAAAACGAAGAAGAGGGCGCAGGGGAAAGGCCTGCGCGCCAGTTGACGAATGTGGTGCTGCCCGGCGAGGGCCACATCAACGTGGAGAGCCTCCTGAAGAACATCGACACGCAGATGGACATCAGCCGGCTGAGCCTCGGCGAGTGCCGCGTGCTGCGCAACGCCTTTGCCGCACGACAGGGATATGCCTTCATGGCGGGCGACCTGAGAGCCATCTTCAGTACCACCACATGGTATGAGACGCTCATGTACAGCCGCTTTGACAAGGAGATGGAGGCCCTCGACCGCTTCTATCAGGACAAACCGGAGGGCTATCAGATGAGCGAACTGGCCCAGAATGAGTATCTGCAGAAGGCGGTGCCCATGAAATACACCAAGGCCGAGCTGGCCTTCATGGAGAAGCTGAACAACCGCATCGACTATCTCAAACAGCGGAATTTCGCCATTTCACCGGGAAAAATGGTCAATATCGACAATCTCATCAACCCCTGGCAACTCGAAAAACCCGACCAGCGGCTGATGAACGCACTCGGTACCTACGGCTTCGCCATCGTGCCCAACAAGTACGAGCAGCTGTTCCATGTCTACGAGCGCAACGACTATCACGACTTCCCGTCGTTCATCACCACCGACCTCTATCTGCAACTCTTCCACATGTACTTCGACTGCCTGCTGCGCGAGGTGGAAGAGAAGAAAATGTACGGTCTCATCGACCATTTCTGCCAGCTCATGGAGACCGAGATGCTCAACTTTTGCTCCTCGAAGAGCAAACTGGTGAGAGAGGCCGCCCAATACGATGCCACCTACTTTGCCATTGCTCGCGCCCTGCTTTCCACCGACTCGCTGGAGAAGGCAGTGGCAGGACTGAACCCGCAGATTCCCGAAAACTACCGCAATATGGCCCGTCAGGAAATCAGCCGCTCGCTGAATGCCTCGGCCGACTTCTCGGAGTTTCTCGAGTATAAAGACGTGATGTTCAACTACGGACTGTTCCGGCCGCGCGGACACTATACGCGCACCGACTCGCTGAGCCGTTATTTCCGCACGATGATGTGGCTGCAAACCGTGCCTTTCGATCTCGAGAAAGTCAACCACCTGCGCCGCACCATGCTCATGGCACAGGCAATGGTCAACAACAAGGAACTGAAAGAGGCCTACCTGAAGATCAGCGAACCCATCACCTATCTGATGGGAACGCCCGACAACCTCAGCATCATGCAGGTCTACGAACAGATGTTCCCCACCCCGACGCCCATTGAGAAATACATGAAGCGGAAGGACCTCCTGAGCTGGCTCTACGCAAAGTTGATGGACATCGGCAATAAGCAGATCCGCATCCGCCCGAAGTTCGAGCGCACCGCCCACTATAAAATCAACCTGTTGCCGCAACGCTACATGCCCGATGCCGAGGTGCTGCAGGAGATGGTCGACAACGATAGCCAGAAAAGCCTTCGCAAGGCACCGAAAGGCCTCGATTTCTTCGCTGCCCTGGGCTGTACGGCGGCCGAGCGCATCCTCATCGACGAACTGAAAGAGGACCAGCGCTGGGACAAGTATCAGACGAACCTGCAGAGGATGAAGGAGCGCATGGGCGAGATCGACTGGAACCAGACCGTCTCCACACAGTGGATGGAGACCCTGGGCACGATGGTCGGCACCGGCGAGGGCCGTCAGATGGCCGACAAGATGCCCTACTTCATGCACTCTCCGCAGTGGGCTAAGAAAGACCTGAATGCTGCCCTGGCATCATGGGCAGAACTGAAACACGATGCCATTCTCTATGCCAAGCAGCCCATGGGCGCCGAGTGCGGCGGCTACGGACCTGCCGCACCTATCGTGAAGGCGTATGTGGAGCCTAACATCGGCTTCTGGACCAAGGCTGTTGAGCTGGCCGACGGTACGCTGGCCGTACTGAAAAAACACCAGCTGGCCACACAGTTTGCCGAGGATATCACCACCCGACTGAAGGAACAGGCCCAGTTCCTGCTGGCCATCAGCCAGAAAGAACTAAACAACAAGAAGCTCACCGACGAGGAGTACTACCAGCTGGAGGTCATCGGAGCCACCTTCGAGAATATCACACTCGACCTGATACGGCGTCCCGACCAGTGGCTGCAAGGCTGGAGCGACGTGCAAGGAGCCGACAAGTCGGTGGCTTTAGTGGCCGATGTCTACACCGCCAACAGCGACAACATCCCCGTGGAGGAGCGCTCGGTGGTCTACGAGGGTGTGGGACCCGGCTGCGACCTGTATGTAGTGGTCGAAATCGACGGTTATCTCTACCTCATGCGCGGGGCCGTCTTCTCCTATCGTGAGTTCGAGCGGGGCCTGGGCGAGCAGCGCATGACCGACGAAGAATGGCAGAAACACCTGAAGGAATATCCAAAAACGGGCATTCCATCGTGGATGGACGAGATTATTGTGCCCTTGGACGACGAGGTAAAGGACAACGAATACATCTTCTATAGCTCCGGTTGCTGACCGTCGGACAAAGAGTGCTGGCGACCGTGAATGGTGAAGAGAGACCCTAAACCGTAAGACGACATGACGATGATGCATCTGCTGACAGCCTTATGGCTCGCCTCACAGGGGCTGCTGCCATCGGTGGGCACACAAAAGGACGGTTGTCTCTTCTCACCATCCACGGTTCAAGCATCCTCAGAAGACAGCATCACTCTTGTTTTCACCGGCGACCTGCTGCTCGACCGTGGCGTGCGCCGCGTCATCGAACAGCGGGGCGAAGATGCTGTTTTTTCCCATTCCATCGATAGCTTATTCGGCGAGGCCCGTCATGTGGTGGCCAATCTGGAGTGTCCTGTCACCCACATCCAGTCGCCTGTGTTCAAACGATTCGTCTTCCGCGGTGAACCGGCATGGCTGCCTGCGCTCAGGCGACATGGCATCACCCATCTCAACCTGGCCAACAACCACAGCATCGACCAGGGCAGGAAGGGCCTTCTCGACACCAGACGACAGATAGAGCAGGCCGGAATGACTCCCTTCGGTGCCGACTCGACCCTGCAACGGGCTGCACGGCCGCTGCTGCTCGATACGGTTCCGCGCCGCATCTATGTCTTGCCGACGCTCCGCATGGCGCTCGAGAACTATGCCTACCTGCCCGAGCAGCCCTCGGTGAGCATGGAGAGCATCGACACCCTGCTCAAACGCATCAGCTCTTTGCGCCAAGCCGATCCTCAATGCTACATCGTCGTCTGTCCGCACTGGGGCGCCGAGCACCGGCTGCAGCCTACCATCGACCAGCGCATCGCAGCTCATCGCATGGTGGATGCCGGCGCCGACTGCATCATCGGCCATCACACGCACACCCTGCAAACCATCGAGACCTACCGCGGAAAACCTATCTACTACAGCATCGGCAATTTCATTTTCGACCCGTTGAAGCCCATCAACAGCCGGGCAGCCCTCGTCAAACTGACCATCACCGCCACTACGGCCCGCGTAGAGACCCTGCCCATCGTCATCAGGAATTGTCAGCCGCGACTCGCCAAATAACGCCGTCGACGATATAGTCGGCTTCACGAACGTTTGGTGACAATGCACCTGGGACCGACATTTCGCGATGAAATGCTTTGCACTCAGCCCGTTTTTCATTATCTTTGCATCCAGAATCATGAGAACAGCCATCATAGGAGGGGGTGCAGCAGGTTTTTTCCTGGCTGTCAACCTGAAGGAAATGATGCCGGAGATGGACGTGACCATCTTCGAGCGTAGCGACCGTGTGCTGCACAAAGTAAGCATCTCGGGCGGTGGACGGTGCAATTGCACCAACTCCTTCGAGGATGTGAGAGACCTTCAGACGGTCTATCCGCGCGGTCACCGGTTGATGAAACGGCTCATGAAGGGGTTCTCGCAGGTGGATGCCTACACTTGGTTTGAGCGCCACGGCGTGAAACTCACGACACAAGACGACCATTGCGTGTTCCCACAGTCGCAACAGTCGCAATCCATCATCCAGTGTTTCCAGCACTACTGTCGGCGCTATGACGTTGACATTCAGACGGGTGTACGCATCAGTTCGCTGGCGGAGCTGCATGACTACGACTTCATTTGCGTGACAATCGGCGGACAGCCGCGCGCAGAGGGTCTGTCGTGGCTGGCAGCCGCAGGCCATGAAATCGTGCAACCCGTGCCCTCGCTGTTCACCTTCCGTATCGACGACAAAGCACTGTGCGAACTGATGGGGACGGTGGTGGAAGAGGCTTCGGTGATGATTCCTAGCACGGCATTCCGTGCATCAGGACCCTTGCTGCTGACGCACTGGGGCATGAGCGGTCCCGCCATCCTACGGTTATCGAGTTATGCGGCTCGCCATCTGAGCGAACAGGGCTATCTGGCACCGCTGAGTGTCAATTGGACGGGACTGAAAGAGGCCGAAGTGCGGTCTGTGCTGCAAGAAACAGCTGTGAGAAACCCACAGAAGATGTTATCGAACATACATTTGTTTGACTTGCCGCAGCGCCTTTGGAACTATCTGTTGAGGAAAAACCTGGCCGAGCGGGCAGACAAACGATGGGGCGAACTCAGCCAGAAAGACCATCACCGCATGGTGAACATGCTGACCAACGACACCTATCGGGTGAGCGGCCGCGCCCCGTTCAAGGACGAGTTTGTCACTTGCGGCGGCATTTCCCTCAGTGCGGTGAACCCCTCCACCCTGGAGAGCCGCGCAGTCCGTCACCTCTATTTTGCCGGTGAGGTGCTCGATATCGACGGTGTCACCGGCGGCTTCAATTTCCAGGCAGCCTGGACAACAGCCTACACTGTGGCAAAAGCAATCTTTTCAAGTGAGAAGTGACAAGTGAGAAGTGAGAGGTATGATTACCTTTGCAATTGCGCCAAACTCTGAATAATCGGAGTTTTCTGAGTTTTCTGAATTTTCTGAGTTTTCTGAATATTCTGAATCCTCCGAAGCTGCAAACTCCCCAAAGCTATTGTCTACACTCCTTAAATAGTTCAAGGTTCAAAGTTCAAGGTTCAAAGTTCAAAGTTCAAGAGGCGGACTATTGTCTACACTCCTACACTCCCACACTCCTACACTCCTAAAAAAACTCCCTCCTAAAAAAATCTCCCTCCTAAAAATCTCCCTCCTAAAAAACTCCCTCCTAAAAACCTAAGAAAAAACCACGACCAATAGCTCATTTTGTGTCATTGAATGAAAAAAATTGTGTCATCCATGTCACAAAAAGCCCCATTTTGCGTACTCACAGTAAATCAACCAAGAATGACAAGAGAAGATTTCAAACAAGAGGCACAGCGCATCAGACCGCTGCTCATCCGCACTGCCCGACGGTATCTGGAAAATGCCGACGAGGCTGAGGACACGGTGCAGGACGTGCTGTTGCGCCTCTGGCAGATGGCCGGCGAGCTGAAAATGCCCTTAGACCGGCTGGCTGTGGTGCTCACCAGAAACTTCTCTGTCGACAAGCTCAGGCGCCGAAGGCCCCATGTGCCCATCGAACGAATGGCCGACATGAGCGCCGATGATGCCGGCAACGAACGCCTGGAGCACCTGATGAAAGTGCTCGGCACACTGCCCGAGATGCAACAGGCCATTGTCAGGATGCGCCACATGGAGGGCATGGAGATGGCAGAAATTGCCGAACTCATCGGCACCAGCGAGGTGGCCGTGCGCAAATCGCTGAGCAGAGCGCGACAAAGCATCCTGAAGAAAATGAACAACGAAAAATCACGAAGAAACTGACTATGGACAAAATTCTGAGAATACGCACACTGGCCGACCGCTTCCTTGCCTCTGAGACATCGCTGCAAGAGGAGAGAGAGCTGACCGAGCTCTGCCGCAACGGCGACCTGCCTGCCGACCTGCTGCCGGTGCGCGAGATGCTGCTTGCCCTCGAGAGCATGGCTCTGACCGACGAGGAGAGGGCTTCCGCTGCCGAGGAACAGCCCTACGGCGGGCAGCAGGGCCACGTGAAAGTCATGACGCCCGTCGCCAGGGGCAGGCGATGGCTGGCCGCGGCGGCTGCCGTGGTGGTGCTGCTCGCAGCTGGCGCATTCGCCCTGTGGCACCGACAGCAGGACGAGTGTGTGGCTTATATCTATGGAAAACGGTGCACCGACCGCACTGTTGTGATGCGCGAAATGCGCCAAAACATGACCGACATGGCAGAGAGTGATGCCGACGTGGAGGCGCAACTGAATGAAATGTTTAGCACAAACTGACCGACTATGAGAAAGTTATTAATGATATGGACACTGATGCTGGCCACCATGACTGCCTACGGGCAACGCGG
Organism: Prevotella sp. UBA2850; assembly: GCA_002350805.1. Taxonomy (GTDB): domain Bacteria; phylum Bacteroidota; class Bacteroidia; order Bacteroidales; family Bacteroidaceae; genus Prevotella. Next base: position 59,253 of record DEFO01000051.1, read on the forward strand.
ACTGCACATCGACGAGCTGTTCCAGGGCCGCATCATTCCGCAAGAGCGGATGGTGGAAACCAGGGTGAGGGGCAAACTGCTGGCCAAATACCAGCTGAGCTACTTCCGCAGCCTGCGCTTCGAGGCTACCCACGCGGAGATCAGACGCATCACGGAACTGCTGGGCAAGGACTGCGGGAAGAACTATCAGCGCGTGGTGAACAAGAAGACGCTCACCATCATGCTGCAACTGGAACCGCGTGACGGCCACAACCGCTTTCTGTGCTTCAAGAGCGGACGCGCCGACAAGGGCACACAGGTGACCGTGATCTACATGGAGGGAACGCTTAGTTCGCTCGACAAAATGAACGAAATATTAAAATAAGAGATATGAAGACATTACTATTCATCATGATGCTGGCCGCGACCCTGCAAGCCAAGGCCGGCGACAACGACACACTGCGTATCAACAAACCTGGGAACGTGACCATCATCACGGGCGACTCGCTACAGAAAATCATCGTACGAGGCCGCGAGGGCGACCCCGACTACGTGTACCGCAACACCATCCAGCTGGTCGACTCCAATTACGTGAGCAACGTAAGCATCAACAAAGACCGCTGGGACCTCAGCGTCGGCGTGGGCAAAAAACGCGACGACGGTTCGTGGCCCGCCGAGATCGAACTGCATGTGGGCGTGGGAAGCGCCCTCTTCCTGGACAAGCAACAGGGCGTTCACCTGAAGGACCAGTCTTCTTACGAGATATTCACCGAGCTGACAGCCAACACGTTTCTGAACCGGCAGCGCAAAGACTGGCTCTCGTTCGGACTCGGACTGGTGTGGAACCACTATTACGCATCGAAAGATTTCCGGTTCTATAAAGACGCAAATGGCGACACCCAGATAGGCCGCTATGCCGAGGGACAGACACCCAAGAGCTCGCACGTGAAGACGTTCGGCTACACCGGTTCCATACTCTACCACCACATGTTCGACCGCAAATGGGGACTCGGTGCCGGCATGTATGCCCAGAAGAACTTCTCGTCGCGCGTGAAAGTGAAATATAAGGAGGAGGGCAAAACCATGAAAGAAAGCGAGAAGCACGCCAACGTCAACAAGTCGATGTTCGGCTGGATGGGCGTGGTCTATACGCCGGCCATCGACCTCTACGTGAAATACTCACCTGAGTATGTCTTGTCGGGCGATGGCGCCAAGTTTAAGACCATCACTGTGGGCTTTCGCTTTTGACGGCCACACCTCGCAGACAGGAAGGGCGGCACTGGATGGAAGGTAAAACTAAAAGAAAAATTAAAAAACAATAAAAATAATAGCGATTTTTCTTTGAAACTATCAGATATTTTACTAGCTTTGCATTAATTATTGAAAGTTTAACAATTTTAATGTATTAGTCTGATGAAATTAGCTTTATTAGTTTTGGTTTTCGCATTCAGTATGCAGGCCCATGCCGCCGACAACGATACCATCGTGGTGCACAAGCCCAACAAGGTGACGGTGGTAGCCGGCGATTCGGTTCAAAAGATATTGATAGAAGGCCGTGAAGGCGATGAGAAATACGTTTATCGCAACACGGTGATGCTTGGCGACGACGCCGTGCGCAAGACATCTTTCGACAAGGACACGTGGGACATCACCCCGTCGGTGAAGATTGGCAAGAATAAGAAGGATGAAGGCGACGAGGCGGGCATGCACATCGCCTTCGGTCAAGTATCTCCCGTGAGTGCTGACGACCGTTTGGACTTCTCGCGCAACTCATTTGAAATCTGGTGGATTCCCCTCTGCTATGAGCATGCGTTCGACAAGCAGAAACGCCACATCCTTGAGTTCGGCCTGGGTCTCGACTGGCGCAACTACCGCATCAGGCAGGATGTGATGTTTGTTAAAAACGCCGATGGAATGGTCGATTTAGCGCCCTACCCCAGCGGTGTGCAACGCAAATTCTCGCGCGTCAAGGTGTTCGGTCTGACGGCCGATGTACTCTATCGCTTCTGGTTCTCCAAGAAGTTCGGTATGGCTTTGGGTCCGGTGCTCAACTTCAACACCTACTCGAGTATTAAGACCAAGTATAAGGAAGACGGAAAGAAAGTGTCTGTCATCGACAAGAAGGTGGGCCACCGCCCCGTCACCGTCGACCTGCTGGGCATGTTCGACATCAACGGCCTCAACATCTACGTGAAATACAGTCCCAACGATGTGCTGAAAGACAACGGCATAAAGTTCAAGGCACTCTCGTTCGGTGTTTTACTGGATTAGCATTTTCGGCAAAACCATGAAGAAATCGGCGCGATATTTGGTTATCACGCCGATTTCTTGTATCTTTGCAGCCAGTAATTGTATATCCACTAAAAATAAACAAGGAATGATGATGGAACAGAAACTATTGATTTACAATACGCTCACTCGTCAGAAAGAACGTTTCGTGCCCCTGCATGCCCCCAATGTGGGCATGTATGTCTGCGGTCCCACGGTTTATGGCGACCCCCATCTGGGGCATGCCCGTCCCGCCATCACGTTCGACGTGGTGTTCCGCTACCTGCGCCATCTGGGCTACAAGGTGCGCTATGTGCGCAATATCACCGACGTAGGCCACCTGGAGCACGATGCCGACGAGGGCGAGGACAAGATTGCCAAGAAGGCACGCCTGGAGGAGCTCGAGCCCATGGAGATTGCCCAATACTACACCAACCGCTACCATCAGGCCATGGAGGCGCTTAACGTGCTGCCCCCGTCGATCGAGCCGCATGCCACGGGCCACATCATCGAGCAGCAGCAGCTGGTGAAGCAGATCATGGACAATGGCTTCGCCTACGAGTCGAACGGCTCGGTTTATTTCGATATCGAGGCCTACAACAAGAAATACCACTATGGACGGTTGAGCGGCCGCACGCTGGAGAACATCAAGGATGCCAGCCGCGAGCTCGACGGTGTGGGCGAAAAGCACAACCAGGCTGACTTCGCCTTGTGGAAGAAAGCCTCGCCCGAGCATATTATGCGCTGGCCCAGCCAGTGGAGCGACGGGTTCCCGGGATGGCACTGCGAGTGCACGGCCATGGGCAGAAAATATCTGGGCAGCCACTTCGACATTCACGGCGGAGGCATGGACCTCGTATTCCCGCACCATGAGTGCGAGATCGCACAGAGCGTGGCCTCGCAGGGCGACGACATGGTGAAATACTGGATGCACAACAATATGATCACCATCAACGGCCAGAAGATGGGCAAGTCGCTCGGCAACTTCATCACCCTCGAGCAGTTCTTCAAGGGCACTCACCCCTCACTGGAGCAGCCCTACTCGGCCATGACCATCCGTTTCTTCATCCTCTCGGCCCACTATCGCGGCACCGTAGACTTCTCGAACGACGCCCTGAAGGCCAGCGAGAAAGGACTGGAGCGCCTCTTGGGCGGCATCAACGACCTCAACCGCGTGGTTCCCGCTGCCCAGAGCGACGAGCAGACGCACCACCTCGTGAGCGAACTGGCACAGAAGTGCTACGACGCCATGAACGACGACTTCGCCACGCCACAGGTCATCAGCCATCTGTTTGAGGCTTGCACCACCATCAACAAGATTCTCGACCACAAGGCAAGCATCAGCGAGGACGACCTCCACACGCTGAACGACACCATGCGCCTCTTCACCTTCGATCTGCTGGGACTGAAGGAAGAGAAAGGCAAGTCGAACGATGCCCGCGAGGAGGCTTACGGCAAGGTGGTTGAGATGGTGCTCGACCTGCGGGCCAAAGCCAAGGCCGCCAAAGACTGGGCCACCAGCGACAAGATACGCGACGAACTGGCTGCCGCCGGATTCGAGGTGAAAGACACCAAGGACGGCGTCACCTGGAAACTCAATAAATGAGTATTAGTTGAGAACTGAGAGCTGAGAGTTGAGAGTTGAGAGTTGAGAGGTATGATTACCTTACTAACTGAGAGCTGAGAGTTGAGAGCTGAGAGGTATGAATACCTTACTAACTGAGAGCTGAGAGCTGAGAGTTGAGAGGTATGATTACCTTTGGTATTGTCCAAACTCCCAAACTCCTAAACTCCCAAAATCCCAAAATGGGTTCAAGGCAAGAAGCCCCCACCGGGCAGGTCTCTCAAAATAGAAAGCAGTTTTCACGCTGCGATAATACACAGAAAACCCGAAACTATGGTGGCATCATAGTTTCGGGTTTTCGTTCGCTTTTTACAGAATAATACACTCAATGAAGTCTTATTGAACTTCCAGATTGTCGAACTTGGCCATCCAAATGCTAAATGCCGTACCGGCGACAAGCATAATTGCCATTGCTACTGTTGTAATCATCGTATTGCTCTCCTATATTTTGTTTAACTTCGTTTTGACAATGCAAAATTACAATGATCATCGGGTTTCGGCAACTATCGGCTATGAATATAATCGCTCTCTGTGATGCAATGAAAAGCAGTTGTTGCTATCGATGCCATCGATAGTCAATATACCATAATCGCCTCACAAACCTTTTCCGATGCTGAAAAATAGATGTATCTTTGCATCAGAAACCATCTGATTTTGCCGATATGGAACTAAGACAACTGAAATACTTCACGAAGTTGGCAGAGACACTCAACTTCTCTGCTGCCGCCCGGGAGCTGTTTATCACCCAGAGCACGCTCTCTCATCAGATATTGCAACTGGAAAACGAGCTGCAGCAACCTCTTTTCTTGCGCAACAGTCATGAGGTGATGCTGACAGAAGCGGGACAGACGCTGTTGCCGCTGGCCCGTGAGACACTCCATTCTGCCGACTGCTGTCTGGCACAGTTGGAAGACCTGAAGAATCTAGAAAGTGGAGAGCTGAACATTGGCGTGACGTTTTCGTTCGCAAGCATCATGGCTGAAACCGTCACGGCATTCCTTCGACAGCACCCGTATGTGAAAGTGAATGTCACGCAATCTACCATGACAGAACTGATGACGCAACTCGAGAACCACGAGCTGGACTTTGTACTGGCCTTCAAACCGCAGACGGCCAACCCGAAGGTGGAGAGCCGCGAACTATTCCATCACCGTTTGGCAGCCATCGTCAACGAGCATCACCCGTTGGCCAGCCGTAAGAGCATCACGCTCGAGGAACTGCAGCATTATGATTTTGCTTTGAGCCGTAAGGGAACCCAGGCTCGCAACACCTTCGATTTGGCAGTGGCCAAGCATGACTACCACTATCGGGTGAAAGTAGAGATGAACACCGTGTACCTGCTGTTCCGCCTGCTCCGCCAATCAAACTATGTCACCATTCTCAGTGAGAGCACCATTGTCTATGAAAACGGACTGAAAGCCATCCCCATCTCTGATATAAAATCTCCCATGGACCAGATGACGGGCTGTGTACACCTCTTGAAGAACAGCTATGTGAAGAAGTCCGCCAATACATTTATAAGCATGCTTGGCGAAAGCAGCTCTGTACTGAAGTATACTTTGTGAGGCCCCCCAGACCCCCCTCCAGCTCCCCCGAGGGGGAGGGCCTGCTGGATTGAGGCTCTTTAAGGAGTTTGGGAGTTTAGGAGTTTGGGAGTTTGGACAATACCTTTGCCTCTTGAATACTCAATCCGGCAGGCAATTATCAATTATCAATTTTCAATTATCAATTGGTAGAGAGCCGCGGCTCTCCCCCTCGGGGGAGTTGGAGGGGGCTTTGAACTTTGAACCTTGAACCGCCTCCGGCTGTCCCTGACGGAGTTGCCCGCCCCTTCCTAGACCACATTCTTAGAGCCTTCTATGTGTATTTCTACTGGATTCGATAAGACCCGCCGCGACCGGGCGAGCGGGAAGGATACATCATAGAAACAATGTGTTCATTTCAGTCTTTCCTAAATTCCGCAGCACTTTAGTTTAACTTTCTTTATAAGTACCTGAGCAACAAAAAGTTGCTCAGGATTTTGGAATGTCAGATTTTTCACCTATCTTAGTGTTTCAAATCAAAAAATGGATCAAACCCGACAGACAT
>DEFO01000050.1 GCA_002350805.1 Prevotella sp. UBA2850
TAGTGAAATCAGGAAAAGTCATTGATGCCTAATTACATGCTAATTAATGCCTAATTAGAGTCTAATTAATGCCTAATTGCAACATAATTAATGCCTAATTAGAGTCTAGTTCATGCTGAATTGGAAATGAGCCAAACCTCATAGGGCATTTCCTTTACTCCAGTAGAACAAAAAAACATCTAAAGAGGGAATCCGACCAGAACTCTGACGACCAGAATCCCAACAACCGTTTGGGTACAAATAGAAATGCAGAAAGAGACAAGCGTTTTACAAGAGATAGCTAAGTTCCATATAATCAACGACTTATACAGAGAAATGGTCCCAAGAAAAAAGCCGTAAGAAACCACGTTCCTTACGGCTGATATTGTTGATGGTGGTATGTGCAAATCAGAATTTGTAGGCAATACCTACAGCAAGGCACAACTGACCTTCGTCTTTGAACTGATATTTCAGTTCGCCGGTAAGATTCAACTTATCTGTAAGGGCATACTGAACACCGCCACCGAGGTTAAAGAAAACGTCACCATCGGATGCAGAGCCAGAAACTTTCACTCCTTCATACTCGAGAGTAGGAATGTCAACCTTTGCTTTTAAGTAGCCAATACCAGCTAAGGGATAAACCATAAATTTGTCGGAAAGCCCAAAGAGATAATGCACATTGGCCTGAATGTCCCATGCGGTTACATTGTCTTTCTCCAGAAAATAGTTGAATCCTGCCTCACCACGGATGGCATCAGTAAAGTTATACTGAACCTTCGGGCCAATTCCTATCATTTCCATGTCAAATCCATAGGAAACATTCGCACCGATATAGAAATCACCTTTCGACTGAGCCATAGCACTTAAGCTGAAAAGCACGACACACAATGATAAAATAATTTTTTTCATACACTAAACTATTTGAGGTTAATTAAAACTTTTGCAAATATAATCAAAAAAATAAAAAGTTTTCATTTTTGTCATAAAAAAAATGTGTCTCCACACAAAAAAAAGCTCTGTCTCTATTATCGAAACACTTTTTGAGAACAACAGAAAGCGAGCCACCACCTTATTTATATAATTGGCGGATGGCAAACCAGCCGTGCATGACGAGGGTGGAGAGCCAGCCATAGTGGCGCACCATCACCCGGAAGCGCTCGCGCAAAGAGGCACGGTGATGGAGGGTGGTCTGCCCCTCCTGCAGGTAGTTCACCACGGTGAGGTGCAGGTTTTTCAGCTCTAGGCCGTCGTTCTCGCACTCTTTCATCACCCTGATGCACCAGTCGACGTCGGCCGAATAGCGGAACTGCAGGTCGTAGTCCACGCGCTGTGCGATGTCGGTACGTGCATAAAAGGCCTGATGACACACCACCATGCCCTGCCGGAACGAGCGCCACGTGAGGTGCTCGGGCGGCGTCAGCCGGCGGCGGAACAAGTAGTTACCCTCATCGTCCACAATGTCGGTGTCGCCATAGAGCACACCGGGCATGCGCTCGTTGTCCACCTTGTCGGCAATCATCAGCAGGGTGTCGGCATTGGGCAGCCGGTCGCCGGCATTCAAGAAGCAGACATAGTCGCCGGCGGCCCTGTCGAGGCCCTTCTGCATGGCGTCGTAAATACCCTTGTCGGGCTCAGAGATGATACGTATCTCATGGCCTCTGGCGGCATCGGCCGACTTTTGTCTGTATTCCTCGGCTATTTGCAATGTATGGTCGGTCGAGGCACCGTCGATGATGAGATGCTCCACATGGGCATAGCTCTGCATGAGCACGCTGTCGGTGGTCGGCCTCAGCACCCCTTCAGCATTATAGGTAACGGTAACAATCGTAAACTTAATCATAGCTTATAGTGTTTCACGGCCAAAGCCTCGTTGTAAACCTCAATATAGCGCATGGCCACGCTGGTCTGCGAATAGTTGTGGGCCACCTTGGTAACGGCGGCACGGCTCACGGCCTCGTAGTCACAATCGCTGAGCACCCAGTGAATGCCGTCGGCCAGATCCTGCGCATCACGGTAACGGGCTACATAGCCGTTCTTCTGATGGTCAATCTCCTCGGGAATGCCCCCAACCTTAAATCCCACGCAAGGCACACCACATGCCATAGCTTCCATGATGGTGTTGGGCAGATTCTCCGACAACGACGGAAGGACAAACACATCTGCGGCGTTGTAGACATCCACAATGCTCTTCCTGTCGTTCACATAGCCCAGCGGCCATACCTTCATGGGAAGCTTATCGGTCATCTCCTCTGCATGTCCGCCCAGAATCACGAGGTCTGCCTGCGCGGCGATATCAGGGTACTGACTGCTCATGAGCCGGCAAGCCTCTATCAGGTAATCCATTCCCTTGTTCACATTGGTGACACGCTGTGAGACAAACAGTATCAGGCGCCGGTCAGCAGGCAGGTTCAGGCGCTCACGGGCGGCCTGCTTATCGCTCGGACGGAACACATGCGTGTCTATCGGATTGGGAATGCACTCCACGCGCTGGCCTTTCAGCAGCCCGCTACGCCTGGCCTCGCCCTGCAGCCATTTGCTGCATGCCACAAACGAAATGGTCTGCTTGTCCATCATCTGCATCTTCCGCCTCCAGATGCGTGCTGCCAAATCGTTTTGCGAGCCGCCGCCAGGCAGATACTTGCAGTGATGGCAGGTTGACTTGAAACTGCCACACCCTAAAGTGAGATGGCAAATGGCCGTTGCCGGCCATACATCGTGCATGGTCCAAACCACGGGCTTGCCACTATTGAGAATCCTACGAATGCCAGCAAGCGACAACATTCCCTGGTTAATCCAATGCAGATGGATGAGATCGGCCTCGCGGAACTCACGCGTCCTCGTGATATCGAAGCCCGAATTGGCAATGTCCAGCTCGAAAAGATGCTTGCGCGAGAAGCGCAGATGCCAGAAGATGCACCATCGCTCCCACAGGAAATGCCATCGAGACCACATCGACGAGCGCAGACCCACTACAGACAAGCTGTCGGTCTCTTTGTCGCGAACGAGCATCTTCGCTTTCACGCCATTGTTGTTCAGCGCCTCCATCAGGCGGTTGGCAGCTACGGCCGCTCCTCCAGTCTTCTCGCTTGTATTTACAATCAGTACTCTCATGCGCAAAATGGATTAGAAAACAAAGGTACAGCTAAAAAAGGAAAAAGACAAGAAAAAACGCCCAAATATTCATTGTTATCGCACACAACAGTTGATTTAAGTCAAGAAAGAAGCCTAAAAAAGAATAAAACAGGTGAAATGTCTTGCGGGAAACGAGAAAACGTTGTACCTTTGCATCGTCAAAAGGTTAATAGATTGTTTAGGTTAGTAGTAATAGATTTAGGTTTTTAGTTATTTTGATTTAAGGTAAGTTTAACAAGATTGCTTTTGTTATGGATGACAATGGTGGACCGCGAGGCTCCCATTTAATTTGAAAAGGATTTTTAGTTAAACATAGGCTGAACGCTGGTGCTCGTGGATGAGTATCAGCGTTTATTTTTTTGATAAATATTCATCGAACACTCTCCACTGGCCATTTCACTCCTCAAAGAAACAGATTGAGAAGCATAAAATCAAATTTATTCAGTATGTGTAAGAATGATGTCTCTTTCTTCCAAGCAGCCTTCCAAGAAAGCAGAGACGCACTCCATACTTCCAAAGCAGCCTTCCAGGAAAGCAGAGATGCACTCCATACTTCCAAAGCAGCCTTCCAGGAAAGCAGAGGCGCACTCCAGACCTCCAAAGCAGCCTCTTGGAGTCAATTTTCAACCGCAGAGCATGCCCCACAGCCATCCAAGAGAGGGGGAAAGTACCATTATTCTTGTAAAAAAAAGAGGCAGGAAACGCTCTATCACGGAAAAATCATTAAAATACTTTAATTTAGGTATTGCAAGTTTCAAAATATTTCTTTATATTTGCAAAAAATTATTGATTATAACTTAAGTGGAGAGAATAAATTGATTATTCGTAATTATTTTTAACTAACATCAGGTAAGTATGGTAAAGAAAAATTCGTTTAGTAGCGCAGTCCTGCTTTTTCTGATGATGCTTCTAGGAGGTCTCTCCGTACCACAAGGGGCATCAGCACAGAATAAGATCAGAATAAGCGGTACTGTTTATGAGTTGGACGGGAACAAACGGGCTCCGTTGGATTTTGCGACGGTGTCATTCCCCGATTTTGGTATCGGTACTACCACCAATAACGGTGGAAGATACTCTTTAGATAATGTACCCTCTGGTAAGGTAAAGATGCGCGTACAGTATATCGGCAAGCATACGGTAGATACGACAGTGGTCATCAACTCGAGCAAGCAGCTGAACTTCACTCTGTTGAATGAGGACTTCCGCCTGCAGGAGGTGACGGTGACTGCCAAGCACAATGCCGCCGGCAAGTCGACATCGAGCAACATCTCGCGACAGGCTATGGACCACATGCAGGCCACAAGCCTCTACGACATCATGGCCCTCATGCCGGGTGGCGTGGTGAACGAGCCGAACCTGAGCAGCGCCAAGTCGATAGAAATACGTCAGACGGGGTCGTACAACAGTGCCCAGAATGCGCTGGGTGCCTCCATCATCCGTGATGGCGCACCCATCTCTAACAACGCCAACCTGTCGGTTCTGAACCCTGTCACCGCCTATGAGACAGCCTCTGGCGGACTGGCAGCACTGGGTGGCGGCGCTGCACCGACCGACGGTGTGGACGTGCGCAGCATCTCGACCGAGAACATCGAGAGCGTAGAGATTATCAGAGGTATACCGTCGGTAGAATACGGCGACCTTACCTCTGGAGCAGTCATCATTCACTCGAAGGCCGGACGCGAGCCCTTGCGCATCAAGGCAAAAGCCAATCCGAAAGTCTATCAGGGCAGCATCGGAACGGGTTTCGACCTGGGCAGAAACAGAGGTGCGCTGAACCTCAGCGCCGACTATGCCTACAACGTGAACGACGTGAAACAGAGCTACTTGCACTATCAGCGCATCACCGCCAAGGCACTCTACTCTAATGTATTCTTCAACAATGCGTTGCGCTCGAACACCTCGCTAGATGTGTTCTACGGCAAAGACGAGCGCGACAAGAACCCACAAGACGAGATCACGCTGGCCAAGAGCCGCGGCGAGGACCTGGGTGTCACGCTCAACACCAATGGTGTGTTCAACATCAATAAGGGCTGGCTGGAGAATATCCGCTATGTATTGTCGGGCAGCTACACCGCAAAGAACAGCTACCACGAGGAGGCCACCAGCTCGGGCAACGCCCCCTACTCTGCCGTGATGACCGACGGTGCAGTACTCTCCAACAAGCCCGGCGAGCACGTCTATGCCACCGACGGTTCTGAGATTACCCATTTCTCGGGCGACGACGCAAAATACTATGCCTACTATCTTCCCAATAGCTATATCGAGCACAACAGCATCGACAGCAAGGAAATCAACTTCTTCGCCAAGCTGACGGCTAACTTCTTCAAGCACTTCGGTTCGGTGAACAACCGCATCCTGCTGGGTGCCGACTTCAAGACCGACGGCAACGAGGGCGACGGTAAGATATTCGGACAGACCACACCGCCGTTCCGTCCTGTGTCGGTACTGAACGGTACCTTCCGCCCGCGTTCCTATAAGGATATTCCATGGATCACCCAGTTTGGTGTCTTCGCCGAGGAGAAGTTCAACTGGATGATTGGCAAGCACGCGCTGAACCTGCAGGCCGGCGGACGCTACGACAACTGCTCGGTAGTGGGTGGCACCTTCTCGCCACGTATCAACGCCTCGATAGACATCATTCCCGAGGTGCTGACCCTCCGCGGCGGTTACGGTATCACCGCCAAGATGCCCACGCTGCTCTATCTCTATCCCGAGAATGCCTACTTTGAGTATACAGGCATCAACGAACTGGCCAACGAGGCTATTCCCGAGGCCGACCGAAAATTCATCACCACCACGCGCATCTTCGACACTCAGAACAAAGACCTGAAGATTGCGAAGAACTACAAGGCTGAGGTAGGCTTCGACCTGAGCATCGGCAAGATGAATCTGGCCGTCACCGCCTTCCGCGAGCAGCTGAAGAACGGTTACTCGCTGTCGACCTCGCTCGACGGTTTCCAGCTGGTACCTTATAATAAGTTCACACGCAATGCCGACGACCCCACCAAGTTCGACGTCACCAGATATCAGGTGCTCTCTTACTTCAACACCCCGAGCAATCCCCGATTCTCGACCACCAAGGGTGTGGAGTTTGAGCTAGACCTCGGACGCATTGAGTCGATTCGCACCTCGTTCCAGCTGAACGGAGCCTGGACCCGTTGCGACGCCTACACCGACGATTACTACGTCTATGAAAACAACTCGGAAGATCCCTCGGCACGCCACGACGTGGGTATCTACGACAAGCACCGCAGTGAGCACCACGACCAGACCTTCACCACGGCACTGCGTGTCACCCACAATATTCCGCGCATCGGTTTCGTGGCCACCTTCACCGCTCAGGCCGTATGGCAGGAAATGGACTGGGCCACCTATTACAACGACAGTATTCCCGTGGGATATGTCTCGATGCAAGACGGAAAGGCCCACATGTTCACTCCCGGACAGTACACCTCTGTACAGCAGCTCCGAGAGGCTGGTCTGAATTATCTCATCAACTATCCCAGCCACTCGAATGCCATCAGAGACTCATACAATCCGTATTTCTGCTTCCACCTGAACCTGACAAAGGAAATCAGCGATATGCTTCGCGTCTCATTCTTTGCCAACAACATGTTCAGAAGCCATCCTCGCCGTGAGAGCCGCAGGTCGCCAGGCGAGTATACGGTGATGAACAATCGTTTCTATTTCGGAATGGAGTTGTCTTTAAAAATTTAATACTGCAAGATTATGAAAAAGATCAATATATATATGATACTGACCCTTGTCGTGCTGGCAGTCGTTTCGTGCGACCGCTTCAAAGAGGCCGACGAGGCGCTGGAGATCAAGCCATTGGACGTCTCTGTGAAGCTGAGCATCGATGTGCCCAACATGGCTTCGGCAGAAGGACTGGTGGTGAAGATTGTGAACAATGCCGAAGGCTATTCCTACCGGAAAGAGTTCTCGGGCGAGGAGGTGAGCGTCAGCGATGTCATTCCCGGCGTTTACACCATCTCGGTCTCTGGTACCGCCAAGGACACTGAAGGTGCTGAGTATTACATCAATGGCAACTCTGTGAACAAGGCCCTCTATGCGGGCGAGAGCTCAGTGTCGATTACCATGCAGGGACTGAAGGTGAGTCCGCTGGTATTCAAGGAAATCTACTATTGCGGGTCTAAGCCACCGGTGGGATTCTCCTACTTCCGCGACCAGTTCTACGAGATTTACAACAATTCCAGCGAGGTGCAATACCTGGATGGTGTTTATTTTGCCCACCTCTATCCCACCAACGCCACCCGTAAGCTGCCAGTATGGCCGGAGAGCGACGGCAACAAGTATTGTTATGGCGAGCGCGTATGGAAGTTCCCGGGCAATGGCACGCAATATCCGTTGCAGCCGGGAGAGTCGGCCGTTATCGCACAGTTTGCTGCCAACCACCAGTTGGAAATCTACAACCCCAACTCACCCGTCGACTGCAGTCATGCGGAGTTTGAGTTCAACATGAACAACGCCAACTTCCCCGACCAGCCCGCCATCGACATGCAGCATGTCTACTACAACGGTAAGGGAGAGATGGGAACCGTGCCGCAGTACCTGACGCCTGTGTTCGGCTCTGCCTACGTCATCTTCCGCGTTCCTGCCGGTGACACCTGGGACCCTGTGAACAACCTGGACTTGCAGGCCGACGACTTGTCTACATCATCGGTTGAGCGCAAGGCCCGCATCCCCATCAGTTACGTGCTCGATGCCGTAGAGGCCGTGAACAACGACACTTATGCCGACGCCAAGCGCATTCCGGCCGTACTCGACGCCGGTGTGACCACCGTGGGCGAGACCTATTGCGGACTGGGCATCATGCGTAAGGTAAGCCTGACGGAGGATGGCGATACCATCCGCCGTGAAAACGGTGCCCTGATTTTCCAGGATACAAACAACTCTACCGATGACTTTGAGCGGCGCGTCGTACCGATGCTCCATCGCTATGGCGCTGGCATACCTGCATGGAATGTGACTTACTAGGTCGTGAACGTAGAATTACTAAAAGGAATATAGGTTATGAAAAGACAACATATATTATATAAAGGTGTGGTAACGGTATTACTACTGTTAGGTGCCGCCCCCACCATGGCCCAGCAGGACAACTCGCCAGCCGCCATGGAGAAACTGAAAGAACACAACCTGTGGTTCAACACGATGAACGCCGCAGGTACTGTGTACGACAATACGCGTAACTTCTCGAACATCATCGTCAACTATGACATAGAGGACGGTGACTTCAGGCGCCCCCAGCAGGGCAAGAAGGACAAGAACCTGTCTGTCAGCAGCGAGGGATTCATGGATTTAAACAAGGTGTATGTCTGGGGTAAGTTCTCCTTCAAGCACGAGAACGTGACAGATGCTGGCTATAACGCCTCCATCACCGACCCCTTCCGCGGCATGCCCTATTACATCGTCGATGAGTATCTGGACAGCAAATGGCGCAACCAGTTCTACGATTTGCAGGCCAGGGTGTCGTCACCGGTCATCAACAACTGGCTGACACTGGGTCTGGCCGGCAACTACAAGGCCTCGCTGGCTGCTAAGCAGCGCGACCCCAGCGTCGATACACGTTTCTATACGCTCCGGTTGGTGCCCAGCGCTACCTTCGCCTTCAACGAGCACCATCGTGCCGGTGTGCAGATTGACTACACATCCATCAAGGAAGACTCACGCATGGACAATGTGTATTATTACCTCTATCAGTACTACTGGGCCACCTACGGTTTGGGCAGTTCCACACAGGATTACGGTTCCTCCGGTCCTTCCACCAATTATATCGGTGACCGCATCGGTGCTGCCGTTCAGTATCAATATGAGGCAGGTCCCTGGAACATTCTGTTGGAGGGTGCCTACGCCAAACGTGTGGAACGGGCTGAGCAGTCGTATACCACTCCCAGAAAGATGTTCGAGGCCAAGGACCAGACCATCGACGTGAGTGGAACCATCCTGCACGAGGGTGAGGACTTCACACACAGTCTGAAGGCTGCGTGGGGCTACCGCCATATCGACGGCATCCAGTTCATGAACCAGCGCGACAATACCGAGTCGCAGCAGGGATGGATTGACCTGCACCACGACATCCGCTCAACCTATGTGACACGCACCGCCTCACTGAAATACGGTATCATGCGCAACCGCGACAGCGAGTACGACTGGCGCGTGGATGCCAGCGTAGCATACATGGGACTCAAAGACAAGTACATCCTGCCCCCGTCGGCCAAAGACTCGAAGAACCTGTTCATCGACCTGGAGGCCAAGAAGAACTTCCGTG
This sequence comes from Prevotella sp. UBA2850, assembly GCA_002350805.1. Classification (GTDB taxonomy): domain Bacteria; phylum Bacteroidota; class Bacteroidia; order Bacteroidales; family Bacteroidaceae; genus Prevotella. The sequence continues at coordinate 9,401 of DEFO01000050.1, forward strand.
TAGGCGACAAGCTGAACAACCGTCTGCTGGTGGCCGTCAAGGGAGGTCTGCGCAATGCCATGGAGGGATGCTACTGCTATGGCGGCACGCACGAGGAATACCCCACCATCACCATGGAGGCTGCAGACGAGGCTTACCTCACCAGCGACGCATGGCATGTGGGCGGTTCGCTCACCTATTCGCAGCAAATCAAGGAAGACAAGAGAATGCATGTCTTCCTGAAGGCAGCTGTTGATTACCATAAGTCGAAAGCCGATGCCTTCGACAAGCGCACCTTCGCCTCTTGCACCTTAGGATTTAATTTCTAACCATTCATCATGCTGATGTCACTCATGTGGCACGGAGAGAGATGCTCCGTTGCCATGGGTGCCATCAGCATCTTTCTTTATTAGTGAACATGAAGAAAACTATCATACAGACTTTCTGTCTTCTGTGTCTTGCCACCATGGCCATGGCACAGAAATATGTCACACCGAAATATGCCATTCCGGAGCCACGGCAGACGATGCGGTCGTTCGCCATCATCACCGACAAGAAGACCTGGAAGAACTGCCGTGCCGACTTGCTGGCCTATCAGCAGCAGTTGGGCAGGGAACAGCTGCCCACCTTCATCGTGTATAAGGACTGGCGCCGTCCGGAGGAAGTGAAACAGGCCATTGCGCGCCTCTACACGAAGCACCATCTCGAGGGAGTGGTCTTCATTGGCGATGTGCCCATCGCCATGATCCGCCAGGCGCAGCACCTCACGTCGGCCTTTAAGATGAACGAGGAGACGTTCCCATGGCGCGACGCCAGTGTACCCAGCGACCGTTTCTACGACGATTTCTCGCTGAAGTTCGACTTCCTCAAACAAGACTCTGTACAGAAGAACTTCTTCTATTACAACCTGGCAGCCGACTCGCCGCAGCAAATCCACTGCGACATCTATTCCGCGCGCATCAAACCCGTGAGTAGCGGAAAGGATCCCTATCGCCAGATCAGCGACTATCTGCAGAAAGCCATTGCAGAGCATCAAGCCGGCAATTCGCTCGATCAGTTCTTCTCGTATACCGGCGACGGCTCTTACTCGAACTCTCTCACTGCTTGGACGGCAGAGGCATTCACACTGCGCGAGCAGTTCCCGGGTGTGTTCGACGGCAAGGGGCGGGCGCGGTTCATGCGGTACAACATGTTCGACTATCCGAAGAACTTCGTCATCAACATGATGAAACGCGATGACCTCGACCTGGCCATCTTCCATGAGCATGGAACACCCGACAGGCAGTACATCTCAGCCTCGCCACCCACAACAAGCCTGAGCGAGCACATCGAGAAGATGAAGCTCGACGGCCGTTCGTTCCTGCGCCGCAAAGGAACCACCGAAAAGGATGTCCATGCCTATTATGAGCGGCAGCGTGAACGCGGACTCGACTCCACCTGGTTTGCCGGGTACAATGACCCGAAGCAGATAGAGGCCGACTCGCTGCTCGACCTGCAGACCGGCATCGTGCTGACCGATGTCACAGCGATGAAGCCCAATGCCCGCATGACCATCTTCGACGCCTGCTACAACGGCGACTTCCGCGAGGACGACTATATCGCCGGCCGCTATATCTTCAGCGACGGGAAGGCTGTGGCTGCCTTTGCCAACTCGGTGAATGTGCTGCAGGATAAGATGGCCAACGACATGCTGGGCCTGCTGGGTATGGGAGCCCGAATCGGACAATGGGCGCAACTGACGAATATCCTCGAGAGTCATGTCATTGGCGACCCCACCCTGCGCTTCACTCCTTTTGATAGTGACGTCGATGCCGCCGCCATGCTGAGCGTGCCCTACGATGAGCGGCAGGCCCTGCAATGGCTCGACTCGCCTTATGCCGACATACAAAACATGGCCATGTATCTGCTCTATCACCATGGTTACCAGGGGCTGAGCCGGCTGCTGGCCGACAAGTACCGCTCATCGTCGTTTTGGATGGTGAGATATACTGCCATCTCGCTATTGGAGAAAATCGGTGGGCGCGACTTCGAGGACCTGCTCAAGGAGTCTATCCACGACCCCTATGAGTTCATCCGCCGCTCAACGGTCAACTGGATGGGCGACGTGGGTCGCGACGATTATCTGCCGCTGCTGGTCAAGGAGTATGCCGAGAACTATTTCTCTGAGCGTGAGCGTTTCGATATCGGTATGGTGATGCGCGTCTTCGACAACAAGGCACTGAAGAAAGCCATCGACGAGGTGCTCTCAGCATCGTATGTCGACGACAAAGACGACATTGCCGACAACCTGTTGCGCGAGAACGACATGATGAGCGACATCAACGAGCGCATCCTCAACACTGCCGCCAAGCCCGGCGGCCGCAAGTCGATGATCAACTCGCTGAAGAACTCCAACATGCACATGTATGTTCCGCAATATGTGAAGCTCCTGCTCAATCCCGACGAGAGCGACGAGGTCAAGGTCGCCATGCTGCAGGCATTGGCATGGTTCACCCACTCTGTCAACCGTCAGCCCATCATCGATGTCTGCCGTCAGCTCATGAACGACGACCAGGTCTCCGCACTGGTGAGAACAAATGCGCTCCGTACGTATAACCGTCTAAAGTAACCATACGATGAGAAAGATATATTCCCTTTTGCTATTCATGGCACTCCTGCCAATGGTCATTCATGCCGCCGCCAACAAGAAAAAGAAGGCCGTTCAGCAGCCCGTCATCGTAGAACCTCAGCGGCAATGCCCCACGGCCTTTGCCATTATCACCGACAACAAGACCTACGAACAATGCAAGGAGGCCCTGCTGCACTATCGTGATGCCGTAGAGCACGACGGTCTGTCCACCTACATGATTTATGCCGACTGGAAGAACCCCATGGAGGTGCGCACAGCCATCAGCCGGCTGTATGGCGACTGTCCTTCGCTCGAGGGTATTGTGCTCGTGGGCGATGTCCCCATTGCCATGATTCGCAATGCACAACACACCACCACGGCCTTCAAGATGAACGAAGAGACCTTCGGCATCCGCGAGTCGAGTGTGCCCAGCGACCGCTTCTACGACGACCTGCACCTGCAGTTCCGCTTCCTCCAGCAAGACCCCGACGACAAGGCTCTGTTCTACTACCAGCTGACCGAAGAGAGCCCGCAGTCGCTCCGTCCCACCTTCTACTCAGCCCGCATCCGCCACACCGAGGGCATCGGCGGCGACAAATATGCAGCCGTCTCAGCATTCTTGGAGAAGGCGGCTCTTGCCAAATACGACACCGCCGCCAATCCACTCGACCAGGTGGTGACCTACAATGGCGGGTCGTACAACTACGACTGTGTCATTGTATATATGGACGAGGAGAAAGCCTACCGCGAGAACTTCCCGCTGGCCTTCCAGAGCGGCACCAGCTTCAAGCACTGGAACTTCCGCATGAACCAGCCCATGAAATACAAGATATTCAGCGAGTTGCAGCGCACCGACCTCGACCTCTTCATGTTTCATGAGCATGGCACCCCCAACCAACAACTGGTCAACGAGCACCTCGTGGGCAACAGTTCCACCAGCCGCTACCAGCTACTGCAGGGCGACATCTATGGTGCCATCCGAAGCCATGTAGAGCGCAAGCACCTCAACGAAGACTCGCTGGTGCTGGCCATGCAGCAGAAGTTCCACCTCACGCCGGCGTTCTTCAAGGACTATAAGAACCCCGACTTCTGGAAGAACGACTCCATTGCCGACGCCGATGTGTATATCAGCACCACCGACCTGAAAGGGCGCACCACGAATGCCCGCATGGTGATGTTCGACGCCTGCTACAACGGTTCGTTCCAAGACTCCGACTATGTGGCCGGCCACTATCTCTTCAACGGCGGCAAGACGCTGGTCTGCCAAGCCAACACCCGTAATGTGCTGCAAGACCGCTGGACCATCGAGATGGTTGGTCTGCTGTCGCACGGATTGCGTGTCGGACAGTACAACCGTCAGGTGGCCACTCTCGAGGGCCATCTGGTGGGCGACCCGACAGTCCACTTCTCGCCCCTTCAGGCCAACAGTCTCTCGCAGGATGTGGTACTGCGTGCCCACGATGCCGCCTACTGGCACCAACAGCTGCAGAGCCCCTATGCCGATATTCAGTGCCTGGCCCTGCGCAAGTTGGCCGACATCGACACCCTGCGCCAGCAGTCGGCGTTCTTCCTCAGTCACTTCAAGAAGAGCCGCCTGAACACGGTGCGCATGGAATGTCTGCAGCTGCTCAGCCGCTATGCCAACGCCGACTTTACCGAGGCCGTGCGCATCGGGCTGCACGACCCCTACGAGCGCATTGCCCGCAGCTGTGCCACCTATGCCGGCTGCATTGCCGACCCGGTGCTTGTCGACGATGTCATCAGCGTATTGCAAGGCGATGAGGAACGGGTACGCGCCCAATATGCACTCAACAGCACACTGTTCATGTTCGACGAAGAGGCCATCATCAATGCCCTGCAACGATATTTCGACACTGCCGACCGCACCGACATCGACAACGAGCGCAAGCGTGCCGTCGACGCCATCCGCAAGGAGTTTGCCGACAAGATGAAACGCGAGCAGGTCATCTTCAACAAACAGGCCAAGGACGACAGCCGCATGATGAGCATCCGCTTGCTGCGCAACTACCCGCGCACGGGCGGCATCGACCGATACCTCCAGTTCATTGCCGACGACGGCAACCCCGAGCCGTTGCGCGTCATTATGGCCGAGGCTCTCGGATGGTTCAACTACTCCTATCGCCGCGCCGACATCATCAAGGGATGCCAGCAGCTGCTCAACTACCCCGACCTGCCCGAGCTGCTGCGTGCCGAACTCACTCAAACCATCAACCGACTGAAATGATACCCATCCATACGCTAACTCAACAACCCATCTTATGAAAAGAATACTTTCTGCTATTTGCCTGCTGCTGACCACCGCTGCGCTCTCGGCACAGACCATTGTCAAGCCCGGGGTGAAGACACCCACCACCTTCGCCATCGTCATCGACAAAGTGAGCTACGAGAAAGCCCGCGCTGCTGTCGATGCCTACAAACAGAGCATCGAGGCCGACGGTCTGGGCACCTGGCTGCTCATCGACGACTGGCGCTCGCCCGAGCCCATCCGCCAGCTGCTGCAGCAATACCATGCCGACAAGAAAGCGCCCCTCGAAGGCTGCGTCCTCGTGGGCGACATCCCCATTCCCATGATTCGCGACGGCCAGTATCTCACCTCTGCCTTCAAGATGAACCAGAAACGCGACTGGAAGGAGTCGAGCGTGGCCAGCGACCGCTTCTACGACGACTTCTCGCTGAAGTTCGACTTCATCAAGCAAGACGCCGACCTGCCGCTCTACTTCTACTACTCCCTGCGCCCCGACTCCAGGCATCATCTCTCGCCCGCCATCTACTCAGGCCGCATCAAGCCCCTCGAGCTCGACGGTGTCGACAAGTATGTCATGCTGCGCGACTATCTGAATAAGGTGGTAAGGGAGAAAACCGAGAACAAGGCCAACGTCGTCGACCGTCTCACCATGGCCCGAGGACACGGCTACAACAGCGAGGACCGCAACGCATGGGCCGGTGAGCAACTGGCCCTGCGCGAACAGATGCCGCAGCTCTTCCGACCGGGCATGACGGTGAAGTTCATCGATTTCGACACGATGTACCCCGCCAAGAAAATCTATCTGAACGAAGTGCAGACCGACGACCTCGACATCCTGCTCTTCCACCATCATGGTGCACCCGACACCCAGTATCTCAACGGCTTTCCCAACGTGTCGGCCATCGAGCCAAGCATCGAGAACATCAAGGCGTTCCTGCGCAGTAAGATTCCCGCCAAGGCCCGGAAAATAGGGCGCGAGGCTGCCATCGACGAGTATGCCAACCACTACAACGTGCCCCGCAGCTGGTGCGAGGAGGCCTTCGACGTGGCCATGCAGCGAAAAGACTCCATCAACAACGAGATGATGGACATCCACACCTACGACATCCATCCGCTGCATCCCAACGCCCGGTTCATCCTCTTCGATGCCTGCTATAATGGCTCATTCTACGAGAAAGACAACATTGCCGGGGCCTACATCTTTGCCAAGGGCAAGACCATCGCAACCATCGGCGGTACGGTGAACGCCCTGCAAGACAAATGGCCCGACGAGTTTGTGGGACTGCTGGCCGCCGGCATGCGCATCGGCCAGTTCAACCGCCTGACCGGCTATCTGGAGAGCCATCTCATCGGCGACCCCACCTTCCGTTTCAGCGACAACAGCCAGGCCGGATTCGACATCAACCAGGCCCTCGCCCTTCATCATGCCGATGCCGCCTTCTGGCAGAAGAAACTCAACCACCCACTGCCCGACGTGCAGGCCATGGCCCTGCGGCAGTTGCACTATGCGCGTGTTCCCTCGCTGCCCGCCCTGCTGGAGAAGACCTATTTCAACTCCGACTGTTTCGTGGTGCGCATGGAGGCCGTCCGCCTGCTGGGACTCTACTACCCCGACCAGGCCACCGAAGTGCTCAAGGCAGCCTTCAACGACAGCTACGAGCTGGTGCGCCGTCTGGGCAGCGAGATGGCCGAGCGCAACGCCTCGCCCGCCTTCATCCCCAGCATTGTCGCTGCCACCATTGCCCGTGGCTATGAGAACCGTCTCAACTTCCGCCTCTTAGGTTCGCTGGCCGCCTTCGATGCCGCCGCCCTCACCGCCGAGATGGACCGCCAGTTGCAAGGTCGCTACCTCTATAGCGACACGCTCATCACCCGTTTCCGCAACTCAGTGAAAGCCATCGACCGCCATTTCAGCTCCGACAGGAAAGAGCTGGCCGACGACAGTCTGAAGATCACCACCCGTTGCAACACCATCCTGGCCTATCGCAACCATCCGCAGCCACAGATGGTCGACGACTTCCTGCGCATCGCCGCCGATGAGCGAGCCGACCTGCAGCTGCGAACAGCAGCCGTACAGACGCTCGGATGGTACGACACCAGCTACCGCCGCCACGACATCGTCAGCGCCTTGAGCCGCATCACCACCCCTGATGCCGCCCTGCAGGCCGACATCACCCGGGCCATCAACCGGTTGAAAGAAAGATAAAGCAAAAGCCCCATCGCAGTTCGATGGGGCTTTTTTTACGGGCATTCATCAGAAGCCCACAGATTCGGATCTTAATGACGAGTCAGAATGCGACAAGGTGGCTCATTTCAGCAACTCTGCGATGCGTTCCTCCAGCAGATTCTCGCCCCAGATGTTACGGCCGACGATGGTTCCGTCTTGCGCCACGAGCAATGTGAAGGGAATGCCCTTGATGTTATAGGCGGCAGAGGCGGCACTCTCCCACCCTTTCAGGTCGCTCATCTGTGGCCATGGCAGGGTGAGGTCCTTGATGGCTTTGAGCCAGGCCTCTTTCTTCGAGTCGAGCGATACGCCCACCACACCGAAACCTTGCTTCTTGTATTTCTCATACAGGCGCTTCACACCGGGGATGGAGGCACGGCACGGTCCGCACCATGATGCCCAGAAGTCGACCAGTGTGAGCTTGTTTTTCTTGATATACTGCGACAGGCTCACCTTCTTTCCCTTCTCATTCGGCATGGTCAGGTCGATATAGGGCTTGCCCTCAGCGGTCTTGGCCTCTATCTCCTGGTTCTTGCGCAGCTGGATGACATCGGGATGGTTGTCCCACTTCTTGGGAATCTCGGTGAGCATGCGGGCGACATCCTCATTATCGAAGACGACGGCGCGCTCGGCAAAGAGGTTGATGCCGATGATATTGTCGAGGTTCATCTCGGCAAACTCCTGCTCAAACTTGATGATATCCGACTGAGCGACATTAGCCTCCTTCTCTTTCTCAGCGCGCTCGGCCTCACTCAGTTTCTGGTCGTCTGCAGCCGTGCGCAGGGCGATGATCTTCTGCATCTTGTCCAGATACTTGTCGGTCATCATCTTATAGATGCAGTTCAGGGGCGACCCGACGGCATAGTTCTTCATGTGGTCCTTCGAAAGTTCCACCTTCAACTCGGCTCCCGGCTCAGCATACAACTGCACCTGTATTGGCATTTTGATATGATTCATCTCCGGATAAGAGACGACGAGCGGGTACTGGGTAGTGGTGTCGTTGATGGGAACGACGAACTGGAACTTCCCGTCCTTGACTACGGTAGAGTCGAGCATGTTGTCACTCCAGGCCACTGACAGACGTACTGTTTGCCCATCGGCCAAGCCTACTGTGCGGCCATTGATTTTACAGGGCTGCTGTGCAAAGCCCGTTGCTGTGCAGAGCAGCAGCAATGAAATGATAAACTGTTTTTTCATATAAATCAATACTTTTACATTTTCCTTCCACCAAGCACGTCTTCCAACATAGCTTTTGCATTTTTGTCGCTGGGCCGGAGGGCATCCCCCTCAGCGATGGTGCCGTCGGCATTGAGCACGATGAAACGTGGAATGCCCGCTATGCCCATCTCCTTCTGGAGGAATTGCTGGTCAGCCTTGGTGAGAATGAACTGTGCCCATTCGGGGTTGTCTTTCTTCAGCTTGGCCTTCCATTTCTCCACATTGTCATCGAGAGAGAAACTGATAAATTGAATCCGTTCGTCGTTTTTATACTCCTGATACAGCTTTTCGAAGAAAGGAATCTCCCAGACACAAGGATGACACCATGTAGCCCAGTAGTCGAGGTAGAGCACCTTCCCGTAGAACTCAGAGATATGGTGCTGGTGGCCATTGATGTCATTGAAGGTGAAATCGGGGCATTTCTTACCCTTGGCCGCAAGCAGTTTCTCTTCTATCACCTCCTTAAACATATTGTTGAGCTGCTCATCTCCCAATCCTTGCACGGCATTCCACAACCGTTGGGCATCAATTTTCTTCTCTGGCAGGAATGCCGAGAACGACAAGGCACCAATCAATGAGCGCCGATTCTCCAGACTGGGAATATTCTTCCATACGCAATCGATATACTCGAGTGTCTCTTCGGTAACTTCTCCCTCTTTCTTCACGTCGTGGGTCATCATATTATAGATGTATGAGTTCAGGAAGAATTCATCACGGTATTTGGGGTCGTTGATATCCACCTGTGAGAGCATCCCCTGATACTCAGCATCCTTGCGGAAGTTGCCACCTTGTGCCGTCACCTCTGCCTTACGTATGGTCATACGGTTCTTCAGATGAGTAAGCTCATTCTTCTGCAACAACATAGCTTGTTTCTCAGCCGGAAAAATGCCTATCATCTTGTTCAATGCCTTGTAGTCCGCCTCTTCTTGTGCCTTTGCAGCTGTGAAGTCAATAGGCTTCTCAGGTTTTACGGGCACATAGGTGGAAGGATAGAAAAGCATGTCGGCATTCATATACTCACATTCCGCGGCATACTTACCAGTATAGCTCACTTGCGACTTACCGTCCTTCAGTTGGATGGTGATTGTGAGTGTTTGTCCCGGCTCAACAATGGCGAAAAAGAACTCTTTTCGTTCCTCCAACTCCACAATCAGTTCCTTACGCTCGGTGATTTCCGGATTCTCCAGCACAGCCACACCCTTGTCGTCAAACACCAATGCTTTCTGCCAGGGAATGGACGTCTGTGCCTGCAAAGCCTTGTCTGCAACGATTACCTTCAGCAGCTGTGCCTGTGTGGGCAGCACGAAAGCAATGCATGGGAGCATCAATAACAATGTGTAGTTTATTCTTTTCATTTTACCTTTATTTTTGATTCTTCCTATGCTTTTGGGTAAGGGCACATGAAGTAATAGGTGAAAGTTTACTCTCCAAGAATCTTGTCGATACGCTCGCGGAAGTCGGGAGCACTTGGACGGAACGCCTCACTATTGTTAATGGTGCCGTCTGCATTGATGATAACGAAACGAGGTATGCCGGTGATGCCCCACTGCTTGCTGATAAGCTCATACTCCTCTTTGTTACACAGGAACTGTAGCCATTCGGGCTTGTCCTTCTCCAGTTTGTTATGCCATGTCTGTTTGTTGCTGTCGATGCTGATGCTGATAAACTGTATCTTCGGATTATCCTTATAGTGAGCCACATGCTTCTCGATATGAGGGATCTCGGCGCAGCAGGGTCCGCACCAGGTAGCCCAGATGTCGATATATAGCACCTTGCCGAAATACTCTGACAGTTTATGGGGATTACCTTGCGGATCAGAGAAGCTCACATCCGGACAGGGTTGACCAGACTTGGTGGCCATACGCGACTCGTAGATAGGCTGGAAATAATCGAGGGTGCGCTTGGGTGATGCCTTCTTGAATGCCTCCCAGAACTTATCCATCTCGAATATCTTACCACTATAACTTGTATTGAAGATGAGCATGCCTAAGTCGCTGAGCAGGTGATGGCGCACTTTCTCGTTGGTAAACAGTTGGTCTGTATTCTTAATATAGTCCAGCGCATAGGCTGTCAGATCCTGATCGTGCATCGTGGTGGTCATCTTACTGTTGAGCAAGCGCTGCGGCAGACGATAGATCTGGTCTACACCCAGTTCATCGTTGGGGTTAATACGACTGAGCAGCTGCTGATACAAAGCATCTTTCTTCAGATCCATCTTCCAAGCGTGTGCCCTGGTCTCGGTGAGGTCGAGCAGGTTGGAGAGACTGCGCACCTCAGTACGATGTAGATAGTCGGCACGGCGGTCGGCATCTTTCACGGCATTGGCCGCTTTCTTCGTGGCTGCATAATGCTGTTCGAGTCGGCGGTAAGCCTCGTCAAAGGTAATGGTGTCACGTCTCTGCTTCTCCAAATATGCTTTATGTTCATTAATCTCTTCCTCGCTTAAATCCTCAAAATCTTCCGGATCGAAAGAGCGGGGTGCCATACGCTCGGGAGTAAACTTGCCCTCTTCAAAGAGAAATCTTGACTCGGCTACGTTGTCGCCCTTATACTTGGCTTGAGGTTTGTCATTCTTCATCAGGACCTCTACCGAGATCGTTTTCCCGGGTTCCACTAATGCAGGGATAAACCCGGCTGAGCCCAGCATCATGTTCACCTCGGTGGGGGCCTTCACCTTCTCGGTATTATTGTAAGTCCACACCCCTTTCTCATCAAATTCCATATTGAGGAACTCACCGTGGTTGATGAACATGGCCTGCTTCTGCAGTGCCTTATCCTTAACCGTTACCTTCAGCAACTGTGCCTGTGAGGGCAGCACGAAGGCTGCCCCGACAAGCATCATCGTTATTTTCTTAAATACGTTTTTCATCATAACTATGATTTCTAAACTATGAACTATTAATAGTTTTGCGTCAACGTAGGATTATAACGTGTGGCGTTAGCTGGGAATGGTAATACCCAAAGAGGAGATTCCGGTTTGATACTGAAAGTACCATAATCACCTAAACTACGAGTAATGGTGCGCTTATAGTTAGCCTCGGTGTTCCAACGCTTGCAGTCGAAGAAATTCTCATAAGTGCCGATACACTCGATCCACTTGGCTCTTTGCAACATGGCCATGGCCTCTTGTTCTGAAGGATTTCCCTGAGCGAACGGCACGTAGTTCTCCACTCGCTTGGCGCGTACTTTGTCAACCTGCTGCAGACCTTCCATAATCTTGCCTGTGCGGATGAGACACTCTGCTGCGTCATAATAAACATGGTCGCTGATGATACCCCAGACATTTCCCATTGTGCCCCAACCTTGATACTGTAGCACACCGGGGATACCGGCTGTCCATGAGGGATTCCAACCGCCCATCAAGTCGTAGTTCACCACATAGTCTCCATCTTCGAACAGCGTACCACTCTCGAGAGATAAGTTAATAAACGTAGGACAAACACGTGTGGATCCACCGACATAAAGCAGGTTGTTTTCCATATCCTGAGTCAGTGACCAGCTCATGGTGTTGATAATTTCCGAACGGTCTTGAATGAGGCTGTTAATGCGCAGTGAGGCCTGGGCGTACGGCAGAGCTTCGCTATAGTGCTTCATCTGCATGAGCACTTTGGCGCGGAAGGCATTGCCGAAAGCCTGGTCGACACGTTCCACATTGGGGTTCTTCTGTGGCAACTGGGCAATCACCTCATCTGAACAGTCGTCAAGAATACGGCGGTAGGTTTCTGCCAGCGACAGTTTCTCTTTGGTCTCACCCACATTGGTGTTGTCAACGTAAGCGATACCACCTTCATTCTCGGCAGTGGCATCGTCGTACTGCTTGGCATAGATGCAAACCATCAGCCAGTGGAAATAAGCACGCAGCATGCGGGCCTCTGCGATATACTGATCTTTCCTGGTACCATCACCAGTAGCATCAGGCATTTTCGAGATAATCACGTTCATGGCATTAATATGCTTATAGGCATCGTTGTACCGGGTGTCTTCGGTAGTCAGGGCAGCACGGTCAACACTTTCGTCGTATGCCATATTAGCATACTCGACAGTGTTCTTCTGTGAAATCACTTCGGGCACAGAACTCCATTGGCCAAGAACTTCGTTACAGATGATGGCGATGTCCTCGTTAGGATCTTTATACAGGTGATATTCAGTGTTGAGCAGGGCTTCCAGATCGTTCACATTCTCAAGCGTGGTCTTTCCTTTCGGGATGATATCCAGCTTATCGTCACAGGAAGAGAAGGAACCACAGGCAAGCAGCAAGAGGCATGAAGCAAAACTCGTTTTCAATACCTTGTTATATATAGAAGTCTTCATATTCTTTTCTTTATTCATTAATAATTATGGTTCTATTAAAGTCATTGACTATTTTAGAAGTTCACGTGCAAGCTCATGGTATAGCTGCGAGGAGCTTTGTTCAGTGGTGTTCCTCCAGTAGGACTGTTAGCCTCCGGGTCAATATCATACTTGTTGCGCACCCACGTACATACGTTGTTCATCTGCAGGCGCAGACGGATAGCGTTCATACCAATCTTGCGGCACCAGTTCTTCGGGAAGTTGTAACCCAGAACCAGGTTGCGCAGTTTCAGGTAATCAGCTGGTACGACATTGATATCCATATATTGAGTATACGATCCACCGATAATATTTGAGCCTCCCAAATAACCGTTTGCCAGGTATTCAGTCTCACTGCCCGATGTCCAATAATTCAAAGCGCTGGCAGGGACGCTGCCCTTATAGCCATACTCACTACCTATCCATCCACTCCATTGGTCCACATTGGCTCTCATCACATGACCGCCATAGTAGGAGAACATGGCTGACAGAGAGAATCCGCCATAGGTAATCTCAGGGGTAAAGCTTGACATCACCTTAGGATCGAGTGAACCGCTGTACACGGCATCCTCTATCTTGAAGTCGCTGCTATATATCTCAGATGCGTGCTTCTCACCGTCGGCTCCATACCAGTTGATAGCCTGTATGTTGGAACCTTCTTCTTTCGTGATACCTGCATACTTGTATGAGAACAGCGAGTGAACAGGATAGCCTTTATGCAGAGTCCATACATTCAGATATTCAAATCCAGAGCTTACCTCATGGTCTATTTTTGTCACTTCGTTCTTGTTGTAGGAAATGTTAAATGCAGCATTGATGCCCAGGCTGTTGCGTGTCTCAGGCTTCAGAATCTGTCCGTTCAGTTGCAACTCTATACCGCGGTTGGTCATTTTTCCATTATTAATGGTAAGCTGGCTCCAACCTGTGGTCGGATCAAGGTCGGTCACGGTAAGCAAATCAGAACCTTTCTTCAGGTAGTAGTCCAACGAACCGCTCAAACGGTTGCTCCACAGCGAGAAGTCAAGACCGAGGTTATAGGATGCTGTCTTCTCCCAACGCAACTGGTCGTTTGGTGGGGTGTCGAGTTTCGCGCCAAGATTGCCATAGATAAATTCGTTGGAAAGTGTTGCGGTGAGGTAGGAAGAAACCGACGAGTCGATATTACCAGTCAGACCATAGCTGGCACGCAGCTTCAAGGCGTCAATCCAGTTGTATTGTTTCATAAAGGCCTCATTATGGATGTTCCAGCTGGCACCTACTGACCATAGCGGACGACCGCGGAACTTCGGATCGGCACCAAACAGGTCGGTCTTATCCACACGGTAGGAGAACGATGCCGAGTAGCGGCTGTCGTAGGTGTAATTGCCCGTGAAATACACCGAATAGAAGCGGTGCAGGATATCGGAGGTGCTGAAGTCGTCACTGTCGGGAGCACCTGACATGGTGTAGAGGTTACCCACTGCAGAACCTGCACCATACAAATCCTTAAGTTCGGCATAGTTCATCAGACCGGAACGGTTGGTTTGTGTCTGGTCGTCATAACCCATGAGGAGGTTAGCATATGTCTTTGTGTTCGACTGACGGAACTCAAAACCTGCCAATGCCTCAACGGCATGTTTTCCGGCAAAGGTGTGCTCATAAGCGGTCTGAGCACGGAAAGTATAATAAGCGCCTTCGCTGGTATCGGTTTTCAACTGTCCTCCCTCAGGAATGTGGTGCTTGATAACATTTACGGGTACCATGATGGGTTCCCAGTTCTCATCATAGTCTTCCACCATCTCTATGGTACTCTGCGTGTAGAGGTCGTACAGATAGTTCATCTCATGAGAGCCGGCTTCCAACAATCTGTTTCTCTTGTAATAGATATCCTCATATTGGAAGTGGGCACTAGCTGTCCAACCAGGAAGAATGGTTGCCGTAGCACTGGCAAACGAGCGAATGTTGGTGCGACGGGTTTTGCTAAAGTTCATGTTCAACTCATTGAGCGGATAGTAGGCAGCGTCTTTCAATCCTATAGTAGGATCAGATAACGTTGGCTCATCAAGTGCGATATATGCCTCTAATCCGGCAGCAGAGCCGTCAGCATTAAACATGCTTTGATAAGGATGGAATCCGTTGAGGCCTGTCAGTTCTCCGAGTATACCCGTTGTATGTGTCTTTCCACGCTCACTGATGATGTTAGCTCCAAAAGAGAGTTTCAGCCATTTCGTTGCATCCAAATCACCACGATAGCTGAAAGTGAGCGCATTGTTGTGTTCTTTCACCAATCCCAGATTGTCGCCTTTATAGTTCAGTACGATGCTTGAGTTCAGGTACTTTCCACGAGTGCGCAATGCCAGGTTGTACTGTTGCAGCACCTTCGTACGCTCATAGACATCCTGCCACTCCTTACGGTAGTTGTTTTGTGCCATACGACTGAGCTGAGACTCCATATCACTGCTGCTCAGTGTGCCAAGGTGATTGGCTACCAGCAGGCGCAGAACAGGAGAAAGTGTTCTTTTATTAGTGTCATATTGACTTAATACTGTTTCGAAGGCAGTCTGGTCGGCATTTTTCTTCATGCTGTTGAAGTTGTATTTCTCCAACTCAATAAACTGTGCGGCATTGGCCCATTTATAGTTATCGTAGTTCTGTTTCTCACTGATGGTGATGTCAGTACTGAAGTCTACCTCCAGCTTCTCCTGATGGGCGCGCTTGGTGGTGATGACGATGACACCGTTAGAGGCGCGGGCACCGTAGATTGCAGCTGCAGAAGCGTCCTTCAGAACGGTAATGTTCTCAATGTTGTAGGGGTTCACGGTCTCGATACTTCCCTCGATGGGCAGTCCGTCAACAACCACCAATGGGTTGGTCTTGGCCTGGAACGAGCTGATACCACGGATAGTGAGCGTGCTCTCACCGCTGCCGTTCAGTCCGTTCTTATAACTCATCAAACCGGGAATTTGTCCTTCCAGGTTCTCTACGATAGTACCTGTGTGGCGCTCATCGAGTTTCTTCGAGCTGATGAGCTGGTAAGAACCTGTTGCGTTCTCGCGCTTGATGTTCTGATAACCGGTCACCAGCACCTCGTCGAGCAGGTTCTCGTCGGCATCGAGCTTGATGAGCAGGAAGGTCTCTTTGGGCGACACGCGCACCGTCTTGGTCTTCATACCCACATACGAGATTTCCAGCACGGGCTCCCTGCCCTCTGCCAAGATGGTGAACTGGCCGTCGAGGTCGGTGGTCACACCCGTGTCGGTGCCCTTCAGCTTGACGGTAACGCCTGGCAGCGACTCCTCGTTCTCGTCCATCACCATACCCGTAATGTTCTTCTTGAAATACTGGTGGGTTTTGTTGGCTTTCTTGAGGATGACCGTACCCTTGCTAATCTCGTAGTCAACACCTGCTATCATGTAGAAAATGCGGTTGCACAGCTGCTCGAGCGTCGCATTCTTGTAGACACATGTGATGGGCGGCACGCCCTGCACATCTTCCTTCTTGTACACAAACTGATAGCCAGTCTTCTTACGCAGGTCCTTGGTCACCTGCTCAATGGTTTGGTTCTTGTAGTTGACGTCGTAGGTCTGCGCCTTCACCGTTGATGGCAGGGCCACCAAGAGGGCTACAACGAGCGACATCGCGAATAGGATTTTTTTCATAAGATGTATTGATTAATAAATGGTTGATTGCTGATAGTTATTTTTTCGTCGAGATGATCACCCGGCTGCCATGCTGAACCAGCTGTATGCCGCCCATCTTCTGGAAGATGTCCACCACCTCGCTGAAGTTGCCGTAGCGCGGTATGCTGCCCATGAACTCGGTCTGGGCCACCCGCTGGTCGGCAAACTCATACTCGAAGTTGTACCAACGGCTCAGCGTACGCATAATCTGCTCGAGGTTCTGGTTCTCAAACACAAACACGCCACTGCGCCAGCTGGTCACCACCTCGGTGTCTACTTTCCGCACGCGTGCCGAGGCATCGCTGCGGCTGAAGACGGCCTGGTTGCCCGGCGTGAGCATCAGCTCGCTGCGGTTGCCCTCGACGGGCTTCAGCGAGATGCTTCCCTCTACGAGCGTGGTGAAGATGGTGGGCTCGTCCTGATAGGCATGCACATTGAACTCGGTGCCGTAGACGCGCACTTCCTGGCCGCCGCTGACCACATAGAACGGCTTCTCGGCATTCTTGGCCACATTGAAGTAGGCCTCGCCGGTCACCTCCACGCGGCGCTCGTCGCCATCGAAGGTCTCGGGATAGCGCAGCGTGGTCTGGGCGTTCAGCCACACCTCCGTGCCGTCTTCCAGCGTCACCTTGAACTCTCCGCCACGGGGAGTGGTGAGGGTGTTGGGCGCCGCATGCTGCGTGGCGGCTTTCTGCTGCACCTGGGCAATGGCACGGGTGTTCAGCGTCTCGTCGGCTCCCAGCTCCACGGTCTTGCCGTTGTCGAGTGTCAGCACGGCCTGTGTGCGGCCGGGTTGTATGTCGGCCTGGGCCACCTGTGCCTGCTCGGTCTCCTGCTGCATGTGCTGGTAACCACGGTAGAAGATGACACTGCCCACCAGGAACAACAGGGCGGCAGCGGCCAGATAGAAATACTTCGAACCGGCAATGCGGAAGCCGTGGCTCACAGCCTCGGGCTCCGAAACATCACCACCTGCCGCCTGCTCCGCCATTGCAGCAGACAGACGTCGCTTCATGTCGGCCAGCGGACGGCGATAGTCGGTCATCCTGCTGCGACGGTACTCAACACTCTGGCTGTCGGTGTCCATCAGCCGCTGGTAGGCAGCCTCGTTGTGAGCATTCTGCTGTCGCCACTCGTCGAGTGTCTGCTGCTCCTCGCCGGTAATGGTTCCCATGAGTTGCTTCACGATGAGCAGCGAGATGAGCTCTTGTGTTTCGTTTGGCCTGGTCATAATGTATTCTAGATTGATAAGTGATTATTTGGTTTGCTCCTCGATGGTCTGGGCCGTCTTCTCTTCCGAGGGGCGGCTGGCATCGGCAGCAAAGATATTGCCGTTCTTGTCGATCATGATGAAGCGTGGAATGCCCGTGATGCCCCAGTCGGCAGAGAACTGCTTGGCTGTCTCCTTGTGGATGTTATACTGCGGCCATTGCGGCTGGTCTTTCTCTATCATGGCTTTCCATGCCTTCACATTCTCATCGATAGAGATGCTGAGGAACATCACCTTGTCGTTGCCCTTGAACTTCTCTACCAGCTGAGCCATGAAAGGAATCTCCTTCTTGCAGGGTCCGCACCAGGTAGCCCACACGTCGATATAGGTGAACTTACCCTTGCAGATATCCTTCAACTGTACCTGCTTGCCATCGGGGAGGTCGAGGGTGATGTCAGGAGCGGGAATTCCGCTCTTGGTCTTGTCCCATGCGGCAATCTTGCTCTCATACTTCTTGGGGATGTCGGCATTCTCAGTGCCGGCAAACTTCTTGTAGGCATCGAAGAATGCATGATAGTCGCCCGAGTCGTCGCCGAAAGTGAAGTAGTTGTAACCAACGGAATTCACTACCTGTCTACGAAAAGCCGGGTTGGTGACATGTTTCTCGGTCAACTGCATCAGTTCTGTGCAGTACGGGCCCATGTCGCTCTTGAATTCCACACCGTTGCTTGTCATTGACAATAGTTTTGTGAGTGACAGTCCGGATATGCGGCTGATCTCATCGTTGATGTCAACATCCGCTAAAAGAGCTTTGTATTCGGCATCGTCCTTGGGGTTAAGCTTCTTCTCATAGATGTCGTTGCTCATGATGCGAGCCTTCTGCTCCTTGCATTTCGCATCGTTCAGACGTGTGTAGAAGTAACGCAGCTGCTTGTTCTTGATATTCTTCAGAAGCGGCTTCACTGCGGCATACTCATGGTCAAGCAGTTGGAGATATTCCTCTGTTGTCTTCTTCTGAGAAGGGTCGAGCGAGAAGTAGCGCATGATGTCATACGCCTCGCTCATGCGGCTCACCACTGGCGACACGTCGGCTCCCACACCTTTGTAGGAAGCAACCAGACGACCGTCTTTCTCTGTGATGGTCATTTCCAGCGTCTTACCTTTTGTCAGGTGTGCGCCCAGCGCATTGCGTCCTTCAGCCAAGACACCCACATCGACGGTCTCAACAGGCAGAACGGTTTCGAAGACGAACACGCCGTCTTTCACGGGAATCTCTTTATATTCGGTCTCCATGACGTCGCCCTTGGGCGAATACTCAATGGTGATGCTCTTCAAGTTTACTCCTTCAACCTTGCCTTTCAGCAGTTGAGCCTGTGTCTGTAGCGCAAAGAGGGCAGACAGTGCTATAATAAATGTTCTCTTCATGTGTGTTGCCTATTTTGTTTGTTCCTCAATCGTCTTGGCGGTCTCCTCATTCGACGGACGTGTGGCATCGGCAGCAAAGATGTTGCCGTTCTTGTCGATCATGATGAAGCGCGGAATGCCCGTGATACCCCAGTCGGCAGAGAACTGCTGGTTGGTCTTGCCATGAATGTTATATTGTGCCCACTGCGGTTTGTCGGCGGCAATCATCTTCTTCCAGGCCTCCACGTTCTCGTCCACCGAGATGCTGATGAACTGCACCTTGTCGTTGCCCTTAAAGCGCTCTACGAGTTTTGCCATGTGGGGAATCTCCATCTTGCAGGGTCCGCACCAGGTGGCCCACACGTCGATATAGGTGAACTTGCCCTTACAGATGTCCTTCAGCTGCACCTGCTTGCCGTCGGGCATGTCGAGGGTGATGTCGGGAGCCGGGGTGCCGGCAGCCGTCTTCTCCTTCGACTTCTTCACCTCGAGGAACTGCTTGTACATGCCGTCGACAACGGGTGCTTCCGCACCGGCAAACTCCTTGAAGCGCTTCGTGAAAGCCTCGTAGTCGCCCGAGCCGTCACCATATATATAATAGTTCTGACCGATAATCTGTACCATCTGTTTGCGAAGGTTGGGGTTGCTGACCAGCTGATTGGTTACCTCCATCAGCTCATAGCAATATGCCTCATGGCTGCCTGCCATGTCGCTCTTGGCTTTGTTGAGAAGGACCCAAAGTGAGAGGTTCGTCTGGTAGTTGATGGGGGCATTCACGTCAAGACCTTTCAACAACTCTTGCAATTCGGCATTCGTCCTGCGGTCTATTTTCTTGTGTTCGCAGTCGTCAGCAATGAGTCGTACTTTCAGCCATTTGTATTCTGCTTCAGCCAACTGACTGTAATAGGCGCGCAACTTCTTGTCTTTTATCTTGGGCAGCAGGGCTTTCACCTTCACGTTTTCTTTCTCTAACAAGGCACGGTACTCTGCGTTTGGCTTGCGCTGCGAAGGATCCATAGCGTCGTAGTTGGCCATGTCGAAAGATTTTGCCTTTTGGTTCAGGAAACGGCAAACGTCTGTGTTCGGAGCCTTGAATGTGACCTGTAAGTCACCGTCCACTTTTGTGACGGTCATTTCCACCGTCTTGCCTTTTACCAACTGTGCGCCTAGGGTTCCTTTTTCTCCCACATAGATAATCACATCGGCTGTTGGTTGAGGCATTTCCATGTCGAAGGTAAATGTGCCATCGTCAGCAACCTTCAGGTCGTGATACTGCGAAAACATAATGTTACCGTCGGGAGCGTAATTAAGGGCGATATCTTCCTTGATATTCACCAGTTTGCCTTTCAGCAACTGTGCCTGAGCCAACAGCGGCAAGGCCAGCAGACCGGCCACCGCAACAAATTTCATCAGTCTTGAATGTTTCATGTTTACATGTAAAGGTTAAATCAAAAAATGTTTCTTTTTCTGACTGCTAGTACGCAGAGACCCGCGAAGTGTGTAACAAAAAACCTATTTTTTTCGTCATTTACTTTATTATTATCAATAAAAATATTATTTTTGCAACCGAACAGAAAAAAGAAATGGTTATCACCGAGCTGATATTCAACGATTTCAAGCAAGGCATCATCGACTCCCTCTATGCCGAGGCATGGTCGTCGCTCATGGCATACGCCGCCCGTGCCCTGGGCGACAAATACGCCATGATGGCCGAGGACTGTGTGCAGGAAGCCATCGTCAAAGCCTATGAGACGCGCCACACCTTCAGCTCGCCATTCCAGATGAAGGCATTCCTCTTCACCTGCGTCCACAACCAGTGCATCTCGCTCCTGCGGAAGACCGGCACCCACGACCGCTACCTGGAAAACATCTCCGCCGACGCCGTCGAGCCCGAGATATCGGCTGCCTTGATAGAGCAGGAGACCCTCGACCTGCTGCATGCCGCCATCGACGAACTGCCCGAGGAACTGCGCCAGGTGTTCGAGCTGAACTTCGAGCAAGGCCTGCGCAATGCCGAGGCCGCGCGGCTGATGAGCCTTTCGCTCAACGGCTTCAACAAACGCAAGGCTAAAATGATCAGCCTGCTCCGCAACAAATTCCACGACAACGACACCATGCTTCTCTTCATCACCCTGCTGATGACATAAGCCCTCACCCCACCACCGCCTGGCGGCTGCTGCTGTATCATTACCTTCAAACTTCCACAAACTAACTAATCGGACTCACCACCATGAAAAGAAATAGAACCGCCAGGGGACTGACGGTTCTATCCTATTGAAAAATACCTATTGACGGGTAGGAAGGAGTTATCTGAAAAATCTTCTTACGGTTGTGGGTTGCTCGCTGCCGCGGACTAGAAGCGGTAGAGGGCAAAGGTCTTGGCAGGTACGGTGACCTTCAGGACATTGCCGTCGGCGGCAACGTCGGCGCTCTTCGGCGTGACCACGTTCTTGTTCTTCACCGTGTTGACGGCATCCATGCGGTCGGCATGGAGGGTGGTGACCTTACCCTTGCCGAGGGTCTTGACGCCCTTGAAGGTGATCTCGATGTCCTGGGCGGCGCTGCCGGTGTTGACAATCTTCACGATGTAGCCGTTGGTGGCCTTGTCGTAGACGGCACTGGCACAGAGTCCGTCCTGGCCTGTGACGGGTTTCTTGCCCTCTGTGAGCTGGAGCACGTGGGTGCCTGGGTTGCAGGCGTACATCTGCTGCACATAGTAGTTGGGGGTGCGGACGGTAGAGAGGTTGTCCATCCAGATGAGGTCGGGACGCCACTGCCAGCCTTCCTCGTGGGCGAAGAGGGGTGCGTAGGTGGCCATGTGGACGATGTCGGCATTGCGCTCGAAGCCGGTCATGATGGCGGCCTCGCAGAGTGCGGCCTCGAAGACATTCTTACCCTCGGGCACTCCGACGGCCTTCTCCTTGACGTGGCAGGCATACTCGCCGGCAAACACCTTCGGGCCCTTGCGGCTGTAGGAGTCGTAGCGGGTGACATTCTGCATGAACCAGTCCTGGTCGCGATAGTAATGCTCGTCGACGAGGTCGGCCTTGAGGCGGGTCATCTGCTCCCAGCCATAGGTGAACTGCTTGCCGTCTTTGTCGTCGGGGCTGGGACCGCTCGAGCCTACGATCTTCATCTTGGGATAGCGGGCGCGGATGGCGCTGACGAACTTCTCGAGGCGCTCGGGATAGAGGGGGCCCCACTGCTCGTTGCCGATGCCTATCTGCTGGAGGTTGAAGGGTGCGGGATGGCCCATGTCGGCACGCAGCTTGCCCCACTTGGTGTCGGTGCCGCCATTGGCGAACTCGATGAGGTCGAGGGCATCGTCGATGTAGGGCTGCAGGTCGTCGACTGCCACATGGCAGGTGGCGGCATTCTCGTCAGGGTTCTGGAACTGGCACGACAGTCCGACGCTCAATACGGGCAGGGCCTGGGCGCCAATCTCCTCGGAGAGGAGGAAGAACTCGTAGAAGCCCATGCCGTAGGTCTGATAGTAGTTGGGGAACAGACGATGGGGGAAGGTGTAGTTCCATCGGTTCTCGTTGAGGGGACGGTTCTCCACCTGACCGACGCTGTGTTTCCACTGGTAGCGGGATGCCAGGTCGGTGCCTTCGACGATGCAGCCGCCGGGGAAGCGGAACACGCCGGGATGGAGGTCCTTGAGGTCTTTCACCAGGTCGGCACGCAGACCGTTCCAGTTGTCGGCGGGGAAGAGGCTGACATGGTCGAGGTCGACGCTCTCCTTCGACTCGAGGTAGATGCGCATGAAGCCCTTGGCATCGGTCGTGGGCGACTGGATGGTGGCTGTATACTTCTTCCACTCGCTGCCCTTGATGGCTACGCCCTTCTTGGCCAGCACTTCGTCGTCGGAGCCTACGAGCTCGACGCGGATCTTGGCGTCGCCGGATGTGCGGGCATAGACGGAGAAGTGGTAGTCCATGCCTTTCTTCAGGCCAATGCCGAAGAAGCCGTGGTTCTCAAGGCCGGTGAACTTGTCGCGATGGCCGGCATCGGAAAGTGTCACATAGTGAGGGTTGCGGTCGAAGGCGGGGTTGGCGTCGTTGAGGGTCACCTTGCCGAAGGTGTTCCAGCCCATCAGTCGCTGCGGGAACTCGAACGAGCGGTTCTCGATGAGCTCGGCATAGAGGCCTCCGTCGGCTCCGAAGTTGATGTCCTCGAAGAAGATGCCATACATGGTGGGCTGGACGGGAGCGCCTAGCTTCTTAGCGTTGACGGTAAACTGATGTTGCGCCTGCACCGTGGTGGCGGCCATGAGGGCAACAAGGGCGAGTGTGAAAATGCGGATTTTTTTCATTGGGTTAGTTCGCGTTTTAGATTGTTAATTAATTATTCTGAGTGCAAAAATACAAAAATCCACCCCCATAGAGGTGGATTTTATGCTCGATAAGGTGGATTTTTTGCAATGTTATCTTTATCTCACAGGCGAAAGGGTGAAATTGAAGGTCTTGTCGCCGTAATTCACGCGGTATTGCGGCAGGGCTATGGCGTTCATGTCCCAACTGTTGACGCCGCCTACACCGGCATGCTCGAGGTCGATGTAGAGGTTGGTGAATGCCGACTTCTTGACGTCGGGGCTATGGCGCTGTGCTTTGTCCATGCCCTCGTCGAGGGTCTGGATGTCGTAGTGGAGGGCACTGGCATAGAACGGGGCGTCGGCCATCACGCGCAGTCCCTCGCCCGTACGGTCGGTCTGGTTCCACCAGCGCATGTCGCTCTTGGTGCCGGTCTCCTGCGGACGGATGTAGGGGAAGAACTGCTCGTCGGCGGTGAGGCGGTAGATGCCCATCGTCTGCGAGCTCTTGCGGTCGGCATAGTTCTCGATGGGTCCGCGGCCGTAGAACTCGCTGTTGTCCATCTGATAGGGCAGCTGCATGACCATTCCGAAGCGGAACATGGGCGGCACGTCGGCGCTCTTGTCGGCCGTCAGCTGCTCGGTGACATCGATGCTTCCGTCGGGGCGCACCACATAGTTGAGCACCAGGCGGGCTTTCACGTCGGGCATGTCGTACTCGGCACGCACGCTCTTCAGCTTGTTGTTGACGGTGAGCGACACGAGGTTGAGGGTGGGATTGCGCCAGACGGCATATTTACGCTGTACGCCGGCACCCATGTCGTTGTCGTTGACGGCACGCCAGAAGTTGGGCTTGAGCGAACCGCCGGCAGCCAGCAGGTTCTTGCCGTCGGCCACATACTGGGTCATGAAGCCGGTCTTGCGGTCGAACTGCACGCTGAAATGACGGCCGGAAAGAGTGATGGCGGGCTCGTTCTTCTTGTTGACCACCTTGACGGCCTTACCCGTGGTGGCACGGGTAGCCACCTGATGGCGGGGCGACTCCAGGACGGTGAGCTGGTTGTAGGCCACCACCTGTCCGCGCTGCATGAGGGGCTGGCTGCGCTTGAGCACGAAGCATACGTTGAGATAGATGTCGCCGGCTCCCGAGATGTCGCGCAGCTGATAAGGCAGGGTGACGTTGACGCGCTGCTGCGGACCGCAGTTGAGCTCGCTGACCTCGCCCTTGTCGGCCACCTCGCCATCGACGAGGAGCTGCCACTGCATGCTGACATCCGACAGGTCGGTGAAGAAATGCTCGTTGTAGACGCTGAGCTGGCCGTGCTGCAGGTCGACGGGCTCGGCCCAGATGCTCTGATACTGATGAGCCACCTCGTAGGCATGGGGGTTGAGCTGGCGGTCGGGACCGATGATGCCGTTGCAGTTGAAGTTGTTGTCGGAGGCATCGTACTGGTTGTAGTCGCCACCATAGGTATAGTGGACGGTGTTGAGATAGGCATAGTCGTTGAGGCGGCTGCCATCGACAGTGTTCTTGCTCTGCGGGGCGTGGAGGGCCTGGTCGACAAAGTCCCAGATGAAGCCGCCCTGGTATTTGGGATACTTGCGGATGAGGTCCCAATACTCTTTCAGTCCGCCGCTCGAATTGCCCATGGTGTGGTTGTACTCACACTGGATGAGGGGCTTGGTCTTCGAAGCGTCCTTGCAATAGTCCTCGCACCACTTGTGGGTGGCATACATGGGGCACATGATGTCGGTATTGTCGCCGCCCTGGGCACGCTCCCAGTGGATGGGGCGGCTGGGGTCGTTCTGCTTGATCCACTTGTAGGCTGCGGTGAAGTTGGGACCGTCGACGGTCTCGTTGCCGAGCGACCAGATGATGACGCTGGGATGGTTGAAGTGGGCAGCGACATTGTGCTGGTTGCGCTCGAGAATCTGCTTGGCAAACTGCTCTTTCTTAGCCTCGGAGTCGGCCTTGTAGCCAAAGCCGTGGCTCTCTTGGTTGGCCTCGGCACAGAGGTAGATGCCATACTGGTCGCACAGGTCGTACCAGACGGGGTCGTCGGGATAGTGGCAGGTGCGCACGGCATTGATGTTGAGGCGCTTCATCACCTGCAGGTCCTGAATCATGCGCTCCTTGGAGACGATGTATCCACCGTCGGGATCCATCTCATGACGGTCGGCACCCTTGATGAGGATGGGCTGGCCGTTGACCAGCAGCTGGGCGTTTTTGATTTCCACCTTGCGGAAGCCCACCTTCAGGGGAATGACCTCGCTCAGGGCGGCCACGTCCTTGCGCTTCACGCCGCCCTTCACCTGGCGCGGCTTGGCCTCTTTCCACACCTTGGCCAGCAGGGTATATAGATAAGGTGTCTCTGCGGTCCACTTATTGACGTTGTTCACCACGATGGTGTCGCTGGTGGTCATGGTCACCAGTTCGCCCTTGGCGTCGAAGAGATAGTAGTCAACACGCACGTTGCCGGCCACCTTCTTCTTGATGTTGAGCACACCATTCTGGTAGTTGTCGGTCAGGTCGGGGGTCAGCTGGATGTCCACGAGCCGCTCTGCCTGGTCCTGGCAATACAAATAGCTGTCGCGCGCCACACCGCTCAGACGCCAGAAGTCCTGGTCCTCACAGTAGGAGCCGTCGCACCAGCGGAACACTTGGAAGGCGATGAGGTTGTCGCCCGTGTGGACATAAGGGGTGATGTCGAACTCGGCAGCCACCTTCGAATCCTCTGTGTAGCCCACGTAATGGCCGTTCACCCACAGATACATGTTGGAGGTCACCGACCCGAAGTGGGCCACCACCTGCTTGCCGTCCCAGTCGGCGGGGATGTTGATCATGCGGCGGTAAGAGCCCACATGATTGTCCTTGGTAGGCACATAGGGCGGATTGTCCTTGAAGTGGCCGCGCCATGCGAAACCGATATTCACATAGACGGGGTCGCCAAATCCGTTGAGCTCCCACATGCCGGGCACCGGCATCTTGCCCCATGAGGCATCGTTGAAGTCGGGCTTCCAGAAGTCAACAGGCCGCTGGTCGGCATTCTCGACGCCCTTGAAGGTCCAGTCGCCATGCAGCGAGACGAAGTTCTTCGAGTTCTGCGGCTCGCCCTTCAATGCAGTTGCCTCGTTCTCGTAGGCAAAGAAGGTGGCGTGCAGCGGCAGACGGTTCACCTCGTTCACCTGCATGTCCTGCCACTCGGTGAAGGTCGGTGCAGCCTCGACAACGGGCTGGGCCGCTTCTTTCTTCACCGTTTTGGCTGGTGATTTCTTTACTTTCTTCACGGTCTTGGCTGTCGCACCCGTGACGGCCAGACCCACTAAAGCCATAATGAATAATACTTTTCTCATAGGATGATGCTGTTATTTTGATGTTTCTGCCTGCAAATATAGGAAAAATATTGCGATAAGAGGGAACATTATCATTCAAAAATAGATATAAATCGTGAAAAATGCTTATTTTTGCAGTCATGGAAAACCCGTATATCAAACAATTCCCCGACCTGATGTCGGGCAAGAAGATTCTTTACGTCCACGGTTTCGCCTCGTCGGGACAGTCGGGAACGGTGACCCGCATACGCACGGCACTGCCCTCGGCAACGGTCATTGCCCCCGACCTGCCCATCCACCCCGCAGAGGCCATGCAGCTGCTGCGCGCCACCTGCGAGACCGAGCACCCCGACCTGATCATCGGCACTTCGATGGGCGGCATGTACACCGAGATGCTCTACGGCTACGACCGCATCATCGTCAACCCTGCCCTGCAGATGGGCGACACGATGGTGAGCCACAACATGGTGGGGGCACAGCACTTTCAGAACCCGCGGCAAGACGGCGTGCAGGATTTCATCGTGACGAAAGCCCTGGTGAAAGAGTATAAGGAGATGACCGAGCAATGCTTCAGCGGCGTGAACGAAGACGAGCAGCTGCACCGTGTCATTGGGCTCTTCGGCGACGAAGACACCACCGTCGACACCTTCGACCTGTTTCACGAGCACTATCCGCGGGCCATCCGCTTCCACGGCGAGCACCGCATGAACGACAACAGCTTCATGCACTCGGTGCTGCCCGTCATCCGCTGGTTCGACGACTGGCAGGAGAAGCGCGAGCGCCCCATCGTCTATGTCGGTTTCGACACACTGGCCGACAAGTGGCAGAAGCCCATGAGCAGCTGCCAGAAAGCCATCCGCCGCCTGATAGAAAACTATCAGCTGCTGATCGTGGCACCTTCGACGAGCAACCATCCACAGCAAATGACCGAGGTACTAGCGTGGGCCATGGAGCACATCAACGTGCCGGCCTACGACCACGTCATTTTCACCAATCAGCAGAACCTGCTCTATGGCGACTACCTCATTACGTCGGACGACCGCCTTGGCGCTGCCGACTTCATGGGCACTCACCTTGTCTTTGGCAGCGACACCTTCAAGACGTGGGAGGACATCATCAGCTTCTTCGACAGACTGGGCGGACAGTAGGACCGCCTGGAAGGAAGTATCAAACATACAGCCGCCCATCATCTGCTGGAAATCAACAGACGGTGGGCGGCTGTAAGGTTTTTCTAAAACTGCTATTGAAACTGCTTCGGGGGAAGCCTCAGCCACCAAACTGCTTCGGGGAAAGCCTCAGCCACCAAACTGCTTCGGGGAAAGCCTCAGCCACAAAAACAGTTTCGGGGGAAGCCTCTGCTACTTAAACAGTTTCTGGGCAAACTCGGTGAGGTAGATACGCCAGTTGCGCCAGATGTGGCCGCCGTCGCTCTCGCGATACTCATAGCGGTAGCCTTTCTCGTCGAGATAGCGGCGCAGGTCGGCATTCTGCTTGTACAGGAAGTCGGTCTTGCCGATGGCAATCCAATAGAGTCGCGGGTTACCCTTGAAGAGGGTGGCGAGCTGCTTCTGCACCTCAGCGTTCTGCTGCAGCAGGTCGTAGAACGATGCGTTGCGGTCGCCGCCCGAGATATGCAAGCCTGCCGAGAAGAGTCCCACATAGTCGAATGCCTGCGGATAGCGCTTGGTGATGGCGAAAGTGTGGCCGCCACCCATCGACAGTCCGCACACGGCGCGGTTCTTCTTTCCCTTGGCAGCCTTGTAGTTAACCTCGACATACTTTACAATATCCATAAAGCTCTCGTCCATAGTGGCTGCGGGCTTGGTGGTGTGGTTGATGCTGGCCATGAACGACGGCTGATACATGCCACGGCTCCACTCACCTGGGGCAGCCTGACAGTCGACATTGCCATTGGGCATGACCACTATCATGGGCTTTGCCTTGCCTGTGGCTATCAGGTTGTCCATGATCTGGGCGGTACGGCCCAGCGTTGTCCATGCATCCTCGTCGCCACCGGCACCATGCAGGAGATACATCACCGGATAGTTCTTGCCACGCTCATAACCAGCTGGGGTGTAGACGGTGAGGCGGCGCTTCATTTTCAGCGTGGGACTGTCGTACCACACCTTGCTGACATTGCCGTGAGGCACTTCGTTGACACGATAGAGGTCGCCCTTGTCGCCGTCAGCATGGCTGACAATGAAGATACTGGTGAGCGATGCCACGTCGCGGCTGATATAGACATTGGCGGGGTCGAGAATGCGCATGCCGTTGACCACGAACGAGTAGTTGTAGAGCTCGGGAGCCAAAGCGTCGGTGGTGTAGGTCCACACACCGTTCTTCCCCTCTTTCAGCTCGGCCTGTCCGGCGGTCTCTTGTTTGCCGAAAGGCGTGTCAACCACGGTGGGCGGCAGGAAATCGCCGGTCACGATCACGCGCGAAGCCTTGGGCGCATGAATGCTGAAGGTGACGGTGTGGTCGGGGTTTACAACGGGCGACTGCACTTGTGTGCCGCTCCAAAGCGCCTCTTGTGCGCTGACGGTTATCATGCCTGCCAGGCAGAGGATAATGGTTAAGAATGTCTTTTTCATGTTGTTTTGTGTTTTGACTGCGACAAAGATAGTGTTTTTTTATGAGAAACCATGCAGATGTCATGTTTTTTTGCAAGATAGCTCCATTGTGACATTGATCTAAAGAAGGATTCAACTCATGCACTATACCATTCAACTCATGCACTATACCATTCAACACATGCGCTATAGATGATTCAACTCATGCGCTATAGATGATTCAACTCATGCACGATAGATGATTCCTCACGTGCGCTATATATAATAAGGTGGTAATTGTAAACGAAAGTTAAATATTTAGATGTCAACGAAAAAAGTGGCCAAAAAATTTGGAACGTATTGGAATTAGTCATACTTTTGCAGTGTACTATTCAACTAGTACACTAAAACATTAAATAATAACCACTCTAAAAATAAGAAGAATTATGGAAACGATCATTACAGCAGCAACCATTCTTGCCATGTATTTCAACTCTGCCACTATTGATGGCAGCAAGTATTGCTACAATGCCGACCTGTCGAACGGACAGGTGACTACTCTATATGTATACGCTCAGAAAGGCGAACAGCTGCGCAACCATCTGGAATACCGCTATGAGTATGACAAGGCAGACCGTCTGGTGCAGAAAGAGACACTTCGCTGGGATGCCGAGAGCCAGCAGTGGCGCCGCAAGAGCTGCCTGTGCTTCAGCTACAACGAGACGGGCTACACCGTTGAGCACTGCCTGTGGGACAGTAAGTTGCAGGCTTACGCCGAGGCCGACGAGATAGCCGTCTACAAATATGAGTTCGAACACCTGCTCTCGGTGAACTACCTGAAGCGCAACGCAGAGTCCGACGGGATGGACATCATCGGCAGCATGCTGCTCATGAATCCAAGAAACGACCTGCTTCTGGCAATGGTGGAAGATTGAGGATTGAAGATTGAGGATTTTTGAGAATTCAGTACACAGAGTTAACATATCAACCATCAACAAACATTTCAACCATCAACAATATGATACAGATTGAGAATATCAGTTTCAACTATGCAGGCTCCACCGAAAAGGTGTTCAGCGACTTCAGCCTGCAATTGAAGGAAAACAACATATACGGTCTGCTGGGCAAAAACGGCACAGGTAAGTCGACACTGCTCTATTTGATTAGCGGATTGCTGCATGCGAAGAAAGGTACCATCACCTACGACGGTATAGAGACGCGCAAGCGCCGCCCCGAGGTGCTCGAGGAGATGTTCATTGTGCCCGAGGAGTTTGAATTGCCCAACATCACCCTCAACGAATACGTACGCATCAACAGCCCGTTCTATCCCCGTTTCAGCCGCGAGGTGCTCGACAGCTGCCTGAATGTCTTCGAACTGCCCACCACCCTCAAACTGAACTCTCTCTCGATGGGGCAGAAGAAAAAGGTGTTCATGAGCTTTGCCCTCGCAGCCGGAACGCGGCTGTTGCTGATGGACGAGCCCACCAACGGTCTGGACATTCCCTCGAAGGCACAGTTCCGCCGTGTGGTGGCAGGCCACATGACCGACGACCGCATGCTCATCATCTCTACCCATCAGGTGCACGATGTGGAGCAGCTGCTCGACCACATCCTGATTCTCGACCACAGCCGCCTGCTGCTCGATGCCAGCGTGGCCGACCTCTGCGAGAAATATAGCTTCGAATACCGCCAGCCGGGACAGCCCATGGACGATGTCATCTACAGCGAACCGTCGGTTCAGGGCAATGCCGTCATCGTGCGCCGGCATGAAGATGCGCCTGAGACGCAGCTCAACCTGGAACTCCTCTTCGATGCCGTCACCCTAGGGAAGGTAAGATGATTGAGAATTGAAGATTGAAGATTGAGAATTGAGGATTCATAAGACTGACGACAATGAAGAATTTCAATATCACACGATTCAAAAGGCTGGTCCGATGGACCTACGAGCACGACAAGCATGAGTTTGTGCGGTCGCAGCTGATGGGACTGCTAGGATTCACGCTCTGCCTGATATTCTTTCAAATAGGAACGCCGGCCTCGCAAGGCTATCGAATGGGAATCATTGCCTATGTTATAGGCATTACCGTCGGCATCATCTGCACAGGCAGCAACATGTATTACTCGATGAAGACACGCGACGACTGGCGAGCCCTCACGCTGCTTCCCGCAAGCAATCTGGAAAAGTTTCTGGCACGCTATGCGTCTGCCCTGCTGATGACAGTTGCCATCTTCGCCATTATACTCATGGCCGACGTCATTCAGTATGTTTTCTGGATGATCGTACGGCCCTCTACAGAGGCATTCATCATCAGCCGCTTCTTGAACGGGAGCCTAGGAATGGCCTTCAGCCATTTCACCCAGACCGAATGGATGAGTTTTGGCTGTTTGGTATGGATGCTCCACTCTTTCTACCTGCTGGGATACAACTTCTTCCGCAACACGAAGTATTCGTGGGTGCTCACCACGCTCGCTCTGATTATCCTGACAGCCGGTATTGTGAGTCTTCTGACGTGGCTGTTCCCCCATACAGGAAACACTATAGAAATCAGCTCCGACGACTGGGTTGCGCCAACGCTAGCCCTGATGGTGACTGTATTTAATTACTGGCTGGCCTACCGGCTGTTCTGCCGCCGCCAGCTGATGGGAATATTCATTAATATGTAAGAGATATGCAGAAGTTTAGTTTCAAGAGATATCTGAAAGCCCTCTGCTGGTATCTGCAGTACAACCGCAACCGGCTGCTCATGTGGACGCTGGGCTCAGCACTCTGTGTCTTCGCCGGACAGTTGTTCATGGCCTGGATCATGCTTTCATCCGACACGGTGAGCGCGGCGTTCCAATATCACCACTTTGTTTACAACACCACCTTCTTCTTCGCCATCCTGCTCGTCCTTATCTCGCTCATTGGCTTTGCCAGTTTGTTTGAGAGGATACTGAAGAAACAGCGTGCGGCTGCTTTTCTGATGCTGCCGGCTAGCAACGCCGAGAAATACGCCGTGCTGATGACCTATGTGACGGTGGTATGGCCCCTGTGTGTGTTCCTGGCCATCGCCATGGGCGACACGCTCCGCATGCTGACAGAGCCATTGCTCAAAGAGGTGGGATACGTATCGTGCGTCCCGCGCATGATTCAGTTCCTGACGCCTGATGTCTTTACGGGCAGAAACGGTTTCTCGCTGGTGGCATTCATCTTCACCGTGGTAGCGCTGGTGTGGGTACATTCCATGTATATTGCGGGCGGATCGGTGTTCCGCAAGCATGCCTTTGTCATCGTCACCGTGGCCCAGGGAGTACTGATCTCGGCCGTAGCCTATCTGTGGCATCTGCTGTTCCCGCGCCTCACGCTCATGAGCAACATCAACGGAGAGGTCAGCGTCAACCCCTGTCTTTGGCTCATCATCCTCATCCTGGCTGCATGGGCCTTCTACAACTACCGGTTGAGCTACCGCGTATTCAAGAAACTGCAAGTCATTAACCATCAACTTACGAACCTATGATATTCAGTAACGACAAATCGATATACCTGCAAATGGCCGACCGCCTGTGCGACGAGATTCTGGCAGGAACCTATCAAGACGACGGGCGCATACCCAGCGTGCGCGAGTATGCCGTGCTTCTGCAGGTGAACACCAACACGGCGGTGAAAGCATACGAAGAGCTGGCGCGCAACGAGATTATCTACAACAAGCGCGGACTGGGCTACTTCGTCACCAAAGGCGCCAAGCAGAAGATATTGAGAGTGCGCAAGCGGGAGTTCATGGAACAGCATCTGCCAGAGCTGTTCAGGAACATGAAACTGCTCGGCATCGACATAAAAGATGTTGATGAGGCCTGGAAGAATTTCTAGGCCTTGACACTTTTAGGCTCTTTGCCGCAACTTTTAGGCCCTTGGCTGCGTCTAAAGTGTAAAAGAACTATTCATTATTAAGGTAAATCATCCCAAAAGCCGTGATACATCTACGTGACATCAACAAAACCTACCAGGGAGCACAACCGCTGCACGTGCTGAAAGGCATCAACCTCGACATCGCCAAAGGCGAGTTTGTGTCGATCATGGGCGCATCGGGGTCGGGAAAGTCGACGCTGCTCAACATCCTAGGCATTCTCGACAACTACGACTCGGGCACCTACGAGCTGAACGGGACGCTCATCAAAGACCTCTCGGAGAACCGCGCCGCCGAGTATCGCAACCACATGATTGGCTTCATCTTCCAGTCGTTCAACCTCATCTCGTTCAAGACGGCTGTCGAAAACGTGGAACTGCCCCTGTTCTACCAGGGCGTGAGCCGCAAGAAGCGCCATCAGCTGGCACTGGAATACCTCGAGCGACTGGGACTGCTCGACTGGGCCGACCACTACCCCAACGAGTTGTCGGGCGGGCAGAAACAGCGTGTGGCCATTGCCCGCGCGCTCATCACTCATCCGCAAATCATCCTGGCCGACGAGCCAACGGGCGCCCTCGACTCGAAAACATCGGTCGAGGTGATGCAGCTGCTGAAACGCCTCAACCAGGAAGAGGGCATGACCATCGTCGTGGTGACCCACGAGAGCGGCGTGGCCAATGAGACCAACAAAATCATACACATCAAAGACGGCGTCATCGGCAATATCGAGGTGAATCTCGACCACCGCGCTTCGCCATTCGGCGTCAACGGTGTGATGAAATAACATCCGACATCGCAGAGTTGCTCTTTAGAACCACAGAGCAGCCCTCTGGAAACACAGAGCAGCCTTCTGGAACCGCAAAACAGTCTTCCGGATTCATCAAGCAAGCCTCCGGATTCATCAAACAAACTTTTATGAGAGATATCATCACAGAAATATGGAGCACGGCCCGGCGCAACAAACTGCGCACCGCCCTGACAGGCTTCTCGGTAGCATGGGGAATCTTCATGCTCATCTTCCTGTTGGGCGCAGGCAACGGCCTCATCAACGCACAGTTGCAGCAGACCAACCGCTTTCTGGCCAACTCGATGAAAGTGTTTCAGGGAAGCACCTCGAAAGCCTATAAAGGACTGAAGGAGGGGCGCTGGATTCAGCTGCTCGACAAAGACCTGAACACCACGCGCAACGCCTTTACCGACAATATCGATGACGTGGGCGCCGAACTGAGTCAGAGCGGCGTCACCATCAGCCGCGGACAACAATATGTGAACGGCTCGCTGACTGGCGTGTACCCCAATCACGCCGCAATTGAGAAGAAAGAAATGCTTTACGGCCGGTTTGTCAACGACATCGACGTGCGAGAGAAGCGGAAGACCGTCGTCTTAAGCCGCACCATGGCCAAAGAGCTGAAGAAAGACTATGCCACACTGGTGGGCGAATATGTGAAGGTGGGCAACTTCGCCTTCAAGGTGGTGGGCATCTACCAGACCGACGAGTCGGAACGCAACATCGACGCCTACACGGCGTTCACCACCGTGAAGGCCATGTATGGCAAAGGCAACCGCGTGGGCAACATCGAATACTCGTTCCACGGACTGCCAACGCTGAAGGACAACAAGCAGTTTGAGCAAAAGTACCGCGAGCGCATCAACTACAACCACCAGGCTGCCCCCGACGACGAGCGTGCCATCTGGCTGTGGAACCGCTTCACCGACAACATACAGATGAGCATGGGCATTGGCTTCATACGCACCTTCTTGTGGATTGTGGGACTGTTCACATTGCTCAGCGGCATCGTCGGTGTATCTAACATCATGCTCATCACCGTCAAAGAGCGCACCCACGAGTTCGGCATCCGCAAGGCCATCGGCGCCAAGCCCTGGTCGATACTGAAACTGATCATCGTCGAGAGCGTCATCATCACCACGTTCTTCGGCTATATAGGCATGGTGATTGGCGTGGCGGTGAACGAGTATATGGACGCCACGCTGGGCCATGAGGTCATCAACACCGGCTTGTTCAAGGCCACCTTCTTTGTCAATCCCACCGTCGGCCTCGACGTGTGCATAGAGGCCACGCTGGTGATGATCATTGCCGGAACCATTGCCGGCCTCATCCCTGCATGGAAGGCCGCCCGCATACGCCCCATCGAGGCGCTAAGGGCAGAATAAAAAAGAAATACTAGTGTGGCTGGTTCAACTGGCAAGACCAGCATAACCAGCAAAAAAGAAACCACTAAGAATATGAAACTAAGATTCGACATAGACACCTACCGCGAGATTCTCGACACGCTGACCCGCAACAAGAGCCGCTCGCTGCTCACGGGCTTCGGTGTGTTTTGGGGCGTATTCATGCTGATAGGGCTCATGGGCGGCGGACAAGGCCTCAAGGAGATGCTCGAGAACGAGTTTGCCGGCTTCGCCACCAACTCGGCGCTCATCTGGTCGCAACCCACCACCAAGCCGTATAAGGGTTTCCGCAAGGGACGCCAGTGGGAGATGGTCTATAAAGACGTGGACCGGCTGAAAGCGCAGGTGCCCGAACTGGACATCGTCACGCCGATGGTGTCGCGCTGGGGCAACAGCGCCGTTTATGGCGACAAGCGCAACTCGTGCCACATGAGCGGTGTGATGCCCGAGTATGCACAGGTGATGGAGCCGAAGATCGTGTACGGGCGCTACCTGAACGATGTCGACCTGAAGATGCGCCGGAAGGTGTGCGTCATCGGAAAGAAAGTCTATAAAGAACTGTTTCCCGGCGGCGGCGACCCTTGCGGCAAAATGATTCGCGTCGACTCGGTCTACTACCGGGTAGTGGGAGTTGACTATAAAGACGGTGGTGTCAACATCAACGGCCGCTCGGAAGAAGCCGTCACCGTTCCGCTCACACTCATGCAGCAGACCTACAACATGGGCAATCAGGTGCATATCATCAGCGTGACGGCCAAGCCCGGAGTGGTGATGAGCGAGATTACCGACCGCATGCGCGAGGTGATAGCCCGCGCCCACACCATCGATCCGGCCGACGAGCAGGGTGTGATGGTGTTCAACACCGAGCTGCTGTTCAGCATGATGGACAATCTCTTCAAAGGGGTGAACTTCCTGATATGGCTGGTAGGACTCGGAACGCTGCTGGCAGGAGCCATCGGCGTGTCGAACATCATGATGGTGACGGTGCGCGAACGCACCACAGAAATAGGCATCCGCCGCGCCATCGGTGCCACGCCGAAGATGATACTGTCGCAGATCATCAGCGAGAGTGTGGTGCTGACGCTGGTGGCAGGCATGAGCGGCATCCTCTTCGGAGTGCTCATCCTACAGCTGATAGAACTGGGAAATACAGAGGACGGCATTCTCAAGGCCCACTTCCAGGTAGGTTTCTGGACCGCCATCATGGCTGCCGTGGCCATCAGCGTGATGGGAGTGCTGGCCGGACTGGCTCCGGCAGCCCGCGCCATGAGCATCAAGCCCGTCGATGCCATGCGCGACGAATGAGCAGCATGACAAAGCAGGACGGGCTGTAAGGCGATTACCGTTTGCCTGACACCTATCCGCCAAAACAGAAAAACAATAAAAAAAAGATAAGTATGAAACGCTATTCAAAACTAATGATTGCAGCTATTGTAGCTCTCGTTTTCATCGGGACATTCGTGTTCCTCTGGAAGAAGTCACAGCCCAAGCCGGTTGTCTACAACGAGTTCACGCCCAAAGTGACCAACATTTCGAAGACAACTGTCATCACCGGAAAAATTGAACCGCGCAACGAGGTGAACGTAAAACCGCAAATCAGCGGTATCATCACCCAACTGCTGAAAGAGGCGGGCGACTACGTGAATGCCGGCGACGTCATTGCAAAAGTAAAAGTCATTCCCGACATGGGCCAGCTGAGCAATGCCGAAAGCCGTGTGCGCCTGGCCACCATCAACTTGCGACAGGCAAAGTTAGACTTCAGCCGTGAGGAGAGCCTCT
Organism: Prevotella sp. UBA2850; assembly: GCA_002350805.1. Lineage (GTDB taxonomy): Bacteria > Bacteroidota > Bacteroidia > Bacteroidales > Bacteroidaceae > Prevotella. The sequence goes on from DEFO01000050.1 coordinate 46,348, forward strand.
TCAATCAGAAGCTGGTGAGTGCCGATGAGTACGACAAAGTGAAACAGGCCCTGCGGCAGGCTGAGGAGGAAAGAATGGCGGCCGAAGATGCGCTGGAGGTGGTTCGCGACGGTATTTCGAGGAGCAACGCCAAAGCCAGCTCCACATTGGTGCGCAGCACCATCTCGGGCATCATCCTCGACATCCCGGTGAAGGTCGGCAACTCGGTCATTCTCTCGAACACATTCAACGATGGTACCACCATTGCCAGCGTGGCCAACATGAACGACCTCATCTTCCGCGGCAACATCGACGAGACCGAGGTGGGACAACTGGTGCTAGGCATGCCCATGAAGATCACCATCGGTGCCCTGCAAGACCTTAATTTCGAGGCTGCGCTGGAGTACATCTCGCCGAAAGCCGTCGAGAACAATGGAGCCAACCAGTTTGAAATCAAGGCTGCCGTGCGCGTGCTGAAAGGAAACAAGATTCGCAGCGGCTACAGTGCCACGGCCGAGATAGAGCTGGCCCATGCCAACAACGTGCTCACCGTGCCGGAGAGTGCCATCGAGTTCAAGGGCGATTCCACCTTTGTCTATATCATCAAGGACAATGGCAAAGAGAAAACCTACGACCGCAAGCCCGTCATTACGGGTTTGAGCGACGGTGTAGACATCGAGGTAAAGAAGGGACTGAGCAAAACCGACAAAGTGCGCGGACCGAAAATAGTCAAGGAGGACGAAGAGAACAAATAAAAGATGTGGAACATGAGAAAATACATATTATTTGCCCTGATGGCTGTGGCAGCCCCTACACTGGCACAGTCGCACAAATGGAGCTTGGAGGAGTGCATCAGCTATGCGCTGGAACATAGTATCAGCATTAAGCAACGCGACTTGAACCGGCAGCAGCAGGAGATAGAAGTAAGCACTGCCAAGAACAGCCGGCTGCCCGACCTGAATGCCTCGGCAGGCGAGAATTTCTCGTTCGGACGCGGACTGACAGCCGAGAACACCTATACCAACACCAATACGAACAGCACCTCATTCAGTCTGGGCACGTCGGTACCACTGTTCACCGGTTTCCGCATTCCCCGCACGCTGGAGCTGAACCGCCTGAACCTGGAGGCGGCGACGGCCGACTTGGAGAAAGCCCGCAACGACATCCGCATGCAAGTGGCTCAGGCTTATGTACAGATTCTCTACAGCATGGAGCTGTGCGATGTGGCCCGCCGGCAGATAGAGATTGACTCGCTGCAGGTGTTCCGTCTGAAGGAGATGCTGAACAACGGCAAGGCCAGCGGCACACAAGTGGCACAGCAAGAGGCCACCATGGCCCAAAGCAAGCTGACTGCCACCCAGGCCGACAATGACTACCGGCTGAACATTCTGGCACTGACACAGTTGCTGGAGCTGCCCTCGCCCGAAGGATTTTCCATCGTGCGCATCTCGCCCGATGCCCTGCCGCTGAAAGAAATAGCAGCAGGCATGACCCCCGATGCCATCTATCAGGAGGCTGTGGGCATCAAGCCTGAGATTCTGGCCGAGACGCTGCGCCTGCAAGGCACCGAAAAGAACATTGACATCGCCAAGAGCGCCCTCTATCCGTCGTTATCGCTCAGTGGCGGAGTGGGCAGTAACTACTACAAGACCAGCGGCTTCCCTGCCGAAAGCTTTGGCAAACAGCTGAGCAACAATTTCAGCCAGTATATCGGCCTGAACCTCACGGTGCCTATCTTCAACCGCTTTGCCACGCGCAACAGTGTGCGCACGGCCCAGTTGAACCGCGAGAATCAGCAGATGCAGCTCGAGAACACCAAGAAAGCTCTTTACAAAGAGATACAGCAGGCCTACTACAATGCCGTCAACTCGAAGGCAAAATATGCCAGCAGCGAAGAAGCCCTGCGCAGTAACCGCGAGGCTTTCACGCTGATGTCGGCGAAATATGAATATGGGAAAGCCAATATCACCGAGTTCAATGAGGCTAAAAACAACCTTATGAAAGCAGAGAGCGACTTGGTACGTGCCAAGTACGAGTATCTCTACAATCATGCCTTGCTCAGTTTCTATCGTGGCAAGGAGCTCAAATTCTAGCTTCCACTACAGCCCGATGCTGGCAGAGAACTGCTTGTTTCGGGCTGTCAGGGTGATGTTGCCGCTGCCTTTCTTTTCAACGATGACCACCAACTGACCGTGGAAAAGGCACATGCGGGGCTGCGTAAAGGGCTCGAGTGAGGTGGCATCGCCATTGCACACGGCCTTGAAGGCGCCATCGCCCTCGACGGTAAACTCCAGTTGGTCGGCAGCGTCGGGACAGAGCGTGCCGTCTTTGTCGACCATGCTCACCGTTACGAAGACCAGATTCTCGAAGGTCTCGCCCTCCATCTTCAGGTGGTCGGCCTTGCCGGCAGTGCGGATGGTCTTCTCGCCTGCAGGCTTTCCAGCCTCATCGTAAACCACCACACGCACCTCACCGGGCTCATAGCGCACCTCGTTCCAACGCAGGCGGTAGCGGTCGAGGTTGGTCTTATGGTCTGCCGTCTCCTTCATGTTATTCTTCCTGATACGGCCCTGGCTCTTTCCATTGACAAAGAGCTCGGCTTCAGGATAGTCGGTATAACAGTAAACGGGTGTCACCTGTCCTTTCCGTCCCGGCCATGTCCAGTGGGGCAGCAAATGAATCGTGTGCTCTTGCTTGTTCCAATGGCTCCGATAGAGATAATAGCGGTCCTTGGGCAGACCGGCTAGGTCGCAGATGCCGAAATAGCTGCTGCGCGAGGGCCAGTAGTTATCGTAAGGCGTTGGCTCTCCCAGATAGTCGAAGCCCGTCCACACAAACTCGCCGATGACCCACGGCTCGTCGTCCTGCCAGCGCCAGTCGTCGTCGGGAAGGTTTGACCACGAGCAGTATTCCACATCGTAACTGCTACACTGACCGTCCTGACGGTGGGCAGCGAGTGCAGGGGTGCTTGCCGGCTGGTCGGCGGCATGGGCAACAACCGGGAACTTATAAACGCCACGGCTGCTGACGGTCGAGGCCGTCTCGGAGCCTAACAGGAAACCCTGCGGCAACTGTTTGATATTGTTCTCGTACTTATGCACACGATAGTTGAAACCAGGCACGTCCATCACCTGTGCGAATCCCGACTTCAGGGCGGCTTCGGCACGGTCCATTCCTTGTGTCACCGGACGGCTGGGGTCGTATTGATGGCAGAGGTTCTGCAGCCGGCGCGAGATGCGTACACCCTCTTCGCTCCACTGCTCGGGAATCTCATTGCCGATGCTCCACATGATAATCGAGGGATGATTGCGGTGAGCCAGCACCAGGTTGGTGATGTCGCGGTCGCTCCACTCATTGAAGAAACGGGCATATCCGTTCTTGCACTTGGGATAGAGCCACATGTCGAACGACTCGGCCATGACCATCATGCCCAGCGAGTCGTACACTTCCATCTGCATCTGCGAGGGCATATTGTGGCTGGTGCGGATGGCATCGGCGCCCATGCGCTTCATGATGACGGCCTGGCGGATGATGGCACCTTTGTTGACGGCAGCTCCCAACGGACCCAAGTCGTGGTGCAAGCACACGCCTTTGATCTTCCGCGTGACGCCATTGAGCTGAAATCCGCCTTCTTTCGACACCCGTATGGTGCGTATGCCGGTCTTTACACGGGTCTCGTCGATGAGTCGGTTTTGCTTGAACAGTTGCGTGCGCACCGTATATAGATAAGGTGTCTCTGGCGACCACAGCTGTGCTTTGTCGACATGCATCACGGCACGCAGCACGCCATCAGGCCCCACATCGGCACGCTCGGCTGCCTTTACCATGCCTTTGGCATCGAGCAACGACACCTCCACCGACAGGTCGTTCTGCTGTTCCACACCGTCAATCTGCGTGTCGAGCATCACCTCGGCGCGCTGGCCGTCGATGCTGTTCGTGCGGAAGTAAGTTCCCCACGGGTTGATGCGCGTCTGCTGTGTCATGATGAGCGTCACCGGACGGTATAATCCGGCGCCGGGATACCAGCGCGAGCTTTCCTCCACATTCTTCAGCCGCACCTCCAGCTCATTCTCCTTTCCATTGAGGAAACGCGTCACATCCACCCTGAACGAGTTATATCCATAGGCCCAGTAGCCTGCTTTCTTCCCATTCACATACACCTCGGGCTCAGCCATTGCGCCGTCGAACAACAGTTCTGCATGCTGATAACCGGCTGGCACGCTGAAAGTGGTGCGATAGCGTCCCTCGCCAATCCACGGCAATGCGCCCGAACGGCCTGTCTTCTCGGTGGCTTCTTTCTCACCATTCTGCTCGATGGCTACCATCTGCAGGTCCCACTTCTTATCGAACGGACCGCTGATGGCCCAGTCGTGCGGCACGGTGACCTGCTCCCACGTCTTACCGTCGTGCGAGAACTGCCACTGACTGAGGTTTACTTCCTTACGGGGTTGGGCCATGGCGACCAGCGTTGAGCACATGGCAATGATGAATAGTCTTAGCTTCATAGATTCTTTTTTGTTTGTGATGCAAAAATAATCGATTTTGATGAAATAACAAAAAAAATGCGTACTTTTGTGGCACTATGCAGGCAACAGAACTATTCGAACGAGTACACGAGACGATGACCAGCGGTATGGATACACCGTTGGCTTATAAACAGCTGCACGAGACGCTGGTGCTGGCGTGCCACGAGGGTGTGAGCACCACCCAGCAGGCCTTCGGCAACCTGTTCTCGCAGGTGGACTTTCTTTGTAAACGGCTGCGCATCAGCATTCCCGACAAGATGGCTATCCAGGAGATGCGCCGCCACTCCAACCATCCCGAAGGGCTCACACACGACGACCTTGCCTACGATGCGAGGGCTCTCTGCCTGTTTATCTCGGCCATCTTCAGTGAGCACATCCCCTCCCATCTGACCTGTATTCTTCCCACTGAGAACCGGCCGCAAACCGCCGCACGGAAAATCGACCTGAAGTATGTGCGCTGTCTCGTGGAGCATTGGGACGAGCGGCATATCTATGTGGTAGCCGAACAAGCGACCGAGGAGCAGCATCTCACCGTCGACTACAGCGAGTTCGGCGAACTGAAGGGCTTACTGCGCGAGGGCATGCAACTCAACCTGCTGGATTGCGCCATTACCGGCTACGACGGTCGGAGCGAGCAGGGGAAAGAGGTATTGTCGCCTGGCCTCATCGTGGTGGAACCCGACTTCATGATCGACATCAGCAGTATTGCCGCCTGCTTTCAGGAGTACGGTCATCACCCGCTGCTCTATACGCTGAACCGCATGAAACGACGCGCCAACACACCGGCCACTCTGCTGGGTAATTTTGCCGGGACAGCCCTCGACGAGGTGATGAAAAGCACCAAGAACGCTGTCGTCAGTCCGGAACAGGTCTCCTCAAGCCCCGCTATGGAAACCCAGGACTCTGCACAGCAGACCCTCCACGCCTCGCTGAGAAAGAACTTCCGCGAGAAAGCACTGGAATATTGCACGTGCAAAGGCTTTAACAGCACGAAATTCAAAGCCGATGCCACAGCGCAAGTGGCCAACATCGCCGATGCCGTCGGTCAGTTGTTCTCCAGCGGCAACCGCTCCATCTCCCCTACTCCCGCCCCTTATTCGCACGATATCACCCTGCTCGAGCCCTCGTTTGTATGCGAACAGCTGGGCATCCAGGGCCGCGTGGACCTCATGACCACCGACATGCGGCTGCTCGTCGAGCAGAAATCGGGGCGCAACATGAACATCGAGCGCCAACAAGCCAACGAGTTCGGCAGTTTCCAGCTGGAGCCTCACTACGTGCAGCTGCTGCTCTACTATGGTGTGTTAAGGCACAATTTCCAATTGGGCAACAACCAAGTAGACATTCGTCTGCTCTACTCGAAATACCCGGCCAGGCAAGGACTGGTCGTCGTGGCCTATTATCAGAAGCTGTTCCGCGAGGCCATTCGCTACCGCAACCAGCTGGTGGCGTGGGAACTGGGCATGGCTCGGGCCGGTTTCAATCGCGTCATCGACCTGCTGCGACCCGAGACGCTGAATGTGAAAGGGTGCAACAACACTTTCTTCCAGCGCTACCTGTTGCCCGAACTGCAGCAGCTGACGGCGCCGTTACGCCGTCTGTCGGCCTTGGAGCGGGCTTACTTCACACAGATGATGACTTTTGTCTATCGCGAACAGCGCGTGGCCAAAATGGGAGCACAGGAGGGGGTCACAGGCTGCAGTGCCGACCTGTGGAACATGCCCCTGAGCGAGAAGCGCGAGACAGGCAACATCTACACCGCCCTGCGCCCGGTGAGCTTGGAGGAGAGCCACCCCGAAGGCGGCTACGACCTCATCACGCTGAGCGTGCCCGACCAGGGCGAAGATTTCCTTCCGAACTTCCGGCGCGGCGACATGGTGTATCTCTATGCCTACACCGAGGGCGAGGAGCCCGACGTGCGCCGCAGCATCTTGTTCCGTGGCGCACTGAAAGAGATTCGTACCGACCAGCTGACGGTTTATCTGGCCGACGCTCAAAGAAACAAAGACTTTCTCAACATCCATCAAGCGACAGCGCACAGCAGCCGGCATCCATTGCCCGACACGCTCTATGCCATTGAGCACAGCAGCAGCGATGCATCGACAAATGCGGCCATCCGCAGCCTCTACGAACTGATAACGGCCCCGCAAGAGCGCCGCGACCTGTTGCTGGGACAGCGACAGCCACGTGCCGACCTGTCGGTCGGTCTCACTCGCAGCTACCACCCCAACTACGATGACATCGTTCTGCGGGCCCGCCAGGCACGCGACTTTTTCCTGCTCATCGGTCCGCCGGGCACCGGCAAAACGTCGATGGCACTGCAATACCTGGTGAAAGAGGAGTTGCTGGCATCTGAGGGCGCAGCCTCCATCCTGCTCATGGCCTACACCAACAGGGCGGTCGACGAGATCTGCGGCATGCTGGCCGACAACCATATCGACTTCGTGAGGCTGGGTAACGAGTACAGCTGCGACGAGCGCTACAAGCCCTTCCTGATGGACAGTCTGCTGGGCGACAGCCCGCGACTCTCCGAAATCAGTGCCCGCCTGCAAGCCAAGCACATCGTGGTGGGCACCACCTCGATGCTCATGGCCAAGCCTTTCATCTTCGAGCTCAAGCATTTCCAACTGGCTATCGTCGACGAGGCCAGCCAGATACTCGAGCCCAACATCGTGGGGCTGCTGGCCACCCACCGCGACCAACGCTGCTGCATCGACAAGTTCATCCTCATCGGCGACCACAAGCAACTGCCGGCCGTGGTGCAACAAACCGAGCAAGAGTCGGCTGTCAGCGACCCGCTGCTGCATGGCATCGGACTGACCAACTGCCGCAATTCGCTGTTCGAAAGACTGATGCGAGGCATCAGGCATGAGGCACAAGACATGAGCGGCAATGCAGCTCTGAGCTCTCAGTTCACAGGCATCTTGCGCCGTCAGGGCCGCATGCATCCCGAGATAGCAGCATTCCCCAACCGCATGTTCTATGCCCACGAGCAGTTGCAGCCCGTACCCCTGCCCCATCAAGAGGAGACGTCGGCAGAGCACTTGTTTCTGCAGCAAAGGCGTATCTTCATCCCCTCTGAGTTTTGTCATCAGCCCAGTCTCTCCGACAAAGTGAATATCCACGAGGCGCAAATCGTCGCCCGTCTGCTGAAGAGCCTTCGCGAGCACTACGGCGAGCGTTTCGACGCCCACAAGACCGTGGGTGTCATCGTGCCCTACCGCAACCAGATAGCCATGATACGCAAGGAGATAGACCGCATCGGAGCCAGCGGACTGGAACAGGTGTCCATCGATACCGTTGAACGCTATCAGGGCAGTCAGCGCGATGTTATCATCTATTCGTTCACCGTGCAGCACCGCTACCAGCTCGACTTCCTCACAAGTAATTGTTTCGAGGAAGACGGCTGCATCATCGACCGCAAGCTGAATGTCGCCATCACCCGCGCCCGCCAGCAGATGATCATCACCGGCAACCGCCAGATTCTCTCTGCCAACCCGTTGTTTAAGGCTTTAATCGAAGAGATGCACGAGTGCACAGGCTTCTAAGAAGTCCATTTCATAAAGATAAAAGATATTCGGCTTGTCACTTCTTAAAAGGGTCGCCCTTAGGGTCGCGGCTGACGACCCACCGGAACGCATTGACGAAAAGCAACTGTTGGGTGGCATCGATAAATCCTTCGTCACCATGTCCCATATTCAAATAAATCATCCGGTAGCTCTTGTTGGTCCACACAATGGGGAAATCGCCAAATTTCACGACGTCTTTCAGTCCGAAGGGATACATCTTCGGCGAAATGCTGACCAACACCTCCACATCACTGTTCTTGCGGGGCGAAGGCTGCCACTGGTAGAACTCGCTGGGAGGTGCGACGAACTGCATTGGGAGCGTACGGGTCACCTCATGCTGTGGTTGGTCGCACTCAACGAGCGCGGGCTGCGGGGGCCAGTTGTTGCAATAGAACTGCCCGCATCCCAGAAACCGGTTGAGCCATGGCCAATGGGTGTTGCGGTCGTTGTAGGCCGAGGCATGGAATCCCATCCATCCGCCGCCGTTCTCCATATATTTCTCAAAGGCCTCCCTTTGTGCCTTATCCGCCGGGGCAGCATTCAGACTAACCACTATGCTGTATTCGCTCAACCGCTCGTAGGGATAGTCGGCCAGCGACGTGGTCACATCCATGATCCAGCCGTTGCCATAAGAGAGTTTGTGGAAGAACTCGATGGCCTGTTTGTCGAACTGCACATGGGCTTCTTCTGCCCCGGGCTCCCAATAGAACAATGCCTTGAAACGGGGGGCCGTGGCATAATTGGCCGCATATTCTCCCTCTTGCTGTGCATAGGAGGGAACGCAAAGGAATGTTGCCAGTAGCAACAGTAGCATCAGTTTTCTCATATCGTGATGTGCTTTATTCTTCTAATGTCCATTTCAAAGCGTTCTCCAGCAGCCTGACAAACACAGGATTGCTGAACAGCCGCTGACTGTGCCCGAACTGGAAGTACACATTGCGGGCGGCCTTCGAGGGATTGGTCCAGATGACGGGATGGTCGCCCATCTTCGTATCAGTATTGATGGTGTAGCTGGCCTCATCGACATGCGCCAGCACATGTACGGCCTGACGCGGGTCTTTGTTGTAGGTGTACCACTCGTCGTCTTCGATGACGAATGTGCCGGGGATGCCATTCATGACAGGATGCTGCCGGTCTTCCACCTGCACTGTGCCGTCGCATTTGTCGGCAATGTAGTTGTCATACCTGATGCCTCCCATGAAATCAGAGAACCACCGCCAGAGAGGATAGCCGTCGAACTCGCCCAGCAGCGTGGCATGATGGAAGCCGATATAATTGCCGATGCCACGGTCGATATAATGCTGGAAATCCTGCTGGGCTTCCTTGCTCCAGGCATAGGGAGGATGATTCAACTGCAGCACCAGATGAAAGCCATTCAGTTCGTCTTTGTGCAACTGCTCGGCCGAGCTCATCACGACAAGTTGCATGTTCAGCCGCTCCTTGTTGTCTTCCAACCATTGCAGGCCACGAGCGGTGAAAGGATCATGCAGTCCGCCCCTCTCAGCCAAAACGAGCACCTTGCGTGGCGGCAGAGTGGCCTTCCTGTTCTTCAGGAGCGAGAGATAGAGCGTCGTGCGCTCATCGCCCTGGCTGTTGTCGCTCGCATAATCCCAGTACATGCCTCCCCTGAGACCGCGATCGAGCACATATTGGCATTTGGCCGCCAGCGAGCGCGTGTTGTCGTAACCGCGCACCAGCACACCGTTCTCGTCGGCTATATAAGGCACTTGCCCGGCCTCATCCCATTTCTTCGTATAGCCTTTGGGCAGGAATCCCGTGCGGTCGTATCTGCTCATGATGCTGTCACCGCGCAGTCCGCGACCATAGAAAGGCATTCCCAACACCAGTTTCTGGGCAGGCACACCGGCACGCAAATGCGCTTCAACGGCCTCTGAGACGGTGATGCGGCTGGCAATGGGCGACGCGAAGAGGGCAGAATGATGCTGAGGAGGATCACCCATATCGTAGGCCATGACATTGACAAAATCCATGTATTTCACGCATGAGCCGAAATCGATATATTTCGCGTCGCAGACGGTGGCTGCCGTCAGCAGTTTCTTCTTGCCCAGCTGGCGACGAAGGTCGCGCATGAGCAAGGTGAAATTCTCCGTGTCATCGGGCGACGACGAGATGCCTGCCGACGACTGTGTGGGATACTCCCAGTCGATGTCGATACCATCGAGGCCGAAATCCCGCACCGCACAGACACAGTCAGCGACAAACGACGAACGGTTCTTCTCCGAGGCGGCCATCTCGCTGAACCGCCCACTACCCCAGCCTCCGATGCTGAGCATGACTTTCAGCGAGGGATTCTGGCGCTTCAGACCCACAATCATGCGCAAACGGTCGGGATTGTCGATGCGCAGTCCGTCGAACGTGTCACTCACATGTCCGAAGGCATAGTTGATGTGCGTCATGGTGGTGGCATCGGGCACCTCGTTGGTCCACGACGTGACATAAGCCACGACCACCATCTCCCGTTCTCCCTGTTTTCGGGCTGAAATCGTGAGCGACAAGAGAATGGCAATGGCCAAACAGATGTAATTACGTGTCTTCATCATTTGTGTTGTTTTTGTCAATAAGGCATCAGTTCGCTGTTGTGTAGCGCAAAGTTACGAAAAAATCGAGTGCAGAACAAAATAAACTCGTTTATTTTTTATGCCGAGATGGAGTAACTTATCCAAAGTTACGAAAAAACGAGTGAAACGAGAAAGGAAAACTAGTTTTTCTTTCCATTTCCGAGTGACAAGTAAGTTCGGCGTCAGCCAAAGTTACAAAAAAAGCGAAGGTAGGACATAATTTACCCAAAAACCATATATAAACCATCGTCTTTACACCCATAAAAAAAGACTTCTATTTATTGAATAAGACAGGGCCACCAGATCAGAAATGAGCCTTCAAGTGTCCCCCATTTCCAATTAATGCCTGGAAAGGTTGCAATTATGACTTATACTG
>DEFO01000009.1 GCA_002350805.1 Prevotella sp. UBA2850
GTGCAAAGGAACAAATTTTTATTCACGTGTGCAAATTTTTTCACAAAAAAAGCACTTTCACCTGCACACCGACATGCGTTTTGTGCAAAAAATCACGGTTTTTTGAACGAACACTCGCGCCGTACGGGATAATTGCCACGCAACAACTCGAAATCCGCAGGGGCATTTTTCAGCTTCTGACTGTCTGTGAGGGGGTTGTAATAACACAGATATTGGTCATCTGTCGTGTCCGTAGCGGACAGCTCAATGTCGATGGCGGGCGGCTCAATGTGCCAACGGTTCTCCAGACCAAAGTGGCGGCACAGACCCTCAATCACCATATTGTCGGCATTCACCTTGCCGTCGGCACTGTAGCCGGCAATGTGGGGCGTACCTATATACACCTTATTTAATAAGGCAAGGTTGACATGCGGCTCGCCCTCCCACACGTCGAGCACCGCCTGGCGCACCCGCCCACTGCACAGGGCGCGCAGCAGGGCATCGTTGTCGACCACGGCCCCGCGGCTCGTATTCACGATGATTGGCCAGCGCGTGAGGCTTTGCATGAACCGCTCGTCGGCCATGTGATAGGTGGGATAGTCGCCGCAGCGCGTCAGCGGCACATGGTAGGTAATCAGGTCGCACTCCCGCAAGTCGCACTCCATGCCCAGCGGCGGGTCGCTCACCACCACCGCATAGCCCATCTCCTGCGCCAGTTGCCTGACGAGCGACCCCACATGGCCGCAGCCAACGACGCCCACCACCGACTGGCCGCGCCGCAACCATCCCTCGCGCTCGAGCAGAATGAGCACCGACCGCACATACTGAGCCACCGAACCGGCATTGCAGCCCGGACAGTTCATCCATTGGATGCCCGCCCGCTGCAGGTAGTCGATGTCCAGGTGGTCGTACCCGATGGTGGCCGTGGCCACTATGCTCACCCGGCTGCCGCTCAGCAACTGTTCGTCACACCGCGTCCGGGTGCGCACAATCAGTCCGTCGGCATCCTTCACGTCGGCGGCACAGATCTCACTGCCCGGCAGGTAGACCACCTCATCGGCCAGCTCGTCGAGCACCTCGCGGATATACGGAATCTTATCGTCAACTATCAGTTTCATGCTGCAAAGTTACGAAAAGTCGAGAGCAGAACAAAATAAACTTGTTTATTTTTTATGCCGAGGCGGAGTAAGTTCGACAAAGTCAAAGTTACGAATAAACGAGTGAAATGCGAAAGGAAAGCTCGCTTTTCTTTCCATTCCCGAGTGGCAGTAACTTATCCAAAGTTACGAAAAGTCGAGAGCAGAACAAAATAAACTTGTTTATTTTTTATGCCGAGGCGGAGTAAGTTCGGCGAAGCCAGAGTTACGGAAAGTCGAGAGCAAAACAAAGAATTCATTCTTTTTTTGCCGAGGCGGAGTAAGTTCGGCGAAGCCAGAGTTACGAAAAGTCGATGGAAGAACCAAGAAAAGTATTATTTTGCGCCGTCATTTCATGTTTTTGCGACAGCTTTTCAGACACTTTCCCCTCCTTGTCGCAAAATGCGAAGGCTTTCGCATGTAATCTTCGAAAAAAGGAAGAAAAAAGTTGGAAGCTGCCGTTCGCCTGCCTATCTTTGCAACAGAAACAACAAACGACAGGCAATCTGTCACAGTATGAACCCTTTTAAAAAAGTACAATTATGAAGACGATGTGTTTGACCCCGATGACTGTCGACCTGAGCCAGGACCAGGTCAAAGTTCAAGACTATTGTCCAAACTCCTAAACTCCCCAAATAGTTCAAGGTTCAAGGCAGGAAGCCCCCTCCATCTCCCCCAAAAGGGGGAGAGCTTGGTTACTCCACAAGCCGGCAAGCCTCTCCAAACGAGTGGAGAGCTGAGAACGGAGAGGTATGATTACCTTTGGTATTGTCCATACTCCCAAACTTCTAAACTCCATAACTCCCTTAAAAAAGAAGGTTTAAGAGGCGGAGTATTGTCTACACTCCTACACTCCCACACTCCTACACTCCTAAAACTTATCACTTGTCACTTATCACTTGTCACTTGGACAAGCTCCTAAACTCCCAAACTCCCTAAATAGTTCCAGGTTTAAAATGACCTACAGAATCTGTCGTTCTGAATTATCTCGATAGTTTTTTCCTTCCCTCTTGAATGTACACTCCGCGTTGAGGCTTGCGCACGAGCCGTTGGCCCTTCATGTCGTACATGTTGGAACGGCCGTTGCGATAGGATGAAGGGGTGCGCTTCGCCGATGATATGCCTGGGGCAGGGTATGGCCCGGCGATGGGCAGTTCGTCGTAGAGGATAATGTTGGCTGTGGGGTAACTCTCCAGAATCAGTCGTTTGAGTTCGGGGTGGGTGATGTTATACATGAAATCCTCGCCCACGATGGCGATGGTCTTACCGTCGAGGGTCGACAGGCGCGGTGCCATCTCGATGGGTTCGACGGTAGAGAAACCCACCGGACTCACTACGTTGAAGGTGGCAATGCCGGTACTGCCGGCAGAGCAGGAGTCGTTGCACTCGAACCGGTCGTCCTGGGCGTAGCTGCTGAGCGAGAGCAGAAAGAAGAAAACGGTTATAATAGGTCTCATAGGTAAAGTGTGGAAGAATGGATAGTGATAGATGCTGTATACTTAATTGATACGTTTGAGGCCGAAAGGTTTAAACGCAAACAACGCTTTTTCATGTCTTCCCATGAGAGACATGATTATTCGTGTTGGTCAGCTATTTAGGGGATGGGTTAACAGGTGTAACTTTTTTCGTCATTTTTATTTGCTTTGTTCGTAATTTTTCCTTATCTTTGCAAAAGTAATAACTAAAACAGACCTCTTATGAAACTAATGAAAACACTGGTGGCCCTGATGATGGCCCTTTTCTGCCTGCCTGCTGTGGCTCAACAGGCATCTTATGCGAAGTATACCAGCGGACTGCCGTTCCGTATGACCGAGGTGAAGGCACCCGTGATTCCTGCCAATCAGGTGTCGCTCAGCGACTATGGTGCCAAGGGCGACGGCCTGGCCTTGTGCACCGAGGCCTTCCAGAAAGCCATTGCCGACCTGAGCGGTCGTGGTGGTGGCCACCTGAACGTGCCGCAGGGCGTGTGGCTGACAGGCCCCATCAAGCTGCAGAGCAACATCGACCTGCACCTGGAGAATGGCGCCATCATTTTGTTCTCTGGCGACATCAGGCTCTATCCCGTCATCGAGACCGTCTACGAGGGGGGTAAGCGCATGCGCAGCATGTCGCCCATCACGGGCACCGGACTGACCAATGTGAGCATCACGGGCCATGGCGTCATCGACGGCAACGGAGCATGCTGGCGCCCGCTGAAGAAAGAGAAGGTGACCGAGAGCCAGTGGAAGAAGATCACCGGCGACGGTGGTGTGTTCCCACGGCCCACTATGTGGTATCCCTCTGAGGAGCGCGTGAACACCCGTCCGGTGATGGTTCATCTGGAGAACTGCAAGAACGTGCTGCTGCAGGGTGTCATCTTCCAGAACTCGCCCGCCTGGAATATCCATCCGCTGATGTGCGAGAACCTCATCGTCGACGGCATCACCGCCAAGAATCCGGCGTATGCTCAGAACGGCGACGCCATCGACGTGGAGTCGTGCAAGAATGTGCTCATTGTCAACTCGACCTTCGATGCCGGCGACGACTGCATCTGCATCAAGAGCGGCCGCGACGCCGAGGGACGCCAGCGCGGCATGCCCACCCAGAATGTGGTGGTGAGCGGTTGCACGGTGTTCAACGGTCATGGTGCCTTCGTGGTAGGCAGTGAGATGAGCGGCGGTGTGAAGAACATCATGGTTCGCGACTGTCAGTTCATCGGCACCGACGCAGGCCTTCGCTTCAAGAGCTGCCGCGGCCGTGGCGGTGTGGTGGAGAAGATCTACATCCAGGACATCTCGATGTTCAACATCCTGGGCGATGCCATCACTTTCGACCTCTACTATGGCGGCAAGTCGGTCATCGAGGCCCGCGAGGACGGTACCAAGGTGAACAACATCGAACCGAAACCAGTGGATGTTACCACCCCTGAATTCCGCGATATCAGCATCAGTCGTGTGAACTGTCATGGTGCCCGTCGTGCCATTTTCTTCAACGGACTGCCCGAGAAGCCCATCAGCAACGTCACCCTCACCGATATTAATATCGTGGCCGACGAGGGAGCCGACTATTTCAACTGCCAGAATGTGGTGAAGAAAGATGTCACCGTGAACATTCCCAAGAGCAAGGGCAACGACAAGACGGTCACTCCGCTCTGATGTCCTCCGGTGTTTTTAAAGAGTGATGATCGATAGTATTGCGACAGCCCGTCACCAGACGTTTCTCGTTGGTGACGGGCTGTTTTTTTTAGTTGCCGACGAGTGGGGTTGCCATTGATTGATAAATGAGGTTGCAATTAGTTGACAAATTAGGTTCTAATTAATGCCTAGTTACATTGCAATTAATGCCTAATTAGAGTGTAATTAATGCCTAATTAGAGTGTAATTAATGCCTAATTGCAACGCAGCTGATGATGAATCGTAAAGTGTCAACTACTGGATGACTTTTCCTGATTTCACTA
>DEFO01000027.1 GCA_002350805.1 Prevotella sp. UBA2850
GCAAATCCTTGCAGCCGTTTGGCATCGCATTTAGGATGTGTTCTAAAACGGCTGCAAAGTTACGATTATTTTTTGAACCACCAAAATTTTTCGGTGTTTTTTTTATTTATTTCTTAGTTTTTCCTTGAATTTGGTCAATTGGACCTTCATAGAGTCCACGCATTGGTCTACTCCCTCCTCAAAAGTGTCGCAGGTTTTATTCACGAATAGCGTGTTGCCAGGAACGGTTACGGTCACACTTGTTTCCTTGTTCATGGCCGTGGCAGGCTTCACTACTTTCAGCTGCACCTCCACCTTCTGAATATCCTCAAATGTTTTTTCCAACTTGGCGATCTTCTTTTCGATGAACGCCTCTAACTTCTCGGTAGCGTCGAAGTGAATCGACTGGATCTTAATTTCCATAGATACCTCCTATTTTTTAATAGTTAAAAGGTTATGCCCTGGGGTGGGCTTTTTCATAAACACGTTTCAACTGCTCGAACGTTGTGTGAGTATAGATCTCGGTTGTGGTGAGACTCTCATGCCCCAGCAGTTTCTTTACACTCTCCAATCCGGCATCATGATTGAGCATGGCTGTCGCGAAGGTATGCCTCAGGACATGAGGCGTACGCTTCTTCAGGGTCGACACTTTCGAGAGATGCTTTTTCACCTCATATCGCACCTGGTTGCTGTTCATCGGCAGGCCCTTGTCGGTGAGGAAGAGGGCTTCGGCCTGAGGCTCGGGGAACCGGGCGTTGCGCATGTTGATGTAGTGCAGCAACTCTTCTTTCAGTTCCTCGCCGAAAGGAACAATGCGCTGCTTGTTGCGCTTGCCCGTCACCTTCAGCTGGCACGTCGTGAAGTCGATCATCGTCTCGTCTAGTCCGACAAGTTCCGACAGTCGCATTCCCGTGGCGTAGAACATCATAATAATAGTACGCGCACGTACATTAATATAATCGTCAGCATCGCTCAACTCACGGTCCAGCAGCACGTCCAGCTCACTCTCCCTGAGGAACTGCGGCAGCACCTTGCTTTTCTTCGGTCCCGTCACGCCATGTGCAGGGTCTGCATCGACAAGTTTGCGGGCAAGGGCAAAACGATAAAAGGAACGCAACGCGCTCAATCGTCTGTTGATTGATGATGCATTGTTTCCTTTATCCATCATGTGCTCCATCCAGTCACGGATGACATCAGAGTCTACCGACTCCCATGAAAGCGCATGGTCCATTGAATTTTTGAAGTACGACTCAAATGCCCGGAGGTCTTCGCCGTAACTCTGCACGGTACGCTCGGAGTAATTCCGTTCATAGCGCAGGTAGTTCAAAAAGTCATCTATCGTCATAGGCTTCGCCGCTTCATCATGATCTCCATGTTTTCGTCAGCGAATATACGGAATTTTATTCAAACTACCAAATTTTCGGGGAACAAATTACAATTCCTCGTTCTGACGCAGCTTCTGTACATAGATAGCGTGCTCCATCTTGAGTCTCTTCAGAACAGATGGCTTGTCAAACTGCTGACGTGCGCGGAGTTCTTTCACAACACCTGTCTTCTCGAACTTTCTCTTAAACTTTTTGAGAGCTCTTTCAATGTTCTCGCCATCTTTTACGGGTACAATAATCATGCTTTTGGTTCTAATTTTTATGTTAAACTTATGTTATTTTACGTGTAGCCACGATTTGCGGCTGCAAAGTTACATCAATTTTATCAAACTGCCAAGTTTTTCTTTAAATATTTTTATAAAGTCATGTCTTCCGGCCACATACAAACCGCATTCAAGCCGTATTCCGACCCTAACAGCCACATTTCAAGCAACAAATCAGCTGCAGCTTACTGCCTGCAGACGACCATTGGCTCATCAGCGTTTCTTCCACATGGCCGAGGTGAGTTTGTACAACAGCCAGGCCAGGGGAAGACTGATGGCAAACGTTAGCAGAGCCGTAGGCCAATAGCCTAGTTTGAGGGGAGTGAGCTTGTACATCACAAACTGCACATGAATGAGATAGAACTCCAGGCTGACCATCCCCACAAAGCGCAGGCCGCGGTTCAGCCATCCCGGCGCACGGCAGAACAGCTCGTTGAGCAGCAGGATACCACTGACGGTGAGCGGTATATACACCCAGCGCTCGATGGTCAGCGGGAATCGGCCGTGCAATTGCTGCTCCAGATAGACACAGGTACCGAGCGACATGGCGAATGCCAGCGCGACGAACCACCATGCTGCACCGTCGATGGTGTGTCGCTGCTTCACCCACTGGCCGATATTGATGCCGATGAAGAAGATGGGCACGCGGCTCCAGAAAATCTCAAGATGGCCCACAGCCCCGTGAATGGGACGTATCCACTGCACCATGACGCACCACACAAGCATCATCACAGGCAGCCAGCGATAGGCAGGATGACGGCGGATGAGCTCCATATAGAACGGTGCGAAGCAATAGAGCATCATGGCTGCCGGCACATACCAGAATGTCAGGTCGTCTACACGCCAGAAACTCCAGTTGAAAGCGATATTGGCAATCAGGTCGGGCACGTTGCGGCTGTAGCCCCTGCCCTCCAGATAGCAGGGAATGTAATGCAGGCAGGCAATGATGAGCCACGCAGGATAGACTCGCCTGTAGCGGTTCTTGAAGAAATGCCGAAGGGCATCTTTCATCCCCACAGCCAGCGCCTCGCGCTGTTTCACCCACGAGAACCACAGCCCTACCCCACTCAAGAACAGGAACATATCGACACCCACATTGCCACAGCGTCGCAGCCCGAAGAACGGGTCGTGCCTTGACAGAGGGATATGAAAGAGCAGCACAAACAGCATGGCGGCTCCCATTAGTTCGCCGCGATATCGGCTGATTTTCTCCAATTGAATCGGGGTCATGGGCAGAAGGGTTGACAAAACGACAGAGGGAGTATACTAGTAGATCATCAGAGAATGCTCAGACCTTTCTGGGACTGGGCATTTTGTCCATCAGCAGCTTGAACACCCATGCCACACAGACAGATGACACGATGTAGAGCAGCAACCCGGCATAGACATCACCCCACAACGACATGGGAATGAAGATCTTACGCAAGATAGGATGACACACGAACAAGGCGGCCGAGATGGAGCCCATCCAGTCCAACTGTCTGTTCACGGCGGCAGGCAGGAGTTTCACCAACGCCACCGATGCCGAGATAATAAACACCGGCACGAAGTACCAGGTCTGATAGTTGAAGCTGAACAGGAAGATCAGGGCCAGCGAGATGAACAGCATAAACACAGAGTTACGCTTCACGAGCGGTGGCAAACTGCCTGTCCACGAGAACCTGCCTACGAGTAGTCCCAAGCCAAACGGCAGTATGCCTCCGATGAAGTTGTAGCGCAGGCGGTTCAGGGTGTCGCCCGTCGGGTCACAAACCATCTGCAACAGCCAACAGACCACCATCAGCGCTACCGTCAGTCCCCAATGGCGGCGGTAGAGCACCAACCGGTAGACGATGTAAAGCTGCATCATCAAGCCGAAGAACCAATAAGGACCGGGCCAGATGATGTGGTCGGGGTCGGGCAGCAGGTTGTTGAACATACCCAGCTGTGCAATGATGTCGAGTGCCTGATAATGGTGGCGGTTCGGGGTAATCATATCGATAATGGTGAATGCCACAAATCCCACAATCATCATCTTGAACAGTTTCAGGAAGTGATATCGCAGGAAAGGCCATTCTGCGACAGGCTTCGAGGAATTCTCGTACTTCAGCACCAATCCGTAACCGCTCAGGAACAAGAACACGGGCACGCCGTAATGGCCGAAGAACGACAGCAGATGAAGCGGCAGATTGCCATCGGGACTGGTCATCGCATGCCACATACCCTCGCTGTTGCCGATGTGGAATGTATACTCGTTCTCTCTCACGATGCCTTTCAGCCAATGGCAGTAGTTATGCAGGAAAATGCCCAGAATGGCGATTCCCCTCAGTGCCGAGCACTCGGCCCGCGACAATATATGTTTAGTGTCACTCATCGTTCGTTGTTGTTCGTTGTTGTTCGTTGTTTTTTGTTCATTGCTCATCACGTTTCTCACTCATCACCCGGTCGTAGTCGGTGGTATTTTTCAAAATGCGCGGACGCATCTCGTCGTACTCATCGCACAACACGTTGTAGGCTGGTTGGTAGTCCTTGCAATGGATACCGGCCAGATAGAGCAGCATGTGGGGCAGCGCGTCGGTCATCAGCCGGCGGTTCTTGGCCTGCACAATCTGCTTGTATAGTTCGGGATGGGCTACGGCAAACGGGTGCGAGCAGTAAATCCAGAAGGGTATCTCGAACTCAAAACGCGCCAGGTCGTAGTCGATAGCCGCCGAGTGGTTGCGGCAGATGAAGCCGCGGTTGCCCTCGTAGCATTCCTCACCGTGGTCGGGCATGTAAATCACCACAGCATCCTGGTCCTCAAAGCGTCGGACAATCTGGTCGACCACCGAGTCGTTATAGAGCGTCGCATTGTCATAGTCGGCCAGTATCTTACGCTGTTTCAACGACAGCTCGGGGCGCCGCTCCTCGTAGTCGGAGGCCTGGAACTTCTTTTGTTTGTTCGGACAGCGCACCCGGTAGTTCATGTGCTGCCCCAGCAGATGGAAAATGGTGAGATTATGCTTTCCGTTGTGCTGCTTCAGTTGCTCATAGTCGTCAATCAGATCTTTGTCGAAAACGTGCAGTTTCTCATTACGCACATCAAAGAGGGCTTTGCTCAGCGTGGGGTTGTTGAGGAAGAAACCGCCGCTAAAGTCGTAAACAGCCTCTTTGGCCTGGGGCAGGAACTGATTGGTGAGGAAGGTCACATGATACCCTGCCTTGCGAAAGAGTTCGGGGAAGAGCCGGTAGTCGCACCATTCGCCTTGCTGACCGACCACATGCATCGAGAACACATTCTTGAACACGAAACTAGTCAGGTTCCACGGTGCCACCACATCGGTATACTTCACCAGCAGGCCCGTACGCTCGCGGGCCGACTGACGTGGGGTAGTCGGCATGAAATAGCCATACTGCTGCGAGTGGTGTCGGCCGAAGCTCTCACCAATAATCAGCACTATGTTCGGCGTCGTAAACGAGCAACTGTCCACCTGTGCCTTGTCGGAAGCCATGATCAGCCGGTCTATCTGTTGCGAGGCCAACTGGTTGGCACGCACACTGAAGGCCAGCCTATAAGGCGGCTCGTATTGCCTACCACAGTCCGACCGTGTCAGTTCGTGCTCCACCTGACCAATGGTGTCGAGCGTCATCAACCGCCAAAGGGCTGCCTTGTTGGGCCATGAGGCGATGGCCGACCACACTAGCAATGCAACGACCACGGCACCCACGAGCGACGAGGCCGCTCCCTTCGCTGAAAGCCAACTGCCCATCTGCCGCCCGAAGCGTTGCGGTCCGCTCTCGCGTACCGCACCTTGTTTCTTGCGGAGCCAGCCACTCAGCACACTCACCACTATGTGCACCACCATGATGAGCGTCACCCAGCCAAACTTACTGAACAATACGTCGGCATTCAATAACGACCCCAAAAACTCGCCTGCCTCGCGGGCGTTGGTCTCGCCCACCAGCATCAACATACTGGGATTCAGCACCGAGCCGTACTTCACAAAGCAATAGACATCGGCCATCGACACCGCATAGAACAGCACCGTCAATACGCGTCGCACCCACTTGCCCACTCTTCTGGGCAGCAGCATCAGCAGCAGACAAACCAAATAGAGGTCGAAAAACAATTCCAGATAAAGATTGCCATAGACCTTCTCCCAAGGATGCAACTCTATCCATGCACATGCCAAACCCAGCACATACATGAACAGGAAGAAAACCCAATGACGCCTGATGGGCTCTACGGCAAGCCTCAGGCACTTACCTATGAATGGCCATACTTTCATGATCTGCTGCAAAATTACGAAAAATCTGACGAAGTGAGAAGGAAACCATTGATTTGTTTCGTCTATGATCCATTTTTTATTCAATTTGTACGCGTACATCTATATCACAGCCGGTGCTTTTCGTATCGGCTGGCTCCACAATCGCCAGGATGTATTTTGACATATCAGAAAAAATGTGTAACTTTGCGGCAACAAGAACACAAAACATTTATATTGACTGACGATCGGAAAAACCGAAATGAAAAGACACTTCCTGCTCACAGCATTGATGGCCCTGGCCACATGGGCCGCCCACGCCGCATCCACCGACTATAAAACCGGCTACGTGAATCCCATGATTGGAACCGAGGGCATGGGCCACACCTTCCCCGGCGCCTGCGCGCCCTTCGGCATTGTGCAACTGAGTCCTGACACCGACACCATCCCGCACAATGTGAACGGACAATACGTGGGCAAGGTCTACGACTATTGTGCCGGCTACCAGCATACCGACAACACCATTGTGGGCTTCAGCCATACGCACCTGAGCGGCACGGGGCATGCCGACCTAGGCGACATCATGATCATGCCGCAGACAGGCGAGCTGCAACTGAATCCCGGCACAAAAGACCAGCCCGACAGAGGCTACCGCCAGCGATTCTCGCATGCCACCGAGAAGGCCAGTCCCGGCTATTACGAGGTGACGCTGGCCGACAATGGTGTGCGCGTACAACTCACGGCTACCCAACGCACGGGCATTCATAAATACACCTTCCCCGAGGGCAGCCAACAGCGCATTATCCTCGACCTGCTGCACGGCATCTACAACTACGACGGAAAGGTGCTGTGGTCGACGCTCCGCGTGGAGAACGACACACTGTTGACGGGCTACCGTATCACCGACGGCTGGGCCCGCTCCAACTACACATATTTCGCCATCTCGTTCTCAAAACCTGTCAGCAGCTATGGCTACCGCGACAGGAAGAAAGAGAAATATGCGGGGTTCTGGCGGAAGTTCGACCGCTACCGTAACTTCCCCGATATTGCCGGCCGCAGCGTGGTGGCCTATTTCAATTTCAACGAGCAGCAGGCCACGGGCCGCGAACTGACGGTGAAGGTAGCTCTTTCAGCCGTCTCTACCGAGGGGGCTTTGAAGAACCTGCGGGCTGAGACGGGCGGAAAGTCGTTTGAGACGCTCCGCGCCGAAACCAGCAATGCCTGGGAGCGCGAGCTGTCGCTCATCGACTGCGAGGGCTCCGACAACCAAAAAGCCATGCTCTACACCTCGCTCTACCACACCATGATCAACCCCTCTGTCTATATGGATGTCGACCGGCAGTACCGGGGCATCGACGGTAACATCCACTATGCCGGCGATTTTGACAACTACACCATCTTCTCTGTCTGGGACACCTACCGGGCCGAGCATCCGCTGCTGGGATTGTTAAAGCCATCGCGCAACACCCACATGGTGCAGTCGATGATCCGCCACCAGCAACAAAACATTGTGGGCATGCTGCCCGTATGGAGTCTGATGGGCAACGAAGGATGGTGCATGACGGGTTATCATGCCGTGACCGTTCTGGCAGATGCCATCGTCAAAGGTGCCGGCATCAACCGCCAAGAGGCTCTGAAGGCCATGACCGCAACAGCCACCAACCGCTATTTCCCCAGCCTCACCGACTACATTCAACTGGGATATGCCCCTTACGACAGTGATGCCACTGCCGCCTCTAACACCTTGGAGTATGCCTTCGACGACTGGACCATCTATGCCGCCGCCGAGGCTGTGGGCAACGAGCAAGTGGCACAGGAGTACAAGCAACGGGCACTCAACTATCGCAACACGTTCGACCCGCGCATAGGATTTGCTTCGCCCCGCTACCGCAACGGAGAGTTCAAGAAAGACCTGGACCCCTATCAGACCTACAACGAGGGATTCATCGAGGGCAACTCGTGGAATTTCTCGTTCCATGTGCCCCACGACGTCTGCGGGATGATGAGATGCATGGGCGGCGAAGCAGCCTTCCGCGAGAAACTCAACCAACTGTTCGCCATGGACCTGCCAGCCAAATACTATGCCGACAACGAGGATATCACCGCCGATTGTCTAGTGGGCGGATATGTGCATGGCAACGAGCCCAGCCATCACATACCTTATTTATATGCATGGACTGCCACGCCCTGGAAGACGCAGGAGTGGCTGCGCGCCATCATGAACAAGATGTATCGCAACGACATCAGGGGACTCGGTGGCAACGACGACTGCGGACAGATGTCGGCATGGTATGTCTTCTCGGCCATGGGCTTCTATCCTGTCGCCCCGGGCAGCGACCAGTACGTGCTGGGCGCTCCTTACCTGCCTTACATGCGTGTGCATCTGGAGAACGGGAACGTAGTAGAAATCAAGGCACCTGGCGTGAGCGACAAAAACCGATATGTAAAAAGCGTCCGCATCAACGGCAAACCCTATTCGAAGCTCTACATCACCCACCGCCAGCTCACCGACGGCTGCACCATCGAGTTTATCATGGACAGCAAACCCAACAGGAAGCGAGGCCTTGCCCCCACCGACAAACCCTACTCGTTGAGCCCCATGTAAGAAAGAGATGAAATCAACCACTTCAAAGTCCTGTTCTGCATTCTGAAGTGGACGATTCTTTATTTATCTTAACATCCTCTTTCTTGGGGATTGTATCTAATCATGCTTTCTAGAATTCTATAGATGCTCTTTAGAAATCTATTGATGCTTTCTAGAATTCTATAGATGCCCTTTAGAACTCTAATGATGCTCTTTATAGAATGAAATGCAGCCTACTCCGCCCATTCCACGGAACGGAGGATTTTGTCGGTAGCACCAGAGCGGTTCATGACATAACTGCCGGCTTGGCGTCCACGCTCTTTGATGGTGTCGGGATGAGCAACGAGGTCGTTCATCAGTTGTTCGAAATCATGGCTGTTGGCGATTTCAAGACCGCCACCGTTCTGCTTCAAATCTTGCGCCTCCTGGAATCGGGCATTGTTGGGACCGAAGAACACGGGCACGCCCCACACGGCAGCCTCAGGCAGATTGTGAATACCCACGCCAAAACCTCCGCCCACATAAGCCACGTCGGCATAACGGTAGATGCTGGAGAGAAGGCCGTAGCAGTCGATAATCATCACATCGGCTTCTGAGAGAGTGCCCTTCACCTCGGGATTGTCGGCCTCAGAATAGAGCACTACCTTCTTGCCTTGTTCCACCAACCGCTTTTTCAACAGGCCCACGCGCTCGGGCGACACCACATGGGTGGCGATGATGAGCTTCCAGTCTTTATCAGTAAAATAAGGGATGTAGATATCCTCGTCGGGCTCCCAACTGGAACCCACGATGAAGCATTTCCTCTGAGCTGCGGCTTCGGAAGCAACGGGCGATACGAACGACTCGACGAGCGGCAGTTGCTTGGCGGCATCCTTGATTTGCAGCACCCGGTCGAAACGGGTGTCGCCGGTAATCTCAACACGATGAATGCCGATGGTGGCGAGCAGCTCACGGCTGACCTCATTCTGCACGAAGAACTTGGTGAAGCACTTCAGCACCCGTCCGTATTGCCGTCCGTACCATCGGAAGAAAATCTGACCGGGACGGAAGATGCTCGACACACTATAGGTGGGCACGCCACGGTGGCGGAGGATATGCAGATAGTTGTACCAGAACTCATACTTGATGAAGAACGCCATGCACGGACGGATGAGGCGCAGGAAACGGCGGGCGTTGGTGATCGTGTCGAGGGGCAGATAGCACACAATGTCGGCTCCCTCGTAGTTCTTGCGCACCTCATAGCCTGAGGGCGAGAAGAACGTGAGCAGAATCTTGTATTCGGGATGGTCGCGGCGGATGCGCTCCATGATGGGGCGCCCCTGCTCGAACTCGCCGAGCGAGGCAGCATGCACCCACACGTACTTGGCATTGGGGTCTACCTTCTGCTTGAGCACAGAGAAAGCCTCGCGCTCACCGCGCCACATCTTCCGCACTTTCTGGTTGAACAGGCTCACGATGGCTACGCCTGTCAGATAGAGGTAAATCACAATGTTGTACATTCCTGACGCTTAGTTACTTGTCACTTTTCCACTCTTCACTTTTTTATTCTTCACTCTTTGCCTGTCCGAGCACCTTGATGGCACGGCGCATGCGGCGCAGGGTCTCTTCCTTGCCGAGGAATGCCGAGATGTCGAACATGCCGGGACCTTTGCCCTCGCCGACGAGCGTTAGGCGCCAGGCATTCATGATGTTGCCCAGCTTGTAGCCTTTCTCCTCGATCCAAGCCTCAACCACACGCTCCTGGTTCTCGAGCGAGAAGTCGTCGAGCGTCTCCAACAGGTCGGCCAGCTCGGTCATGGCCTGCGGAGAGTCTTCCTTCCAGCGCTTCTTGCGGGTCTTCTCGTCGTATTCCATAGGAGGAATGAAGAAGAACGAGCACAACGGCCACAGCTCTTTGACGAACGACACACGGTCTTTCATCATAGACACTACTTTCGTGACACGCTCCATCGACTCGTCGACACCGTTGTTGGCGACAATAGGTGCGAAGAGCTGGGCAATCTCCTCATTGCTCTTGCGCAGGATATACTCGTGGTTGAACCAGATGCCTTTCTGATAGTCGAACTTCGCGCCGGCCTTCGAACAACGGCTGATGTCGAACGCCTCGACCAGTTCGTCGAGCGAGAAGATTTCCTGTTCGGTACCGGGGTTCCAGCCCAGCATGGCCAGGAAGTTGATGACGGCCTCGGGGAAATAGCCACTCTCGCGGTAACCAGAGCTTACCTCGCCCGTCTTGGGGTCGTGCCACTCAAGCGGGAACACGGGGAACCCCAGGCGGTCGCCGTCGCGCTTCGACAGTTTGCCCTTGCCCTCGGGCTTGAGCAACAGGGGCAGATGGGCGAAGCGGGGCATGGTGTCCTGCCAGCCGAAAGCCTCGTAGAGCAACACATGCAGGGGCGCACTGGGCAGCCACTCCTCACCACGGATGACATGCGAGATTTCCATGAGGTGGTCGTCTACGATATTGGCCAGGTGATAGGTGGGCAGTTCGTCGGCACTCTTGTAAAGCACCTTATCGTCGAGGATGTCGCTCTTGACACGCACCTCGCCGCGAATCATATCGTTGACCAGCACCTCGCGGCCGGGCTCAATCTTGAAGCGCACCACATACTGGCTGCCATTCTCTATCTCTGCGCTTACCTCCTCGGCGCTCATGGTCAGCGAGTTACGCATCTGACCGCGCGTATGGGCATCGTATTGGAAATTCTGAATCTCAGCACGCTTGGCCTCCAGCTCCTCGGGAGTGTCGAAGGCGATGTAAGCCTTGCCAGCGTCGAGCAACTGGTCGACATATTTCTTATAGATGTCACGACGCTCACTCTGACGGTAAGGTCCCTTGGCACCGCCGAAGCTCACACCCTCGTCGAATTTGAGGCCGAGCCAGCGGAACGACTCGATGATATACTCCTCGGCTCCGGGCACGAAGCGGTTGGAGTCGGTGTCCTCAATACGAAACACAAAGTCGCCCCCATGCTGGCGGGCGAAGAGATAGTTGAACAGGGCGGTGCGCACACCACCTATGTGTAAAGCCCCTGTGGGACTGGGTGCAAAACGCACCCGAACCTTTCTTTCTGCCATTGATTTTAAAATTTTGGTGCAAAATTACGTTTTTTTTTGCATATTAGCGTATTTTTTTTGTATTTTCGCAAAGTAAAACAGAAGATTAGGTAGAAAACATGAGTAAATTCAACATTGAAGACAATCATTTCTGGCGCGGTTTGCTGAGCCGTACCCTGCTGGTGCTCGTCACGGTAGCCATTATCGTGTGGTTCCTGCCACGCAACAGCGGTCCGCAGTTCCGCTACGACGTAGGCAAGCCCTGGATGTATGGCTCGTTCATCACCAAGTTCGACTTCCCCATCTACAAGACCGACGAGGCCATCAAGGCCGAGCGCGACAGCTTGGCCGACGAGTTTGAGCCTTACTACGCCTATGCCGCCGATGTGGAGAAAGAGAAAATCGACGAGTTTATGAGCGACTTCAAGAATGGCATTCCGGGACTGTCGTACGACTATGTTAGAATCATCGCCGACCGACTGCACCGCATCTACCAGGCAGGCATCATGGCGGCTCCCGAATATTCGGAAATCAACAAAGACAGCACCAACATGGTGAGAATCATCAGCGGCAAGCAGGCCTCCAGCTTGATGATCAATTGCATCTACTCGACCATCGGTGCCTACGAACAGCTGCTCAATGACGAGAAGCTGGCGCCGCAGCGGGCTGTGCTGCAGAAATGTAACCTGAACAACTACATCACGCCTAACCTGATTTACGACAAAGAGCGCAGCGAGACCGAGATGAACGACCTGATGGCAGGCATTCCGCTGGCCAGCGGAATGGTGCTCAGCGGCCAGAAAATCATCGACCGTGGCGAGATTGTCGACGACTATGCCTTCCGCGTGCTCAACTCGTTTGAGAAGGAGATGCAGAGACGCAGCGCCAACTCGAGCGAAATCACGTCGACCATTCTCGGGCAGACACTCTTTGTGGCCATACTCATCATTCTCTTCACCCTATACCTGGTGCTCTACCGCAAAGAGTATTTCCAGAAACCCCGCAACACCACCATGCTCTATGTGCTCATCACGTTGTTCCCCATCCTGGTATCACTGATGATGAAGCACGCCTTCCTGAGCGTCTACATACTGCCGTTTGCCCTTGTGCCCATCTTTGTGCGGGTGTTCATGGACGCCCGGACGGCCTTCATCTCGCTGGTGACGATGGTGCTGCTCTGCGCCGCTGCCGTGAAATACCAGTATGAGTTCATCATCATTCAGATCACCTCAGGACTGGTGGCTATCTATTCGCTGGGCGAACTATCGCAGCGTGCTCAGCTCTTCCGCACTGCCGTGCTCGTCACCCTCACCAGCGCGGCCGTCTATCTGGCCCTGCAGCTGATGCAAGACAACAGCATCTTCACCATGGACCACAGCATCTACATCTATTTTATCATGAATGGTGTGCTGCTATTGTTCGCCTACCCACTGATGTACCTCATTGAGAAAGCATTTGGATTTATCTCGAACGTCACGCTCATCGAGCTCTCGAACACCAGTAAAGACCCCTTGCGCAAACTCAGCGAGACGGCTCCCGGCACCTTCCAGCACAGCATCATGGTGAGCAACCTGGCCGCTCAGATTGCCAACAAGATAGGAGCCAACACCCAACTCGTGCGCACAGGAGCGCTCTATCATGACATCGGAAAGATGGAAGACCCGGCCTACTTCACCGAAAACCAGGTGGGCGTGAACCCGCTGGAGAAACTGCCGCGCCCGGAGGCCGCCCAGATGGTGATCAACCATGTCACCGAAGGTTTGAAACTGGGCGAGAAATACGACCTGCCGCGCATCATCACCGACTTCATCATGACCCACCACGGCGAGGGAAAGACCAAGTATTTCTACATTTCTTATAAGAACGAGCACCCCGACGAGCCCATCGACGACACGCTCTTCGCTTATCCCGGGCCTAACCCGTTCACCCGTGAGCAAGCCATTCTGATGATGGCCGACTCGGTGGAGGCCGCCTCGCGCTCTCTGCCGGAGTACACCGAAGAGAGCATCAGCAACTTGGTGAACAAGATTATCGACACCCAAGTGGAAGAGGGCTACTTCACCGACTGCCCCATCACCTTCCGTGACATCAGCACAACGAAACAGGTGCTCATCAACCGCCTGAAGTCTATCTATCACACCCGCATCTCATACCCCGAGTTGAAGAAGTAGCACCGGGGGAGCCGACGAGTTGCCAAACGAGGGATTTTTAGATAAGAATTGCCTACAATAAGGACACTGTTTGCGTACACATTTCTTGCACAGAATTGCACTTTTGTGTAAGAAATGTGCAATATTTGGTTAACGAATATTAAATACAAGCCCCATAAATAAGAATTACCGAACAATTATCATACCTTTGCAACCAATTCAATAAAGGTATTTTAAGATGAATAAATTAAAATTTGCTTGTTTAGCATGGGCTTTGACAGCAGGGATTGCTGCTCAAGCTGGAGGAATACTTACCAATACCAACCAAAGCGTAGCTTTTTTGAGGAATCCGGCGCGCGATGCTGCCATCGGCCTCGACGGTGTTTACAGCAACCCGGCAGGTGTGATTTTCTTGGGCGATGGACTGCATCTGGGATTCAACTGGCAATATGCGCATCAGACCCGAACCATAGAGTCGCAAAATCAGCTCTTCAAACTTGGTTATAAGAACAATGGCCTCGACACCAAGGAGTTCGAGGGTGTGGCCAATGCGCCTATCATCCCCTCGTTGCAGGCTGCCTACAACAAAGGCAACTGGTCGTTCCAGATGAACTTCTCGGTGCCTGGCGGCGGCGGCAAGTGCGAGTTCGACAAAGGCATCGGCTCGTTCGAGACCGTAGTGGGCGGCATTGCCAGCCGTCTTATTGGCGTCTCGTCGGCCCTGAACAGCCAGATTGGCGCCCTCGGTGCCAGTGTCCCCAACGTCACGGGCTACGACGTTGACGGATATATGAAAGGAAAGCAGTTTTATTTCGGTCTGCAGCTGGGTGCTGCCCGCAAACTCAACGAGCATCTCTCGGTCTACGGAGGTCTCCGCCTGCTCTACGGAACAGCCTCGTATGAGGCCCGTCTGAACAACATCCGCGTGATGAACGGCTCAGAGGGAATGACGCTGCCCGAGTATTTCGCTGGTGTAGAAAAAGGCTTGCAGACGGCAGGTGTCAACATTGAGCATACCATCACTCAGGTTGTCGGTCAGGCAGTAGCAGCAGGAATGACACAGGAGCAGGCTATGCAGCTACCTCAGGTGCAGCAGTTGGTTGCTGCTGGGCAGAACTTGGAGGCAGTGGGTAATGAGCTCACAGCCAGTGCCACTACACTCGCCCCCTACTCCAACGGTGTCAACCTTATGTCCGACCAGACAGGCTGGGGCATTGCTCCAGTGCTCGGCATCGACTATAAGACCGGCGCTTTCAACTTCGCAGCCAAGTATGAGTTCAAGACCCGTATGCGCATGAAGAACAAGTCGGACTTGAAGGAGGCCTCTGTCATCTCTGCCACTAATAAATTCGTCAACGGCACTAGCGTTCCAGAGGACGCCCCTGCCCTGCTGACCCTGGGAGCACAGTGGAGTGTGACCGACAATGTACGTCTGAACGCAGGCTACCATCACTTCTTCGACAAGAGCGCCCATTGGTATCAGCACAGCGAGAAACTGCTCGACAGCGACACCAACGAATATCTGGGCGGTGCTGAGTGGGACATCAACGACAAACTGCAGGTGAGCGGTGGCATGCAGCTCACACGCTACGGACTGACCGATGAGTATATGAACGACATGTCGTTTGTGGTCAACTCATGGACCTTCGGCCTCGGTGCCGGCTATAAGGTGAGCGACAAGGTGAAAATCAATGTGGCTTACTTCCAGACCAACTATGAGCACTACGACATGAACACTCCCGAGCAGAATATGCAGAGCCTCGGTCTCAACATCCCTGCCGGCAAGAACTCTTTTACCCGCACCAACAACGTGTTTGGCGTAGGCGTGGAACTGACGCTGTAAAAACAAACGGAACTGACACAGTAAAGACAAACATATCATCATACCAGCAATGCCCGGCAACAGATTGTCGGGCATTGTCGTTTTTTACATGAGTGGCCAACTGTTGTACATGACGGAGTATATCCGCATGAAGCAAAGCTATTGTTTACACTTCTACACTCCTATACTCCTAAAAAACCTTTCACTTACGCGAGCCTCCTAACTCCATAAAAAATCCCGTTGAAGAGAATTCTCTTGCAACGGGAACAAAATATATGAATGAATCATACAGCCGGGGTTAATCGTCGAAGCCCATCAGGAGGCCGTTCTTGCTGAACTTCAGCTCGATGTCATTAGCCAGCTCGACTTTGAAACCGTAGCTTTCCTTGTCGATTTTAAGGATGGCGGCACCAGGGAAGTTGGCGTTCACTTGGTTGAGGATGGGGGCGGGGACGAGAGCTGCGGGAACAGCACTGGGTTTGCACTCTATTTTTTCCCAGTTGCCGATGCGGTCGAATCCTATCTCGGTGCCGTCGTCGAGGCGGGTTTCGAACTTGGCTTTGAAGTTGCCGTCCTGCTGTGCATAGAGGATTTTCTTGCCGGGGAACTGCTTCTGGACAAAGGTCTTGGCTGCAGAGGGCAGCTGCGAGACGGAAATCATCACATCGTGGTTGGCGTTACATACCATTGTTTGCATCATCATGCACATCAGTGCTACCGTGAATAGTTTCATCTGCTTCATCATTTTTCTATTTTTAAAAGGGTTATTACTCGTTTCTTTGTTTTGATATTGCAAAGATAATACGAGGAAATGGCCCTTTCCAAATATTTTCGAATGAAACAGCAAAGGGTGTTGCGACAGACGCACGAATATGCGACAGATGACAAGAAATGCCCAAAATAGTGTCCGAAGGTGGGTGTTTCAGATGTCTGTTAACTACAACGGGTCAACATCATACAGCACTTGAACTGCGCCAAAGCGGCTGTCTTCCTGCATTTGCTGCTGTACCAGCCGCAGGCAGTCGCGCACGCGCTGCATGTCGATGCCATTCTCCAGCTTGAGCACCAGCTTTCGAATATGCAGGGTTTTCACCTTGGCCACGGCAGGTTTGTCGGGGCCGAGCACACGGGCACCAAACCACTGGCGCAGACGGGTGCCAATAAGTTGAGCGGCAGCCTCAACCACCCGGTCGTCGCGATGGCGCAAATAGACATAGGTAAGCCGATAGAAAGGCGGGTAATGGAAGGCTTGGCGCTCTTCCAACAGCTCGTTGTAGAAACCCTCATAGTCGTTGTGCACCACCTGGCTGATGACCGGCAGTTGCGCATTCTTGGTCTGCAGGAGCACCAGACCCCGCTTGTTTTTCCGTCCTGCACGGCCGCTCACCTGCGACATCATCATGAACGCATGCTCATAGGCACGGAAGTCGGGATAATTGAGCATGCTGTCGGCACTCAGGATGCCCACCACACTGACCCGGTCGAAATCAAGCCCCTTGCTAATCATCTGCGTACCGATGAGGATATTGGTGCGCCCGGCCGAGAAATCGTTGATCAACCGCTCGTAGGCATTGCGCGTACGGGTGGTGTCGAGGTCCATGCGGGCCACGCGGGCATCGGGGAAGATAGCCTGAATCTGGTCCTCTATCTTCTCTGTTCCATAGCCTCGTCCTCGCAAGTCGGTACTTCCGCAGCACGGACAGACCTCGGGCACCTGATAGACGGCACCGCAATAGTGGCAGGTGAGCAGGTTGGTGTTCTTATGATAGGTGAGGCAGACGTCGCAGTTGTCGCACCGTGGCACCCAACCGCACTGCCGGCATTCCACCATCGGGGCAAAGCCACGCCGGTTTTGAAACAGAATCACCTGTTCGCCCTGTTCGAGAGCCTTCCGCATCGCGCCCAATAGCTGGGGAGAGAACGGCCCGTTCATCATTTTCCGTCGTTGCAGGTCCTTGATATCGACCACCTGTATCTCAGGCAGTTGTATATCCTGATAGCGGGTGGTCAGACGCACGAGTCCGTATTTGCCCGTCATAGCATTATAGTAGCTTTCCATCGAGGGGGTCGCTGTGCCCAGCACAATCTTCGGGTGATAATTGGTGCTGGTAGAAAGTTGCGAGGCCATCATAATGGCCGCATTGCGGGCATGATAGCGCGGGGCAGGATCCTGCTGCTTGAACGAAGTTTCGTGCTCCTCATCTACGATGATGAGTCCCAGCCGTTGGAAGGGAAGGAACAGCGCCGAACGTGCACCAAGAATCACCTCATAGGGATTGGCTGACAGTTGTTTATTCCACATTTCCACGCGCTCGGCGTCGGAGTATTTGGAATGATAGATGCCTAAAAGGTTTCCAAACACCTGCTTCAACCGGTTCATCATCTGCACGGTGAGGGCAATCTCAGGTAGCAGATATAGCACCTGTTGTTTCTTCTCCAAAGCCTGGCGAATGAGATGAATATACACTTCTGTCTTACCGCTCGAGGTAACGCCATGGAGCAGCACGACATTCTTCTTAAGAAACTGGAAAAGTATCTGATTGTAAGCCTCCTGCTGATGCGCGCTGAGCGGTTTGGCACGGTCGAGATGCGGTTCTCCGGCATCGTTCAAGCGCCCCACCTCCCGCTCATAAGTGACCAGGAACTGACGGTCGACGAGGCTTTTGATGACAGCCGCCGTGCTATGACTGCTGTTCATCAGCTCGTCGCGGGTAATGTCGACAGGCTGCTCGCGACAGACGTCGCCCTCGATGGTGTCCCAATGCGAGAGCGCCAGATAGTCGATGAACACCTTCTGCTGGCGAGTGGCACGCGACAACATATTGAGCGCCACATGCAGGGTCTGCTCGTTTTTCAGGTTGTCGGCCAGTCCGACATAAACTTCTGTCTTGGGTTTATAGCCGTCTTCCGACTTCATGCCTGAAGGAAGGGCAGCCTTGAAAATCTCGCCAATGGGCGAGAGATAATACTCTGCTATCCACTGCCACATACGGTATTGCTGGGGCAGCAGTACAGGTGTGGCATCAAGAACGTCGATGATGTCGCGGCACTTAAACTGAGGCTGCTCGTCGTGCACCCTCACAGCCATGGCCGTATAGCGTTTGCTCTTGCCCAGCGGCACCAGCACACGCATGCCGAAGCTCACCTTGTCGCACAGCGGTTGTGGCAGAGAATAGGTGAACAGTCCCTCAAGGGGCAACGGCAATATGACATCGACGTACTTCACGAAGGTGGTGTGACGTTGTTAGTGGCGCTGGCGGCGCACTGACACACGGGCCGGTGAGGAAGATCCTGCTGACGATGAGCCCGACGAGCGCTTGCTCTTCACCGTGGCCGACTTCGTGGATGATGAGGCACGACGGTTTTTCTTGACAGCTTTGGCAGCCTTCACGTCCTTGCCGGCCTTGGCAATACTGTCGAGCGAGTCTTTGCGGGCTTGGTTGCCCCAGACACCTTTCTCGAATGCCAGCAGTTCGGCCTCGATGCGCTTTTGCTCTTTGGCCATCGCCGAGTCGGAGGGACAATACTGTGCAAGGGTACGGCCCAGCATGTTATTGGTCTTATAGATTTTCCCCTCGTACATGGTACGTGTGAAGTAGTCGTCGACACTCATCGTGGCAGCATTGTTCAGGTTGCTGGTCATGATGGTCTGCTTGGCCAGATAAGGAGCCAGGTCGTCGTACTTCACCCAGAACAACGGATACTGCGTGGCGGCATCGCCAAAATCGTCCTCACGGCTCATGATGGGACACAAGGCCGTCACCTTGCGATGGAAGGTGGAGGTGCGCTGGTCGTAGTAGGCACTCTCCTTGATGTAATACGACTTCACTTCGCGCGAGGGGATGTCGCTGTTGTCGATATGCACGCCGCGGTCGGTACGCTCGTAATAGATATGGTAGTTGTC
Source organism: Prevotella sp. UBA2850 (assembly GCA_002350805.1). Taxonomy (GTDB): domain Bacteria; phylum Bacteroidota; class Bacteroidia; order Bacteroidales; family Bacteroidaceae; genus Prevotella. The sequence goes on from DEFO01000027.1 coordinate 19,368, forward strand.
CAGAAAATCTTTTTGCTTCACACGGGCTGAGTCGTTGAACACCTCGTTACCGTCCATGCGGTACTCATAGACCTTGATCAGTCCACGCATCATCAGTTTGAAGATGTTGGTAAACAGGTTCATCTGTCCGTCGGTGGGCTCCACGGGATAATACAAGCCGGCATTGGCATCCTCCTCCAGGTTCAGCTGGCGGTAGATGTCACGACGCCACACCACGTCTTCCGACATCACTGCCGTGGTCGGGAATGAGATGCGGGCACGGTTGGTGACATTGCCCGAATTGGTCTGGCTGCTCTTCTGCTGCTCTGCCTGACGGCGTGAGGCGGGCTGAGCCTGCATCATGACTGGAGCGAGATGATAGATGACAAGAACCATCATCACCATCCGCCACCATTCACACTTCTTATGATGAAAACATATTCTATTCATACGATTCATATTCTGTTGTTATTATTCATTCAAACTCACTTGTCACTTCACAACTATCTCCATGGCTGATGTCAGCTTACGGGTGAGGCCGTCGGGACCAATGGCCGTTACATGCGAGATGTAGAACCGGCGGTTGCGCGACAACTTACGGAAGGCATCCTTCTGCCGGGCAGAGAACGAGGCGCCCTCTGAGGCCATCGGTACGGCATTACCCATGTTGTCGAAGAACACCGTCTCGAAGCTGACCACCCTGAACGGGATGTCGAGCAGGCCATCGTCGATGGCAGCACCGATGCCACTCAGGCCCATGAGCGATGCCTTGGCCAGTCCGCCGCCCTTGAAACGGTCGGTACCCACCACCACATAAGGTGTCGGATCGGGCAGTTTACGCACTTTGAAGGTCACCTGTCCCATCTGGCGGGTCTTGCCCTTGTCGTTGGCCGACACGGTGAAGGTGACATCCTTGCCCACTGCCGACGGCACTGCCACATAATGGCCATTGCCCTTGGCTGTCAGCGTACCGCCGCTCATCGATACCGAGACGGCATTCTGAGGCACACCGGGCACACTGACACTCATCGGATTCTGGAATCCGGCATAGAGCACATTCATCAGGTCGGCAGCCACCGTGGCTCCGCTGGGAGCTGGTATCACACTATACTTCTGCAGGAAGTCGCGGCGGATGGTCTCGCCGGCGGCGTTATGGGTGAGCAGATAACCACCGAAAGAATGCTCGCCCACGCTGCCTGCCGTAAACGAATAGCGTCCGTTGGCACTGTTGATGCGCGTGCCATTAACATAGATTTCAGGCTGCATGGTGGTGTCGACGGCAGCCATCACGATATTGGCGGCAAAGGTCTCACCTGGATAAAGAGTGGTTTTCTCTGGAATCACAAACGCATCAATCTTGTTGACACGCATATCTTTCACGTCGACGTTCGAGACCAGGGTGTGCAACACCTCTCCCTCGGCATAGCGCACATCACTCTGCAACTTCGAGAGCAGGGTCACTGCGGCCGCCACGGGCATGTCCTCGAACATGAACTCCTGCCAGTTTTTTCCCATCGTGCGCGCATCCTTAGGCAATTCGGTCGACAGATTGCTCATGATGACCTTCTTCTGGTGCTCGTCGGTAACCATCGTAAGAATGCGGGTGCGGAATTGGTTGATGGCATCGAAGAGCGCCTTGCCCTTGCCGACACCCGGTGCGAGCATCACCTGATTGGCAGCCTCAAGGTCTTCCTTGTTCTTGATATGCTCCAAGTCACCGTTTTTGCCGTCGGCCTCCTTGACAATGGCCAGTTTCAACTGCTGGGCCATATCATACAGAGAGTCGCTCATCTGCTTCACCTCGCTGGCCTTCTCGAACCATTGTCTCACCTTCTCGGGGTTTTTCTTCATCTGAGCCTCGAAATCGCCGAACAGCACCTGGTTCTCGGCCGACGAGTTGGCGGTGGTGCGGCGCAGGCTCTCCTCCACAATAGAGAAGCCGTCGAGCACTTCCGACGAAACGTTCAGCGCAAGCATTGCCATCAAGACGACATACATCAGGTTGATCATCTTCTGGCGCGGAGATACCGGTCTTTTCTTGATTGCCATTATTCAGATAAAGGTTTTGCGCCCAACGGCATGTTCACCGTCATGGCTTCTATCATACGCTTGTAAATCTTATTCAGTTCGGCTATCTGCCCTGCCATCTTACGTGTCTGCTCGTTGATCTCATCGATGGTCCCGATTTGCGAGCTGGCACTCTTGAGTTGCATCTCATAGACCTTGCAGATGCCGGTCAGCGTACGGTTCAGGTTCTCCATCTCCTCTGAGTCGGTGGTCAGTCGGCGGCTCTGTTCAGAGACGCGCTCCAACACCTCAGTGAGCTTCTTCAGCTCCTCCACGTAGGCATTAGTGGCATCAGTCATATCGGGTGTCAGCGGCGGAGCCACCACCGGCTCTGCGGGAACAACACCAGAGGCACTGCCTGCTGCTCCGGATGCACCGGAAATACCAGATACGCCAGACACGCCGGAAACACCGGCAACACCTGGCTGTCCTGCCACAACAAATGAGCCGGTCTGCCCTGCGATAGCAGGCTCACCCTCAGCCACATGGCCAGCCGATGGGCCACCGCCACCTATAATAATAGTACCGCCTGTGGCACCACTGACCACCACCTCGGGTTTCTGTGTGCCCTCTATCTCAGCGCCTTCGCCAAGTTCCTCGCCGGCATGACGCGACAGTTCCATACCGTCGGTCGTCTTGTCGAAGGGACGGTCGAAAGCCGAAAGGAAGAACACCACCACCTCAGTGCCCATTCCCAGGAACAACCAGAAGTTGGCGCCGGGAATGTGGGTCAGCTTGAAAAGCGTACCAAGGATCACGATTGCTGCTCCCCAGCTGTAGGCATAGTTCAGGAATGTCTGGCCGGGAACACTGTCCATCCACTTTTGCAGACGGTAGATAATGTTATATTTGCTGTACTTGGTCATCTTTTCTTCTTTGTTGCTTTTTGTTTTGTTGTTACACTGTTAGCCAGACTTCTCACACAGCGGAAGCCGATGAACGAGCGTGGTTGGTTCTGGTATTCCCACGACCGCCATGCGCTGCGAATGAACGACTCGGGGTCTTTCCATGAACCGCCTCGCACACTCTTCTTCTTCAGCTTGTAGGGGTCCTCAAGGGCTGCATTATACTTCAGCGTGGGGTTCAGGTCGTTCATGGCATCCACACCTCCCTCGGTATAGATGGTACTGGTCCACTCTGCCACGTTACCGGCCATGTCATACAATCCATTGGTATTGGCCGAATAGGCTCCCACCTTGCTCGTGATGAGGTTGCCATCTTCAGTATAGTTGCCGCGGTCGGGCTTGAAGTTGGCATAGTAGCAGCCTTTGTCGCTGGCCATGTTCTCGTTGTTCCAAGGGAACTCGGTGCCATCTTTTCCACGTGCGGCATACTCCCACTCTGCCTCTGTGGGCAGTCGGTAGCGCTGCACAAACCGGGCGGCCTCGCCCAGTCCCTTCAGCAGATAGTCAGTGCGCCAGGCACAGAAGGCATTGGCCTGCTCCCAGGTCACTCCCACCACAGGATAGTCGTTGTAGGCGGGATTGCTGAAGTAATAGCGCAGATACATCTCGTTGTCGGAGTTCTGGAAGTCGTTCACCCAGCAGGTGGTATCGGGATACACATTCACGATATAGGTATTCAGGAAGTCCCACGGTCCGCTCAGCGGACGGTCGATGGTCTGCCGGATGATGTTTCCCTCGTCGTCGACGTAGGCAGTGTCTTTCGAGATCATCACCACCTCATCGGGATTCACCGTGATGTCGGTGTTCAGATTACGGTCCTGCGGATTCAGCCGGTTGCGGCGCAGAGCGGCGGCCGTATAGTCGTAAATCTCATAACGATAGTTCAACTGCTTGTAGTCAATCAGTTTCTCGCCCGTCACAGGATTGGTGACATACATGCTCTCGATGGCCCGCAACTCATCCTCGTTGGGTTTGCGGGGCAGGGCTTTCTTCCAGTTCACGCGTGGGGGAATGGGGTCGCCGTTCTTATCCTCGGTAATCATATACGACTCGTCGCCACCGTAGGCAGGGTCGGCCAGGCGCTCGCGCAGGATAGAGTCGCGCACCCACTGCACAAACTGCTTGTATTTGGCATTGGTCACCTCAGTCTCGTCCATCCAGAAGCCGTCGACCGAAATCTCCTTCACCGGTGTCTGCATGCCCCAGAGTGAGTCTTGTTTCTCAATACCCATCTTCAAGAATCCGCGTTTCACCAATGTCATGCCAAAAGGCGTCGGCTCGGTGAATCCCTTGCCTGCGCCGACTCCCGTCACCTCGCCGCCGCGTCCGGACGACAAAGCAGCCTTACCACCGAAACAGGCGGTGAGCAACGACGTCAGCAAAAAGGCCGAGAGGCAAAAAGCCGTCAGCCTTCTTGCCTGTCCTTCCACAGTTCTATTCTTCTTCGTTTGTTTCATATCTCAATTAATCGCTTTTCTCCTATCTTACTTGTCATAGATTCTTATTCACGCCTCATCACAGCAGTCGCACACTTTTGTGCTTGTTCTTGCCACGCTTCACGAAATTCAGGTCGACCTGATAGCCCACGAACAATTCGTGACTGCCGTTGCCGGGATTCACCGCCGAGGTATAGACCTCGTAGCTGTAGCCGGCATGTATGCCATGGAAGAAGCCTCCTATGAGAAACGTCACCGAATTGGTGGGACTATAAGAGATGCCTCCATACATTTTCTTCGTGTCGTTAGTATACATCAGACGGCCCGTCACATCGGCGCGCCACCCTACCCCATCGGTCTTGAACAAGACAGACGGGTGTATAGTTAAGAACGGATTTCTCAGCTTAATATTGTATCCACCCGTCAAATAATATGTTTTATCTATCTGCAACTCATTGGTTTCGCCCAGTTCCACCAGCGGCGAATTGAGGTGTTGCACCGACGCGCCCACATACCACCGACCATGCGTGTAGTAGAGTCCGGCACCTAGGTCGAGCGCGTTTCCCTTGACCTCAGATGTGGCAAGGGCCTGGTCGCCGGTGTCTTGCACATCGAGCTCGGAGCCATTGAACACCTCACTGAGGAAACCACCCTGCACACCGATGCCCAGTGTTCCGCCAAACAGCCGCAGCTTGTACGAATACTGTGCTGCCACCCGCTGATGAGTGAAAAGGCCTATCTTGTCGCTCATGATCGACAGTCCGCCGCCATGATAGCTCTTCAGGAAGTAGAAAGGCAGGTCGGCTCCGATATACATCGTTTGCGGGTTATGCTCGAAACCGGCCAGGTCCATGGCATAGGCCGCGGTGATGTTCAGTTTATGCTGCTTGCCTACCGACGCAGGATTGAACGTCGGCTCCAAGTCGTAGTAATGGCTGAAGCTGACGTCATACTGTGCTTTTGCCCCCGTCACGGCAAGCACAAGCACCATTATCATCGTGTAAATGCGTCTAGGCACATCAACATAACGCAATTTTGTGCTGTTTATTGCCTCGTTAACGGTTGTTAAAGCAAGTTTTTTGATACCCTTTTTGTTGTTTGTTTTCTGATTATTTGTTATTTTTGCCAAAATCACACACAAAAGCACCATGAACAACGAAGGAAACGACCCCGTGAAACTGCTGAAGGAGCAGAACGCCCAACTGCAGGAGCAGGTGGAAAAGCTGCAAGAAAAAGTGAAACAACTGGAAGACGACAACAAACGGCTCATCGATGGAAACGAGCAACTCATTGCCCGCAACATGATGCTTGCCGAAAAGATGGACATCTACTATAATGTACGTATGCATGTAGAGTGGTTGAAAGACCTGGTGCGCCGCCACCGCGAGATGATGGCACAGGCCGACTTGCGCAGCGACGAGGAGCTGCTGGCCGTCATTGAGACACGTATCGAGAGCGACGAGATTCCCCTGCCCCCCGAGTTTGGCATCAAAGAGGTGGCCGAGCTGGTGGGCACCACCCAGACGCGCATTGCCGATCTCTATAAGTCGAAGACCATCTATCAATCCGTCGACAAGTATCTCGACTTCCTGCGGCTGATGCGTGCCCTGCGCATACTGAAGGAGAAGCCCGGTTACAGCATCGACGCCATTGCACAGGACTCGGGGTTCAACAGCGTGCGCACCTTGCAGCGAAAGATACAGGAGGCCATCGGTCTCTCGCCGGGACAGTATCGCGACATCACCAACCCCGAGTAGTCACACTCCGCTTCAAAGTGTTTCAGGCATCGAAACGAAGGAGGGATGTGACAAACGTCTTTCCGCTTTTCACCTAGACACGAAACCATTCAATTCTAAAAAAACGATGAGCATGATCATGAAAAAAGCATTATTTGCAGTGCTTGCGTGCATGGCAATGACAGTCATGGCACAACCACAGGGCAGGGGCGGTTTCCCGAAGCCTGAGAACAAAGCCACTTTCAAGGACTTGAACTACGCGGGCGATGATTTGGAGGCCCACCGGCTGGACATCTATCTACCCAAGCAGCAACAAGAGAAATACAAAGTGGTGATTGCCATCTACGGCAGCGCCTGGTTCGGCAACAACATGAAACTCATGACCTATCAATCGGTGGGCAAGCCTCTGGTCGATGCCGGTTTTGCCGTTGTGTGCATTAACCACCGCTCGAGCACGGAAGCCAAGTTCCCAGCACAAATCAACGATGTGAAGGCGGCCATCCGCTTCATTCGTGCACATGCCTCTGATTATCAGCTCGACACCTCGTTCGTGGGCATCACGGGCTATTCGTCGGGCGGACACCTGGCTGCGCTGGCCGGCGTGACCAACGGCATGAAGGAGCGCACCGTGGGACAGACGACGGTCGACATCGAAGGGAAAGTGGGCAACTGCCTCTCTGCCTCGAGCGACGTCGATGCCGTGGTCGACTGGTTCGGACCCGTGGATATGGCCCACATGCAGGACTGCGAGACGGTGAAGGACGAGAAGTCGCCTGAGGCGGTGCTCATCGGCGGTGCACCGGCCGACCACCCCGACCTGGTCAACCTCATCAGTCCCATCACCTACATCAGCGACAAAGGGCCGCGCTTCCTGGTCTTCCATGGCGAGGCCGACAATGTGGTGCCTCATTGCCAGGGCGTGCGTTTCTCCGAGGCGCTCGAGAAAGCAGGCCGTCTGAAGGCGTTCTGCAGCATCCCCGACGGCCAGCACGGTCCGGTGACTTTCAATGAGAATACATTCAAGACCATGGTGTCGTTCTTCCAGGAAGAGGCTGGCGGCGTAGCCACAACGGCTGTGCCCCGCAGCCGTGTGGTAGAAGACGGCGGGACGGGTCCCTATAAGGCTGTGATGAAAGAAGAGAGCGGCCTGGCTGCCCATACGGTTTTCGTGCCGCAAGACCTCTCCGCATTCAATGCCGGCAACCCGCTGCCGGTGCTGGTATGGGGCAACGGAGCCTGCTCGAACTCACCGTGGGAGCACTATAAGTTCCTCAACGAGATTGCCTCGCACGGATTCATCGTGGTGGCCACGGGATTCATACCCATGGACGATGAGCCATACCGCGGACGGATGTCGACCACCGAGCAGCAGATAGAGAGCATCGACTGGGTGATGGCGCAGAACGACAACCCGCAATCGCCTTACTATCAGAAGATCGACGTGAGGAACATCTGCGTTGCCGGCATGTCGTGCGGCGGTTTGCAGACGCTCTTCAACTGTGCCGACCCGCGCATCACGTCGCTGATGATCTGCAACAGCGGACTCTTCAACCAGCAGAATGCCTCGCAGGCTGTGGGAGGAATGCCCATGCCGCCCAAAGAGAAACTGAACGAGATTCACACACCGGTCATCTATATTCTGGGCGGAAAGACCGATATTGCCTACGAGAACGGCATGGACGACTTCCACCGCATCAACCATGTGCCCGCCTGTGCCGCCAATTTCCCGGTGGGTCACGGCGGAACCTACCGCGAACCGCATGGTGGCGAGTTCACCGTGGTGGCACTGGCATGGCTCCAATGGCAGCTGAAAGGCGACAAACAGGCCGCCAAGATGTTCAAGGGCAAGAAATGCCAGTTGGCAAAACGCAAAGACTGGACCATCGAGAAAAACAAGAAGTTCAATACGCTGAAGTAGAAAGTTCTGAACATCTGCTCTATCCGGCAGGCATCCCCCTCTTGGTACTTGCGCTCTCACCAAGCGGCTCGATGCCGTGGAGTATCTCAAGCAGCATCAAGAGGCCGCTATCCGACGCTATAAGATGGCCATGGTGGCGGCTTTCATCGTGGGCATCGCCAGCGGGGCCATCACGATGGCACTCATTCTCTCCATTCCCGCCGATATGCCGGTAAGGATTTAGACAAGAAACTCGAAGTGTTTTTCCCCGACAACAAATAACTCCACAACGACCGATTCCAACTGTCTGAGTTGCGGTCAGATTGGGGAATATTGTAGTGGACAAACTTATTTGTTTATTCCTTACCGGCAAATTCGTCTATATCCTTGATAGCCTTGTTCAACGAGCGCATCTCACGGGAAAAGACATAGAATGACAAGGCAAATACAATGACAATAGCTACGCAATAAGCAACCAATCTATCACTTGAGGGGAAAGCGATGTCGGTGCCATGAAAAACGCCAAACGGAATGCATGCTAACCAGAGCAATAGGAAAGGTAGTATGCCGAACGTGTAAAGTTTCTCTCTGCGCTTGAAGGTTATCAGCCGCTGCTGGGCACTGAGCACGTCATCAACTGCAAGATGTTTGTCGCGGATGGTACTGACATTCCAAAAGTTGAAAACGGCCTCACCAGCTATCAAAAGACCTAGGACAATAATTGGTAGCCATAAAAAACCAGCGATGCTTCTTAGAACGTAAACAAACAAAGGTAATAACGCCAATTCCGCTACGCTGCCCCAAAAACTCATCTGCTTAATCCACGACACGTGGCCTTTCATCGCCTCTTCCAACAGGCGTCGGCTGACAATCTCCTGCTGTTCCATACGGTTCTTAAACTCAGCGACCTGACGGCGCAATTCTTCCAGTTCCTGTAAGTTATTGTTCTGATTCTCCATAATTCCTGTTAAGTTTTTAATCGTTTGACATATTCTTTAATTCCTCCTTGATGCGGTAGAGCCTCACCGACACATTCTTCACCGTGATGCCCATGATGGCGGCAATCTCCTCGTAGCTCATGTTCTCTAACCACAGCAGAATGATGGCGCGGTCGAACTGTCCCAATTTGGCGATGCGTCGCCGCAGCATGTCCATCTGCCGTGAGTTTTGGTTGGTCTCCGTCTCTTCGTAAGGATTGATGTCCATCGTAAGCGGCACGGTCTTACGACGCCGTTTCTTGCGGTCAAGCGAGATGCACACGTTCAGGCTGACACGGTAGATCCATGAGCGCATATCGCTGCGCCCCTCAAACGAGGGCAGGCTGTTCCACAGGTTGATGAGCACCTCTTGAAACAAGTCGGCCACCTCGTCCTGGTCGTTGGAGAACATATAGCAGACGGCGTAGATTGTACCGCGATGCTTCTTGACTATTTCTTCAAAGTCACGTTCTAAATCTTTCATTTCTTCTTGCTGTGCAAACGTCTTTTGATAGTTAGTCAAACGAAGATAGCAAAAAACTACAGAATCTGACGTATTTTTTCAAAGTTTGTCTGCTTTACAAAAAAAAGGACTTCGTTACAAGCAATAACGGACAGAACTTCATTTACGATTATTTCTTATACTATCGGATAAAGCAACAATAAAACATCAGGGGGCACTTCATCACCTTGGCACGTTCACCTACTCGGTTCGGTCCAAGGATGCCATCTTTCTGAACTGGCAAGACAACACGTTCAAACTGCCAGTTGGTGAGGTCGAAAGAAGAACGCCATTGATGACAACATGTTCATTCCGTGATGTTCTCCTTCCCCATCAGGAACTGTCTGATATTATCCAAAGAGCATTTGAAATCCTTCCCGCTGAAACCGTGACCAGCTTTGGGAATTTCAACCAGTCGGGCATTCTTGTACAACTTTACGGCTCTACGAGAATACTCTATTGGAACTACTGCGTCGGCATCGCCATGAACAATCAGGACAGGTCGGTGATATGCCTCTACAGCCTTATAGGGATCCATATTACGAATCTCCGCGAAGAAACGCCGCCCGATGGGTACTCGCCAGATTCTTGTAGTATCAGGGATGTCTGACACCTGTGGATAGCGGCTGTTCCAGTTGTCCGGAATACATAAGGCAGGAAACTCAAGAATTAACTTGCTGATGTCTTTTTGCATCTTGGCAGCGGTCAATACTGATATGAGTCCTCCCTGACTCCCTCCCAATAGCACGATGTTCTTCTTGTCAACATCGGGGCGTGACTTAAAGTATCGCACGATAGCCTCCAATGCTTTCTGTTCGTCGAGCACAGACATATTTACCGTATTGTTGTCTGTACGGCTACCTGTTCCACCACAAGGAAAGTCAAAAGTGTAACACATGTAGCCCAACTCATTCAGCATCTTGAAATAATTACGTCCCGAATGATGCGTACCATTGAAGCCATGAGATACAATCACAATCGGATGTCGCTTCTCGCCATTGTCGGGCGTGCTCAATACACCATAGATTTGCTGCTTACCTTGTTTTATCCATAGTTCTTTTTCTACGGAAGGCTTTATGGTATTGGCTGTTTTCTTCTGCAACACCACTGGGCCTAACAGACCCGAACGAAGGAGCGGCGTGTCTTTTTCGAAGAATTTCATGGAGACAACGGCCTTGCGCTTTGTGGAACGTGGCATTCCCTTGCTGAGCCATTCGGGCACTTCTTTCATAAATCGCCCGATACTCGGCGACTTTGAGGTAGCACCAAAGGTCACAGGCTCTGACCATTCCACATCATCAGGCTCCAGTTCATCGCCCACCATTCGGTTCACCCAGAGGTTCGTGACATCTATCTCCAGCGTATTATCGCCTCCAAGCAAAGCGTCAGTAATGTCGATAGTAAAAGGTGGTCGCCAAAGTGTACCGCACACTTTCCCGTTCACCTTGACCACGGCGAGATTCTTCACTTCGCCCAAGTCGAGCACATAATTGTAGTTGCGGTTCAATTCTTTCAGATACAGATGTTGCGAATAACGTGCCGTGCCAGAGAAGTACTTGATATCGTTGTCAGTCGATTCGTTCCAAGGCATAAGTGATGTCCACTCTACTTGTTTGCCATCGGCAAATTTGATGGTCCACTGACCATTGACAGACAGCGTGTCTATCACATCACTGGAGATACCGTCTGCGTTTGATGCAGTTTCTGTTGTTTTATCTTTAAGTATCAAGAATACAGACCGTCGGGTGGTAAGGTTCAACTTGACTTGTGTCTTCCCGTCTTCCATCTTCCATGTCTTAGCGATGGATGTCTCTCCCGTCTCTGGGTCCCACACCTCGGGCATTCTACCAGTTCCTTCTATGGTAAGTGTCGGGGCAAGACCACCATCTTTGGCGTTGGCAATGAAGTAAATGTCGGTACCATTGTCACTACGGTGAATCCACTGAAAACCTTCTACATCAGCAGACAACGACGGATTCTTACTCTTGAAATCATCGACGAAGCGACCTCTTTGCAAGAGAGCCTGACAACGGGAGAAATACGAAAACAGCGGTTTTGCACCATCTTTCCACCATGTCTGTCCTGGTGTCCACCATGTACCCCACATACCGAAGGTCATGCCAGGTTTGGCATTCACCCAAGGATTGTGGGCTGCTGCATGAAGCATCAACTTGTTAATGCCAAGACAGAAAGCAGAATCGGCGATGGCTTTCAGACGGGCAGGATCATCCTTCCAGGCATGAAGCGGCCAACAGGTAAACCCCTCTGCATAAACGGTCTCATGTCCAACTCGCCTTGCTGCATTCACTACACGAGGAATATCCTTCCAGCCCCAGTTGGTTGGCTTTGCCCAAAATTCTGCACAGATAGGGTCGTCTGCGGCTAATTGGCGCACAATCTTATCGGTGTTGATGGGGTTGAACGGCTTGGCAGAACCAGTTCCGTATGGCTGCACCAACAACTGCAGGCCGTGCCCATGCGCCAGTTGACTCATATAGCCATAATAGTTCTCGGCAAATAAATCCGATACTGTCTCACGCCAGTCACGCTTGAACTGATCCGTCGCCTGGCTGTTGTCGATGACCACCCCTGCCAAAGCTGGCAACCATTTAACTATATCATATCCTCTTCGTTGTGAAAACTCCTCTGGCATTCGCTGGGTCCATTCCTGACCGCCTGCCTCATAACTGTCAATCTCCAATCGCTGGAAGGTCTTGCCAGTCTCTTCACCAGCAAGATTTAGCAGCATGGCAGGATAGCCCGACCAATAGTGTGCAACAGCCTCACGACTCATCTTGTCGCACTCCAGACCTGTACCGCTTTCGGGTGACGTACTACCATTGGTCTTACCATTAGCCGTATGGCCGAAACGATAGATTTTCCACTTTCCTTTAGGAAGCTGGATGCTGGCAGCACCTGGAAAAACGAGGATTTGCTCTTTCTGAACGATGCTGTCATCTGGAACTGCTACAACAGCTATGTCTTCATAATAGCCAAAATTAGCCTCAGGTTGTATCAGTCTTATATGCCGCTTACCTTGTGACTCTACCATCGTCCATACAAGCTTCTGCATGGAATATTCAGGTTTAACCGTCGGATAGGCACTCGATGACCACCCTGGACAATTGTGTGTGCCATACGAAAGACCTAAGCGGCGGCATTCACTGATAGCAAATCGCATCAGCTGTTGCCATCGCTCGGAACCAATAGCATTGGTAGTGTCCTTTACTAGTCCCTGTCCTGTACCGCCCACCTGAAAGTTCTGTACACCTCCGATACCTGCTTTCTGATAAGCCTCCAGATCTGCGGTTATTCCTTCCTTTGTTATCAAGCCGTCCATCCACTGCCATATCATAATAGGTTTGGCCTCGGCAGGAGGATTCATAAAAACATCCTCTATCTTTTGGCCAACAACACACTGAAGTCCTAAAACAGACAACGCTAATAAAAGTAATCGTTTTTTCATATAGTTAGTATTTTGATGCAAAGTTAGCAATATAATTTAAAGTATAGCCTTTTAAATAGACTTTTCATATAAAAAACAAAGTGCGAAAGTAATCAAATACTTTCACACTTTGTTGATTTTCAATCAGTTTGTTCGATAAAAACTCACTAATACTCATCCTCGTTGAAGACATGTCTCACAACTGATTATCAGAAACTTACACTATTCTTAACTATTTTTACCCAAACTTACAGCACTATCAGAGGCGATGTAGGGCGATAATAAGGTAAATTGGACAAACAAACCTTTCATTGTTTCCAATCCAATCAATTATCCTATTTACCTCAGTATCATTATATGGTCGGTTCGGCTCGGTTCTTGTTTGAACGTCATTTGTAAAGTGTCTCATTCTCTTTCGGTTTGTATTCCTGACCATAAGAATAATCTATCAATCCCAGCATACCAAGCCGTGACATTACAGCGACTTCTGTTCTGCCTATGGCTTTTGCAATTTCAGAAAACGACTGCCCTTCGCTATGGTGAAGTCTTCGAAGGACGAGAGACTTTATCGTTTTCTCTGGAAGGTTCTAAATCTTCTCTGACGCGCGGTTTACGTTCCTTCACGCTTTTCTTTATAATGCTGTATTTCTTCATGTCATCCTGGATAATATCTATCCTTCCATCCTCATACCTTATTGAAAGCCTGAAGCTATCGCCTCTGGGAATCCTTTCCAGCACGACACATGCATTCCCATTGTAAAGGATCTTGTCACCCACATTTGCTTCATGTTTAGCAGGGAAATTTGCGACAGGATTCCTATCAGTTACAAGCGGAACTATAGTCTTACGAGCGTCATTTCCTGCCGTATCATCCTTCCGTTCTAAGACTGTAGGCTCTGTCCGCTGAGGTTCTGGTCCATATTTTTGATGTATTTTCTCTTTTCCTCGATCTACTACATTTTCCTTAAACGCAGGTGCGCCTTTCTCTATCATATTTGTCAGTTCTTCACGTTCCTTTTCGTTCAGAGTGCCAATCCCGTTCTTCGCTTTTGCAAGAATTCGCAGTTTACGAATACTCTTTTCGTATATCTGGCGTATGCGTTCTCGTGTCAATCCCAATTTACTACCAATGGTTTCGAACGTCTCTGTTCTCCTGCCGTCCATTCCGAAATAATCGAGCACAATGTTTTCTTCGCGCTTACTCAGGAAATGTATCAGGTGGTGTAGTTCGAAGTTTAGCGACTCTAAGTCTGTTGTACGTTCAGGCGAATAGGCTTTCTCATCAGCATATAATGTGTCCTCGTCTATCATGGTTGTCTTGCTATCATACTCTGCCATTGACATCATGATGTTGTATGCTATTTTGCTTTCCTCTTCCGACGCCAATCCCCAATCAAGTTCTTCGAATGGCGGCATATACCCATATTTTTGCAGATATTGCCAGGTCTGTTTCTTCACCGAGTTAATGAGAGTGAACTTGTTTATAGGGATACGCACCAGATTGGCTAAACTGTCTTTATATGACTGTAGGTATCTTTTCACCCAGAAGGAGAGATAGCCATATAATGACACTCGCCGCTCTAACTCAAAATTCTCAATTCCGGCCAGTAGTCCCAGGTTTCCTTCCTGGATAATATCTTCTTTTGGCGCAAAATCAAACTCAGAGGCATTTCGTATGACAATGGGTTGAGCGGCTTTGACAAATTCTTCAAGCGCGTTTCTGTCGCCTTTTCTATGCTTGTCAACCAATCGCCGAGCATCCTTCTCGCTCATGCTATACCAGCCCTTCACCTCTTCTACATACCTCATCAGCGAACGCGTTGAAAAAGGCTTTGCAATAGAGTCTATATTGAAAATATCTCCCAGTGGTTTCCTGTCTGCAAGGCGACTGTCAAACAGAATCTTCCTGCCGTTTCTCTGTGCTTCATTGATGCAGATGTCAATCAATCTCACGACTGAGAGGAAATGCTTCCGAGCAAATATAGGAGAAAAGCGATTTAGAAAATCTGACAGCACAATTCTTCGATTACTACTAGCAAATACGGCCTTGAAGAATGGTGAACGCAGCATCGCACGAGCTACTATAGCTTCACGCTCCTCTTTGTTGAGATCCACATAAGTATAACTCAGACAATTCAAATACCAGTGACCGAAATACTCATATGCCAAACCAAGCATTTTAGCACTCCCCAGATGTCTTGTAGCGTAACTTGCATTGCCACGCTTGTTCTGCTCGAAAAGGTCATTCAGCTTTTCATTCAATTGTCCTGTTTGATAATAAGTCGCACAAAGAAAGAAAAAACTACAGGATTCCTGAAAAATCTTTGAAAAGGTACCTTTTTTCTGTTGAAATGTTAAAAAGCAAAACAAAAGGCAAAATATTTACAGAATAATTTGGTTTATATTATAAACTTATTTATCTTTGCACCGTGGTTCGAACACATGAGGCTGAATCCGGGCTTTCTGCAGGAGCTGGGACAAGGCTGGAGAACAAGTAAACAAAATGTGTAACATCCAAAGACAAAAAGAACAATGGAAGAAAAAAGCAACCTGACTGCCGAGCGCAGTCTGGAGATAATCACCGAACAGCTTGAGCGCAGCCGACAGACAGTAGCAAGGCATACAGGGCAGACGCTCTACATCTCTGGCCTCTGCTTGATGGGCTGGGCGCTGCTCATTGGGCTCTGCATCTGTTTTACGAAAAATGCGGCTTTCTATTTACTGTATATCTTGTTGCCGCTTGTTATTTACGTCGTTGACCGCTATGTCAATAGAAACAAACCTAAAGTCCCAGACAGTTTTGTCGGCAGCATGGTAAACAAAACGTGGCAGACATTCGGCATCTTCGTACTGTCGCTTTTCGTGCTTTCTATTCTCTTCAACAAGCTGATGCTCCACGATGCTTTGGTAGCTGATAATATGCAAGTGTATTTCCAGAACCGTATCAACCCTGTACGTATCATTTACCTGATGATGGGTATGGTTATTACCATCAACGGCTACACTTTGAAGAGCCGCTGGATGGTGTGGTGTGGAATTATTGGCGGCATTGGGGGATTCTTCTGGGAAGCTTTCTGCATGACAGAAACGTTGACCGCCAAGATTATTTACTACACAAATAGCAACTACTTTGGGATTATCAATGGCATATTTCCCAGCATGATTATCGCCGTGTTTGCCTTTATCGGCCTGACACTCCCAGGCTGGATGATGAAAAAGAAATAGCCTATGTTTAAGCCATTAGACCCACTGCTGCACTCCGAGCTACGACTGGCCGTCATGTCGCTGCTCATCAGTGCCGACGAGGCCGAGTTCCCCTATATAAAGGAACAGACGGGAGCCACGGCGGGCAACCTTAGCGTGCAGATAGACAAGCTCTCGGCGGCGGGCTACATAGAGGTAGAGAAGACCTTCAAGGGCAAGCGACCCTGCACGCTCTGCCGCATCAGCGAACGGGGCCGACAGGCATTCGAGGAATACGTCGATGCGCTGAAGGACTATCTCGATATTAACCACAAGTAGAAAGATATTTTAAGGGAGCATAGTGGTAAGCATCATTTTATGCTCCCTCAATATTCCGCGTCAGATAGTTGATAGATAGCGAACCGTTCGGAAACTCGAACAGTTGTGAATGGCATATATTATATATTATGTCAATTATACAAAAACGCATTACGCATATTTATAATTGTATTTTTTTTTACGAATGTTTCCTATACTGCTGGTTGAAACAACCATAAAACACCAGCGAGACAAACAAATAGCACTTGTTTATCTCGCTGGTATTTAGTTATTTAAGAGTAATTCTACCCTTTAATATTCATCTTCGTTGAATAGAAAATCTTCTTTTGTAGGATAATCGGGCCAGATATCCTCAATACTTTCATAGACATCACCTTCGTCCTCGATCTCCTGCAAATTTTCCAATACTTCGAGTGGCGCACCCGAGCGGATGGCATAATCGATCAGCTCGTCCTTAGTAGCAGGCCAGGGTGCATCTTCAAGTTTAGAAGCCAGTTCAAGTGTCCAATACATAGTCGTTAAAAATTTATACGTTTCTTAATCGACCGCAAAAGTAATATTTTTTCTTTAAACTACTTCGTTTTCTTCCATATTTTTTCTCTCACACCGTCAATAAAGTTTAATTTCCTTGCCAAAACAAACAAATAATCACTCAGACGGTTGATATAATGGGTCACCTCGTTGTCTAACTCGGTTGATTCACCCAAGAAAAAGATGCGTCTTTCGGCTCTACGGCAAACCGTACGGCATACATGGGCAAGAGCGGCCTCGTGCGATCCGCCAGGAAGAATGAAGGCTGTCTGCTGCGGGATACTTGCATTAATCTCGTCAATCTGCTGCTCTAGGAACTCTGTTTCCGAAGCATCCATGGTATAAGAAGGAGCCAATGGGGTCTTGCTTTTATCTGTGGCCAAGTAGGAACATACTGTAAAAAGATTTCGCTGTGTACGAATGATAATGTCTTTATCGGGACCGTCTTTCATCCACGAAGCCAGCATGCCCAGGTGAGCACTGAGCTCGTCGACCGTTCCGTATGCCTCGATGCGGGCATTCGTCTTCTTCACTTTTACACCGCCCACAAGGCTGGTAATTCCGTCATCGCCGGTTTTTGTGTAAACTCTTGTAATAGCCATAGTATTAAAGTATTTAAAAATTAATAATATAATTCTTCTTATATCGCTGCTTATCGAAAAATACAAGTCCGCAATCATACAAGTCGAAAGAAACTCCTGTGCGGTCATCGTCAACAATATCTCTCCACATCTGTTTCGACTGTCGATTGGCAGCAATTCCCTCTGCCACCAGGACCGAATGCTCATCAACCTTTTGCAATATTGACTCGTAACACGACTCAGCAAAACTGTCACTCAGCGACATTAGTGCCAACTCCACCGTCTGAATACCCTCCAACGACTGCTTGGCAAGAATCACATCCGCCGTCATACAGCCGCGCTTCAGATATGCAGCATACACGTCAGCATGCGGTAGGAAAAGACAAATCTTATGTGGCTGCCGGTAATTGGCCAGACGAAAGTAGAACTCACAAAGTCGACGAGTCTCCCCATCTACATCCGGATAGGCACTGGCCAGCTCATCATACGCATAATAGGGAAAATGCTCATTGATGACATACCGATCCAGGCTATATGCCCAGGGCGATTGGATTCCAAATCCTCGACAGTGCCCCAACCGGCTCAGCCAGATTAATTTTCTCTGCACTTTTGACATATCTTCAGTGACTTGGACGCAAATATATAAAAAAAAGTTCCAATCGCAAAAAGAAATCAGTTTTTTTTCAATATAATCATAAAACTAGACTTCTTGTGCCTACATGAAAACATAGTTCAGGAAGGAGAGCAATTGCCGGGCACAGACACAA
>DEFO01000038.1:0-17516 GCA_002350805.1 Prevotella sp. UBA2850
GCGCGACCGGGTGCAGTCGTTCTATCACTTCTTCCGCGACACGCTGGCTTTCTCTCTGCCCGGCAGCAAGTGCGACCGCTATAAGATGATGGTCATGGTCAACTACTCGCTCGACGGCACGGCCTACGGCGGCACCTACGACAACTTCATCGGGGCGCTATGGGTGGCGCCCAACCGCATTCAGGACGAGAAGATGAACTGCATGGCCCACGAGCTGGGCCACTCGTTCCAGCTGCAGATACCTGCCGACTCGGTGGGCGACGCCTGGGGCGGCAGCGGCTTCTTTGAGATGACCTCGCAATGGATGCTCTGGCAGGTGAACCCCGACTGGATCACCGACGAGAACTACCACTTCGAGGCTTTCAAGAAACTCACCCACAAAGCCTATCTCCACCTGGAGAATATCTACCATTCGCCCTACGTCATTCAGTGGTGGAGCGACCTGCACGGACGGAAGTCCATCGGCGAGCTCTACCGTCAGGGTAGGATAGGGGAAGACCCCGTGATGACCTACCAGCGCCTGTACCACATGACGCAAGGACAGTTCTGCGACGAGATGCTGCGCGGCTACCAACACCTGGTCAACTTCGACTTCCAGCATGCCCGCCGTGCGACGCGCAAGTATGCCTGCTCCTTCACCACCGAGCTGACCGACAACGGCGGGTGGCTGCGGCCCCGCAACTATCCCGAGGAATACGGCTTCAATGCCATCCTGCTCGACAGTCTCGTGAATCTCCGTGCCACGTCGTTCAGCCTCCAGCTCCGTGGCGACCAGCTGCGCTACGGCTTTGTGGGCATCACCACCGACGACAAGGAAATCTACAGCGATGTGAATGCCACGACGTTCACCGTCCCGCAGGGCGTGACGCTCCGCCACCTCTACCTCATCGTCATGGGCGCGCCGCAGGAGCACTATCAGATACCCATGCCCAGCGAGGATAATCCCGAGCCGAAGGCTGAGCTGCGGGAGTTCCCCTATACCTTCCGCGTGACCGACAATGCCGCCCGGTGGAACACCCCCGGTGCCGGAAACCCCTTCATTCCCGGCTATTTCGCCGACCCCACCATCCGTAAGTTCGGCGACACCTATTACCTCTATGCCACCACCGACGGAACGGGCAACGGCTACGGACCCGCCCAGGTGTGGGTGTCAAGCGACTTCCGCAACTGGAAGAACATCGTCATGAACTGGCCCACCACCGAGGTGGTGTGGGCACCCGACGTGGTGCAGCAGCCCGACGGCACCTACCGCTATTACTACTGCGAGCCCTGCAACATCAACGTGGGCGAGGCATCGTCGCCCATCGGCCCCTGGCACAACATCCTTGGGAAGGCCGACGCCGTGATGGTGCCCGACCGCTATGTGCACAATGTCATCACCCTCGACCCCCAGCTGTTCCGCGATGACGACGGCCAGGAGTATCTCTATTTCACCACATGGGGCATCTACGACGGCTTCGGCTGTGGTGTGGCCCGGCTCAGCGGCAAGCGTCCCGCACCGGGTGCCGCCGATGCGCGCGGCTGGCGCGAAGACGCTCCGTTCCCCATTGCCGCCGATGAGTTCTTCGCCGAGAAGCGCCTCATCCCCAACACCGAGCTGAAGGATGTCTTCGAGGCGCCCTTCGTGTTCCGCCGGGGCGACACCTATTACTTCACCTACTCCTCTGGCTCGTGCCATGACCACACCTACCGTGTGCAGTATGCCACATCCAGCGTCGGACCCATGGGACCCTTCGAGTATAAGGGCTGCATCCTCTCCACCAATGCCGACGGCACCATCCACGGTCCCGGCCACCACAGCATCCTGGAAGAGAACGGCCGCTTCTACATCGTCTACCACCGTCACAACAATCCGCACTCCGTTCATGGCTTCAACCGCCAGGTGTGCATCGACGAGCTGCTGTTCGATGCCGACGGCAACATCCTGCCCGTCGTCCCCACCCACGATGCATCGAAGGTGGGACTGCTCACTCCGCCCACCAGTCAGAACCTCGCCTATGGTGCCAAGGTCACGGCCAGCAGCTACTACGACGAGTGGTTCAAGCCCGAATATGCCGTCGACGACAATAACGGCACGCTCTGGAAGGCCCGCCATACCAATTGGGACCCGCAGCAGCACGGTGAGTGGCTGCAGATCGACCTCGGGCGCACCACCGCGTTCAACGAGGTGTGGACACAGTTCGAGTATCCCACCTTCTTCTACCAGTACAAGATAGAAACCTCTACCGACGGCCGCCGCTGGACCCTCTATGCCGACCGCACCGACAACACCATGCAGGGCTCGCCGATGATCGACCGCAAGAAGGCGAAAGCCCGCTATGTGCGCATCACCATCACCGACACCCAGAAGAACGGCCACATGCCTGCCATCTGGAACGTGAAGGTGTGGAAGAAGGCCCCTCTGTTGCCCGACACCGATGTCGAGTCGAACGACGGCTATCCCGGCATGCACCGCAAGGATGTCAGTCCTGCTGACCGCCGTCAGGCCACCATCACCCTCGATGCCGCCACCCTGGCGCAGGGCCGCACGCAGCCTGCCGACGTCAGCGAGGTGACCACGGCCGAGGGCATCACCCTCAAGGCCAACAAACCCATGCGCCTCCGTGTGAAAGACGGACGGTGGGCCCTCTTCTTCAACGGCTCACAGCGCCTCACGGCCCCCACACCCGTTGCCGACGCCTATCGCT
This sequence comes from Prevotella sp. UBA2850, assembly GCA_002350805.1. Taxonomy (GTDB): domain Bacteria; phylum Bacteroidota; class Bacteroidia; order Bacteroidales; family Bacteroidaceae; genus Prevotella. The sequence goes on from DEFO01000038.1 coordinate 2,688, forward strand.
ACAATGCCCCTTACACCATCAGTGCCTGGGCCTTGCAGACCGAGGTAGGTCCCGTGGCCACCCTGGCGTCGCTCAGCAGTTCGCAGGCCGACCTCGCCACCACAGAGATGCGGCTGGGCACCGACCCCGCCACCGGACTCGTCAACCATCAGGGCTCGTTCGAGAGCTGTGGCGCCCCCGAGGCCGTGAAAGCCGCTGAGGGACAGTGGCACCACTGGGTGGTTACCTTCGACGGATGGATGGAGCGCATCTACCGCGACGGCCAGCTGCTGAAAGAGCACAACAACTTCATCATGCTCCGCCCCGAGGGCAGCGTGGTGATCGGAGCCGACGGCCAGGGCGCCAACAACATCAGAGGCTATCTCAGCTCACTCGCCATCCTGCCGCAATCCGTGACCGCCGACGAGGTACGTACGATGTACAACCAGAGGAAAGACGACCGCACCCCCTCGCTGGGCGACGACGACTTCGACGAGAGCGACCCCGACAGCCGCTTCACCCTCTCGCCCCTCATGACACCCGTCTTCGAGCAGCCTGCCGAGCAGACCCTCGCCGCCACCACGGCCCTGTTCCAGGAAGACCCGCTGCAGCATGGTGGCCATATTTATAAGGAGGTGGAGGGCGACTTCGTCATGATGGCCCGCTTCACCGATATGGAAGGACTTGCCGAGCACAAGCCGAAGGCCTACAACGAGGGCGGACTGCTCGTCACCGATGCCGACGCCGTCTATCAGCTGGGCGTCTTCCCGCTCTACAACTGCGGCAACATGCTCACCGTCACCCGACCCGACGGGCGTCCCCAATACCCCAACTACAAAGGCTACGACTTCGACCCCATCCTGCAGTTCGAGCGCCGCGGCCGGCAGCTCTTTGCCCGTACCAGCCGCGACGGACAGACCTGGCGCAACATGCCCGGCTCGCCCATCGAGGTGACCTCCGACAAGCTGCAGGTGGGTGTCTATCAGACCACCTACACCGAGCGCCTCTCGTGGGTGAAACTGAGCGACATCGTCATCTATCAGCCGAAGCGCTGAATCTCTTGTAAATGATCAGGCCGCCTGCCCCCGAGCGGGCAGCCCGGTCATTTCAAAAAAAATGACAGATAACATTGGCCGTTTTGCGTTTTTTTTGTATTTTTGCCACATCATGATTCGCATACTGTTACTCGCGTTATGCCTTCTCGGCCTGCTGCCAGCCAGTGCCCGCGACGACTATAGCTACCGGCTCATCACCATGAACGACGGGCTGGCAGCCAATGCCGTGCGCAATATCGTGCAAGATAAGTACGGCTATATGTGGTTCGGCACCGACAACGCCCTCTGCCGTTACGATGGCCGCCGTGTGCTGCCCTTCCGCATTGCCAGCCTGGGCGTCAACCAGTATATCTCCGCCCTGCTGGCTTCCGACGAGGGCATCTACGTGGGCACCGTCCAGGGCGTGTTCTTCTTCGACTTTTCCCGGCAGACCTACACCCGCCTGCCGCTCGACATCCATTCCGAAGTGACCTATCTCTCCATGGACGAGGAAGACTGTCTGTGGATTTCTACCATGCAGCAGGGCGTGTGGGAGTATATGCCCAAGACGGGTCAGTCACGACAGTACAACATCAAGGCAGCCGGCAACTCGGTGGCCCAGGTATATGTCGACAACAGCAACCAGATATGGGCCGTCACCAACCGGAGCGTGCCCGTGCTGCAGAAGCTCAACCGCCTGCACAACCGTTTCGAGCCCGTCAGCGTCAGCTATCCGGCGTCGGCGGCCTCGCTGCGCATGCTGCAGACCCGCGACGGCCGCCTGTGGCTGGGCTCGTGGGAGCAGGGACTCTTGCTCATGCACGACGACGGGCGGCTCGAGCAGGTGCTCCATCCGCAGCTGGCCAAGGTGGGATGGCATATCCATACGCTCTACGAAGAGGCCGACGACCGCATCACCATCGGCTGCGACGACGGTCTGGTGTGCTTCAACCCCAAGACCCGCGAGTGGATGAAGTTCGACGACCGTTTCGTCTATGCCTTCACCACCGACAACGAGGGTGGCAAGTGGATAGGCACGTTCTACAGCGGTGTTCGCTACATCTCGCCGGTGGGCAAGCGCTTCGACGGCTTCTCCATCGACAACGGCCTCTCGGGCAATGTCGTCTCGCGTTTCTGTGAAGACAAGAAAGGGCGCATCTGGATAGGCAGCGACGACGGCGGACTCATGTGCTACTCGCCCCGGGAGGGCCGCTTTGTGGCCTATCCCCATCAGGACATCCTCTCGAAGCGCAATGTGCATGCCCTCACCATCGACGCCAACAACGAGCTGTGGATAGGAGCCTATACCGACGGTGTGGCGGTGATGAACCTCGAGACCGGCCAGCTGCGCGAGTACCAGCAGACCGCTGACCCGCACTCGCTCGACAATACCAGCTGCTATGCCCTGCTCACCGACGAGCAAGGCTGGGTGTGGGCAGGCACCATGGAGGGACTCAACCTCTACAACCGTACGGCCGACCGCTTCGAGCGCATCGGCAAGACCGACGCCATGATTGTCGACATCGACGAAGACTGGAACAGCCACCTGTGGCTCTCCACGCAGGGCGGCGGCCTGTGGCGCTGCGGAAGGGAGAACCGCCAGCTGAAGACCTACCGCCACGCCGACGGCGACGACCACTCGCTGCCCGACGACCAGGTGAACTGTGCCCTTGTCGACGAGAGCGGACAGCTGTGGGTAGGCACCCAGAGCGGCCTCTGCCGCTACGATGCGCGCCACGACCGCTTCGACCGTGTGACCCTCGAGGTGCCCAGCCGCAACATCATGGGCATCGTCGAGGACAATGGTGCCCTGTGGCTCTCTACCGACCGCGGCATCGTGCGCTACGAGCCCAAGCAGGCCGTCAAGATCACCGACGAGGGCAATGCCTACGGGAAGATGAGCGAGGCCGTGCAGCGATTCACGCTCCACGACGGACTCGTCAGCGAGCAGTTCCAGCCAAACTCAGTTCTGAAGGCCAGCGACGGCAGAATCTACTTTGGTAGCACCAGTGGCTTCAACAGTTTCCTGCCCTATCAGATTAAGGCTAATCATGTGATGCCGCCTGTCTATATCACTGGTATGAGCATCATGAACCGTGAGGAATATACGGCAGAAGGGCTTCCGCTCGACTTGTCACAGACCAAGGAACTGACGCTTGGCTACGGCGATGCGCGCATGGTGACACTGTCGTTTGCCTCGCTGAGCTACTGCTCGCCAGAGAAAAACCAATATGCCTATATGCTCGAGGGCTTCGACCGCGACTGGAACTATGTGGGCAACCAGAACCAGGCCACCTACACCAACCTGCCCTCTGGCAGATATCTCTTCCGCGTGAAGGCCACCAACAACGACGGTGTCTGGTCCACCAACGAGGCCAGGCTCCGCATCATCGTCCAGCCGCCTTTCTGGTGGAGCTGGTATGCCAAGCTCTTCTATCTGTTGCTGCTGGGAACAGCCATCTGGTATTATGTCCACCTGCGTCTGCGCCGCGCCGAACACCGCCATCAGCTCGAGATGCAGCGGCTGCACGAGGAGAAAGAGAAAGAGGTGCGCGATGCCCGCCTCAACTTCTTCACGATGATTGCCCACGAGATACGCACGCCCGTATCGCTCATCATCGCGCCCCTGGAGAAAATCATGAAACGCGGCACTCCGTCGGAAGAGATGAAGGTCATCGACCGCAACGCCCACCGGCTGCTCGAACTGGTCAACCAGCTGCTCGACTTCCGCAAGGTAGAGCAACAGAGCCTCGTCATGCACTTTGCCCCCCAGAACATCCACGAGCTGATAGAGAATGTGAGCGTGCGCTTCGCACCCACCTTCGAGAATAGCGGCAAGCATTTCTCCGTGGCCTACCCCGACGAGCACTTCACCGCCATCGTCGACCGCGAGGCCGTCACCAAGGTAGTGAGCAACCTGCTCACCAATGCCAGCAAATACACCAAAGATGAAGTGCGCCTCACCTGCGACGTAGAGCCCGACGGTCAGCATTTCCGCATCGCCGTGGCCGACAATGGCGTGGGCATCCGCCACGACGACCTCAAACGCATCTTCGAGCCCTTCTTTCAGGCACAGGACAATAAGCCCGGCACGGGCATCGGCCTCAATATCGTCAAGAACATTGTCGACCAGCACCACGGAACCATCACCATCGACTCGGAAGTGGGCAAAGGCTCCACCTTCACCGTCGTGCTGCCTGTGAGCCAGCAGATGGCCGCAGAGCCCGGCACGGAGGCCGCCAAGGCAGCAGTGTTACCCGCCGGAGCACAACAACCCGACGACACCCAGACCGCCGGGCAGCATGCGGCCGACATCAGCCCAGCCGAAGCCGGCCAGCGGCAGAAGATGCTCATCGTCGACGACTCCGACGACATGGTGGGCTTCCTCTCCGAGAACTTCCGCGAGAAATACGAGGTGCTCACCGCTGGCGACGGCATCGAAGCACTCGACGTCCTGTCGAAGCACGAGATCAATATCATCATCTCCGACTGGATGATGCCCCGCATGGACGGTGCCGAGCTGTGCCGCCGAGTGCGCCGCAACCCGCTCACCAGCCACATACCCTTTGTCATGCTCACCGCCAAGACCGACGACGACTCGAAGGTGCAGGGCATGGATGTGGGTGCCGAAACCTACATCGAGAAACCCTTCTCCGTGCAATACCTCGAGGCCTGCATTCGCAACATGCTCCAGATACGTCAGCAGCTCATGCGCAAATTCTCGTCCATGCCCCTCGAGCCCGTCACCGAGATAGCCCAGAACCCAACCGACAACGATTTCCTGCTGCAGATGAATCAGATCATCGAGGAGAACTTCTCCAACACTGCCCTCAACGTCGACTTCCTCGCCAAGAGCCTGAACATCAGCCGCAGCGGACTCTTTGCCAAGATCAAGACCCTGGCCGACGTCACGCCCAACGAGATGATACAGATTGTGAGGCTCAAACGGGCCGCCCAGCTGTTGCACGACGGCGGCTACATGGTGAGCGAGGTGGGCTACATGGTAGGATTCTCCAACCCCTCCTATTTCTCCAAGTGCTTCCAGAAACAGTTCGGCATCCGTCCCGCCGACTATATGAAAGCCAACCAAAAGTAAGTCAGGCGTGGGGTTCCCCCGATGGTGCTATGCCAACTTTGTGACAAATCTCAGAACGAAACAAGAGCGACAGAAAAAGTAAAGGCTTATGCGAGTATTATTGATCAATGGAAGTCCGAAGGAAAACGGCAACACATCGTTGGCACTCGGCGAAGTGGCACGTGCGCTCAACGCCGAAGGCATCACCACCCAGCTGGTCAGCATCGGCAAACAGACCGTGCAAGGCTGCATCGCCTGCGGATGGTGCGGCAGGACAGGTAAGTGCACCTACACCGACGACCTCTACTACAAGGTGTGGCGGGCAGTGAAAGACGGCATCGACGGACTGGTGGTCGGCTCGCCCGTCTACTACGGAGGCCCCAACGGTTCGCTCTGTGCCCTGCTCGACCGCGTGTTCTATTCCCTGGGACAGCAGCTGCAGTATAAGCCAGCCGCCAGTGTGGTGGTGTGCCGCCGCGGCGGTGCGTCGGCCGCTTTCGACCGCCTGAACAACTACTTCAGCATGATGAACATGCCCGTGGTCAGTTCGCAGTACTGGAACATCGTTTACGGCCAGACCCCGGGACAGGTGGCGCTCGACGAGGAAGGCATGCAGACCATGCGCACCCTGGGGCGCAACATGGCATGGATGATCAAACGGCTCAATGTCGCCGTTGACGGCCACCCCGAGAAAGAACAGCCCGTCTGGACCAATTTCATCAGGTGAGAGAGGGAGTAGGTGGCATGGCAGTTTTTCATCCCCGTGATGCATATCATCATCCGAAGTTCATAGTTTGACCACCTTTTCTACAAGTATGATGAACCGCGTATTCGACAATACCGTGACTACTTACAAATTCTACTGGCTACTCTCCATAATGCTGGCTGACGTAGTTATACACAGCATCACGGTAGTAGTTGATGCTTTCGTCGGAATAGCTCTCGGGAAGTTCTTTCCAGAGGATGTCGCGAATGGTGATGATGATGGAAGCCCTGGTTTCTTGCTTGTCGAACGGATGATCCATCGTAGCCAGTTGAGCCTTTATTCTCTCCAGCAATTCCTTGGCGACAACTTTTAGCTTCTTAATGTCTTCCTTAGAAAGGTCGTCTTTCATCAGCACATCATACATGGAGAGTTGTTCATCGTTCTCAAAGCCTTCGCGAATATAGCGTTTTTCCTCCTCGGTCAGCTCATGCGAAAGGGCCATCAGTTCCGTGAACGTCTTCTCTATGGTGGCGCGGTTCTGCTCCTGGTTGTAGTCATGAATAATCTCCTGATACTTCTCGTAGAAGTTGATACGCGAAGGATTCTCGGCCAGCATCCGTGCGATGCGTTCCTGCAACAGTTCCTGAATGTCTTTCAGCACAAGGTTCTTTTCCTGACTCTTGGCAAACTCCCGACGAAGCAGGTCAAAGTCAATGCCGCTGATGTCAAACTTTCTCGAATCTGATACCATCGCAGCATCCACTTCCAGGTGCTCGTTCACTATTTCATTGATGGCTACGCTAAGGTCTGTGATGTCGGCATGTTTGCGTTTCTGCTGCAGTTCCTTGTAGATGGCTTCAATGGCATCTTTCTGCTGTTTCATCTCAGGTGTTATATCCTCACGATCGAGATATTTCCACAGCTTCAGTAGCGTGGATGCAAACGTGCAGTATGACTTCCTGATTTCAGCCGTCTCGCACATCGCATTGGCAGCCTTTTTCAGCAGCGACAGTTTTTCGAAATTCTCTGCCTTAATCAAGTCATCCAAGTCAAAGTCATGCTCTTTCAGGAAAGCCGTAGCAGCAGCTATCGTCTCTATGACATGCTTGATGAGTTCCTTCTTGTCGATGGTCGGGTCATTGCCTCCCGCGCCACCTTCCGGGTTGGCGGTATAATCGGCCAATGCCTGGCGCAGGGCTTTCACGATGCCGATGTAGTCGATAATCAAGCCGTTCGTCTTTCCTTCCGCCACGCGGTTTGCACGGGCAATGGTCTGCATCAGCGTGTGTGCCTTCATGGGCTTGTCGATGTAGAGGCACGAGAGCGTCTTCACATCGAAGCCTGTCAGCCACATGGCGCAGACAAAGACCACGCGCAACCGTGAGTCGTCGGCCTTGAACTGCTTGTCCAGTTCCTCCTTCTCCATCCGCTCACGATGCTGCTTGATGTCGAGTCCCCACTTCTGGAACGTCTGTATCTCGTTCTGCTCTTGCGAAACTACTACGGCCATATCTGTCTCGCGCATCCATTCCAGTTTGCGCTGCATCTCCTGTGCCTCCTGTTGCGAGGTGCATTTGGCGATGGCTTCTTCCAATGCCTTGATTTCGCGCTGCCAGTATTCCTGCACATAGTTGAACATACGGACACACGTCACTTTGTTATAGCACACGAACATGGCCTTGCCCGAAGTCCACAGGTCGCTGTAGTGATGCACGAAGTCTTTGGCAATCAGGCGCAGACGCTTGGCAGCCGTCAGCAGATGCACCTCCTTGGCGAACTCACGTTCCAGCTTGGCCAGCTGCGAGGCATCCAGTTCGCCTGCTTGTTCCAGGGCGGATGCAATCTCGTCGTTGATTTCAGGATTCTTCAAATCTTGAAGTTTCTCGCCACGATTCTCGTAGTAAAGTGGAACGGTAGCCTTATCCTCCACGGCCCGTTTGAAGTCGTAGATACTCACGTAGCCACCAAAGGTACGTGCCGTGATGTTGTCGTTTGACAGCAACGGAGTTCCCGTAAATCCGATGCGATGGGCGGTAGGCAGCATGTGCATCAGGTTGTCGGCAAAGACGCCGTTCTGCGTGCGGTGGGCCTCGTCGCTCATCACGATGATGTCGTGGTCGGGGTAGATGGGTTCGGCCTTCGGGTCGTTGAACTTCTGAATGAGCGAGAAGATGAACGACGGGTTGCCTTTCAACTTCGTTTTCAGGTCCTCTCCACTGCTGGCAATGAACTTCTTGGCCTTCACATTACCAAGCAAACCGCAGTTCTCAAATGTATCGCTGATTTGCTTGTTCAACTCGTCGCGGTCAGTCAGCACAAGGAAAGTTGGCGAGCCCTCAAACTTACGTCGAATCTTCTGTGAGAGGAAGAGCATGGAATAACTCTTGCCCGAGCCTTGTGTGTGCCAGAACACACCTAACTTTCCGTTCAGATACTGACGGTTGCGATACATCTCCACGGCTTGGTTTACACCGAGGTATTGGTGGTTACGGGCCAGAATCTTTGCCGTTCGTCCGCCGCTATGGTCGTAAAGGATGAAGTTTTCCAGCAGGTCCAGGAAGTTCTCTTTCCGGCAGATACCTCTGAGCATCGTCGGCAGTTCTATGTTGCCGGCATCTTCCTCCTTCAGTCGTTTCCATTCGTGGAAGAACTCCCATTTCGAATCGATGGTACCCACACGTGCCTCCAGTCCGTTACTGAACATGATGAAAGCATTGTGGTAGAACATTTGCGGAATGGTATCGAGGTAGTCGCGATAGTTCTTGTTGAAGGCATCCACCACTTCCACATCATGGTTCTTCAGTTCCATAAACAGCAAAGGCAATCCATTCACGAAGCCCACGATGTCGGCACGGCGATGATAGAGCGCACCATACACCCACATCTCGCGGACACACAGGAAGTCGTTCTTCTCAGGCGAAGCAAAATCGATGACCTTGGCGCGCACCTCTTCCGTCTCACCGTTCGGTTTCACGCGAGTCACGGGCACACCATCCTTGATATACTGATACTTCTGCTCGTTAATCTGCATCAGCGTCTGCGAGCTCATGTGTTCCGTCATGCGCTCCATACACTCCTGCAGCTGCTTGTCCGTCAGCCAAGGATTCAGCACCTTCAACGCCTTGCGGAAACGGCCCGTCAGCAGCACCTCATGGTAAGACGTGCGTCCCAGCGTGCCGTTCGTGCCGAGCACCTCTTTATCGAAGGCATACACGCTCGTCCAGCCCAGTTCCTTTTCCAACAACTCGGCTGCACTTCGCTGTATCAGTTGGTCTTCGCTATAGTCCTTTGCCATATTTTTTACTTCTTTAATTCTTTCTCCAGCTGTCTCTTCCTTATCTGTGTTTCATAATCAGGTTGACTTTTTATGAACCCAGCAAAAGGACCATTCTCAAATTCATTGATAGCATCAAGTTCTGCTTGTTTTGACTTCTTTGCATTTCTCTCGCTGCGTTTGGCCACAATATAAGAAGCTATTGCAGCAATGGCGGCAATTAATGATATCAGACCTGAGTAGCTATTAAGTATTTGATTGATACTTTCCATACACTTTATGCTTTTATCTTTCCACTCATCAGTTTCGGAAGCAAACGGTCGCGAGCCTCGGTGAGAAGGTTGATTTGTTTATATGCCAGTGCTATCTTACTAAAATAGCATGTAGTAATGTCACAATAACTAATTATCAAATCTTTCATGGGTACAATGTACTTGAGAGATGATATTGAATTGAGTGTCAATTGTGGTTGCGCAGCACCTGTGCAAATCGCAACGAAATCTAACACTTTAAATGATTCAAAAATAAAAGGCATTTTTAGATACCCATAATTGGCACACGGCTCTACTATGAATGAATTGTTTGTCACATATGTTTCATCTTCTATCGTTCGGTGAACAAATCCGGCATTACCACGACTTCCTATTAGTACCTTGGGCTCAAAACAATTTGCATTTGTATATCTGCCAATTTGTTTGCTTGCGCCATAAACGGGTATAGGACCATCTTTCACAAAATCTTTTGTCGGCAAAATCTTTCCATACTTGAAGTCAAAAACCTCCATTATAGATTTTTCCTCCCACCCCTCTGGAACACCATTGACAGTCTTGGTGTTTTCGTGGCCAGGGAAATGGAGGTCAACGAACCATTCCTTATAGAGTCGCTGCGCAGCTTCCTCCAATAACTTTATCTGCTTCTGATAGTTCTCTATCAAAGAGTCGTAGCGAGAGAGAATGGTGGCGATGCGGTGCTGTTCATTTTTGTTGGGCAACTCAACTTCCATTCCCAACAAATCACCATTGGCCAGACTGGCACGTGTTGTCATTGTTGAGAATGCCATAAACTTTCCTCTAAACTTTGGAGAACGCAAGTAATATCCAATGTATTCAGGTATTACGTCATCAGTTATAGGGCGTAATCGCTTGGTAAACCCGTTGTATGTAGCATTGGGATAATCACGAAGAGCCACAGAACTCATACCAAGTTCATCCATGGTTTCACTGGTTCGAGTTATAAAAACATCCCCTTTCTTGATAGAACATGCTTCACGTTCTTTCTCTGAGGACTGCACCAAAGAATCAAGTTCTTTAGGAAGGAAGTAGTTATTGAATACAGTAGAAAAAGTAAGGAATGGATATCCACTTCCAAAGAATTGTCGTCCTTTGGATAACCCATTGTGAACTTCATAGAGTTCTCCCAACTTTACTTTCTTCCACTCACTCATACCTCATCCTCCTTCTGTTTCTTGTCTCTGAGTTCGTTTTCAATATCCTCAATAGATGGCAAGGCGCTCTTGAAGTCCTCGGTCAGTTTGTCGAAGATTTCAACTGAAGACACCCCGATGGGAGATTCTACCCCTTGTAGAGTATATTCTGCCACGACATCGTTTTTATCTTTACAGATGAGGAGACCGATGGTTGGATTGTCGTGCTCGGTGCACATCAGCTTATTGACTGCTGTGACGTAGAAATTCAGTTGTCCAATGTGCTCAGGCTTGAAGGCTGTTGCTTTTAGTTCTATTACGACATAGCAATGCAGGCGCACATGATAGAATAGTTGGTCAATGTAGAAATCTTCATCTCCAACACGGAGGTGTACTTGGTGACCATAGTAGGTGAAGCCCTTGCCCAGTTCCAGCAAATACTTGGAAATGTGCGAATCGAGATGCTCCTCCAATTCTCGTTCCTGCATATCCTGACGCACGCCCATGATGTCTATAACGTAAGGGTCTTTCGTTATTTGCTGTGCAAGGTCGCTCTGCGGTGTGGGTAGTGTCCGCTTGAAATTGCTAATTGCCTTTCCCTGCCGTTCGTAGAGGTTGCTGTCTATCTGCCAGTCAAGTACCGTGCGGCTCCAGTTGTTTTCAATGGTCTGTTGGATGTAGAACAAAGCCATGTTCACATCCTTGCATCGCTGCATAATAAGGATGTGATGCCCCCAAGGAATAGAGAAGAAAGATTGCGGCACAGGTTGTGCCGTTTTTGATGAATCTTCTATTTGCGGCACAAGTTGTGTCGCAAATGGAAATACGTCTTTATATGTGATATACCATTTACGAATTCTCTCTATGTTACGCAAAGAGAACCCCTTCATTTCTGGAAACTCTGCCGACAGATCCTGACTGAGTTGCTTCAGGAAACCGTCACCCCATTTGGCATTCTTCTGTTTCTCAACGATGTCGCTCCCCAACTGCCAGTAGAGCTGCAACAGTTCGGTATTGACTTTGACGGCTGCTTTTATCTGACTCTGGCGTATGCGTATCTTTAGTTCGCCAATCCACGCAGCATAGTCCTTGTTAATATGTATCAGATTACTCATTTCAGTCCCTCCCATGCTTTTTGAATCTCGTCCATCAGGACGTTGGCTTCCTTGTTCAACTGTGCTAACTCGGCATGAATCTCGGTCATGCGCTCATGGAAATCTACGCCGTCATCTTCCTGTTCGGCCACGCCGACGTAGGCACCTGGAGTAAGAGAATAGTTCTTTTCTTCTATCTCCTGAATAGTGGCTATCTTGCAGAGGCCAAGAACACCCTTGTATTCACCATCGCCAAACTTCGAGGTAAGCCATTCGTGCTCGTTAACGACAGTGAGAATCTCTGAGAGAATATTGCAGAATGCCTCGCCTGCCAGCCGCATGGCTTTCACCTTGCGCTTCTCAATCTGCGTTTCCGCAGACTTGATGCACATCTTTGTCTGGTCTATTTGGTTCTCTACTCTCTGCTTCAATTCCGTATAGTCATGCCCGGCATTGTTTATCCATCCCATCAGCCCCCAGAAATGGCCACGGGTGTCTTCATCTATAAGTTCGCTGAATGGTTCTCCTTGTTCTTTCAAGGCTGCAACGGCCTCGTCAACGGCCTTGTCGTAGTCAGCCAACAGTTGCTGATATTTCTCCTTCTCTCCACGATATAGATGAACGATGGCCTGCAGGTTACGCAGCTGCCACTCGGTCCATTCGTTCAAGGTGCGGTCGACAACGGTGTAGTAGTTGCGGGCATCAATGAACAGCACTTTGTCGCGAATGTCGGCATGCTTGTTGCGGTCAAAGAACCACAGCGAGCAGGGCAGGGAGAGCGTGTAGAAGAAGTTGTTGCCCACGCTGACCATTACATCCACATCGCCTGTGCGCACGAGTTTCTCACGGATGTCGCGATCTTTGTTGGCACTATCCGTTGCCGAACTGGCCATCACAAAGCCTGCACGTCCGTGGTCGTTCAGGTAGGCGTAGAAATAACTGATCCAAAGATAGTTGGCGTTGCCTATCTCCTTAGTCTTCTGATTCACGCCCGGAAGACCGAAGGGCAGGCGGCCAGCGGCTGAAGCCGATTCTGCTTTCACCTTATCGACATTAAAGGGCGGATTTGCTATCACATAGTCGCACTTGCCGGCGAGGTTATGGGCATCGTGATAGAAGGAGTTGGCTTCGTCGCCAGAGATGATTCGGCCGTTCAAACCATGAACAGCCATGTTCATCAGACAGAGTTGGGCATTGTACTCCACTTTCTCTTGCCCGTAGAAAGTCATCTGGGTATTGGCATTGAGACCTGCCTGATTCACGAAGTCTCCTGTCTGAACAAACATACCACCTGAACCACAGGCAGGGTCAAGCATCACTCCTTGCGTGGGCTCCAGCACGTTGACCAGCATCTTTACTAATGACTTTGGCGTGAAGAAAACGCCATCGTCGGAAGCTACTGCCTTGGCAAACTTCGAGAGGAAGTATTCATAGATGCGGCCGATGATGTCGCCACCCACCTCGTCGATGGTCTTATTGTTGAAGATGCGAAGCAGCTCGCGCAGGAGGTCGTCGGCAAACATGGTGTAGGTCTTGGGCAGCACGCCTGTCAGCTGTTCGCTTTGGTCTTCCACCAGTTGCATGGCGTTGTTGACGGCTTCGCCTAATGAGTTTATTTCTTGTCCGTCTTTAGTTTTTAGGCCTGCTGCCACGATATTATCTGGCAAGTTCACAAGATAGTCGAACTGCGCTTCACGGGGTAGATACAATGCACTCTTGGCAGCGAAATCGCTGGGCTCCACTGGCATCACACGCCCTCCACGGCTGGGGCGGTTCTCCAGAATCTCTGCCTCCACCATCTTGTAGCGGCTGTAGGCATAGCGCAGGAAAAGCAATGCCAACACTGGCATGCAATACTGGCTGCTCGTCAGCTTACTGCCTTGCCTCAACAAATCTGCCGATTCCCATAGCTCGGCTTCAAGTTTTCGTATATTGATCATACTTTATATGGTCTTATTCTGTTCTTATTAATTCGTCCACGCTCACCTTCAATGTTTTGGCTATCTGAATAATTGTTTCCAAATTGGGTTGGTTGGTATTTGTCACCCACTTTGATACAACAGCAGGATCCTTGCCAAGCAATTCGGCAAGCTGCTTGTTGGTCATGTTCTTCTCTGCAAGAACCACCTTGATTCGGTTCAAAAGTTTACGTTCCATTGGTTTGTATTGATATTATGTCGCAAAGTTACGATAAATATCTGATAAGAGGTGAAGATAATCTGTAAAAAAGTTGTTCGGTAACGAAAAAAAGATACTTTCATCAACAATTATTCGATCTGCCGACACAAAACCATGGGCAATTTACACACTATATATAAATAGGTCAGAACAATGAATACAGCAGATATGGTAAGCGAGAGACATCTTGCTCTTGACAACAAATGACAATCTGTAAGCACGTTTGAAGATGCTGAAACCAGGGGCTGTGTGTTCCCTATGTGTTCCCGAGGGAAAAATAAAAAGGAGTTAGATTTCTCTAACTCCTTGATTCTTAAGGCGCTTCAGGATGGGCTTGAACCAACGACCCCCCTGATTAACAGTCGTAAAAAGTGGTTTTTTGTGGTTATTTATGGGTATTGTATTTCGTTGAATATCAATGCGTTATAAATTTGACCTCAAATTTTGAGCACGTCTGAATACGTTTAAATAAGGGTACGTGTGTTCCCGTGGTGTTCCCGAATTTGGATATTGACCTTACATGTTTCTTTACAAAGTCCCCTTTTCTGCTTCCAATTCGTAACTACTATTTTGGTAGCATTAAATATGTGAGTTGTGAAAAATTTCCTTTATTTGTTTGGAAGTTAGAATATTTGTTGTATCTTTGCAAAAGGTAATGACGATTACTGTAATAACGAATACTATTCCGGGATATGAGGTTTTACGATAGAGAAAAAGAACAACAGGTGCTTGGCGAAGTGCTTCACAGAAGCAAGACCGAAGCAAAGATGACAGTACTGATGGGGCGCAGGCGCATCGGTAAGACGGAACTCTCGCTGAGATGCGGCGACGAGACAGTGTTGTATTTCTTCGTGGGCAAGAAAGCGGAGACGTTGTTGTGCCAGGACTATGTACGCGAGATACGAGAGAAGCTGGATGCGCCGATACTTGGTACACCAAACACTTTCTCCGAGGTGTTCAGGTTCGTGCTTCAGCTGTCAGAGAACCGCCCGTTCACATTGGTTATCGACGAGTTTCAGAATTTCCTGAAGATAAATCCTGCAATCTTCAGCGATATTCAGCGCGA
>DEFO01000038.1:17775-18278 GCA_002350805.1 Prevotella sp. UBA2850
GCCAACAGGGATGCGATGTTAGCTGCATTGACTGAGGAGAACTCTCCATTTATCAATGAGGGAAAGAACATTCTGATTGAGGAGTTCGGCACCGACTACGTGACCTACTTCTCTATCCTGACCTGCATTGCCAGCGGCATGAAGACTCGTTCAGAGATTGAGAACGAACTTGGAAACAACAACATTGGTCCTTATTTGGTTAAGTTGGAGGACTATTATAAAGTTATCACTAAGTCACTTCCCATCTTTGCCAAGGAAAACAGCAAGAAGGTAAGGTATCAGCTCAATGACTGTTTCCTTATATTCTGGTTCCGTTTCTTCTACAAGTATCAGGCTCTTGTGGAGAATAAGGCTTTGAAGTCACTTGGCGAAATCATAGAGAGAGACTACAGTAGTGTATCCGGATTGATGATGGAGCGCTATTTCATGAAGAAGTTTCAGGAGGAAGGCCGTTACATCATCGGGAAATGGTGGGATCGGAAGGGAGAAAATGAAATCGACCT
>DEFO01000048.1:0-3120 GCA_002350805.1 Prevotella sp. UBA2850
ACTTGTAAAAGTTTAAAGCAATCAGGCATGAATTAGATCTAATTTATCGACTAATTGCAAATTGTTCTAGATTCATTTTGAGGTATCGAAAATAATTCCTATGTTTGCAACAAAAAGAACAAAACGGTTATAAGAAATGCCTGAAATATTCAGATTCAATGGCTTTTTGAATAAGATAAAAGGGAGGACTGAAGGATGAAGATTACGAAGATTTGGTTTGATGCCGACTACATCTACGGCAAGGATGAGAACGAAAAGGAGTACAAGCAGTCGCTGCTGTGGTATCCCAAGTTGCGCGAAGCCTCTGACGAGGAACGCAGCCAATACGTTTTCGGACTTGGCGGCATCCATTGGCGCAACCTTGACGAAGACATCAGTTTTGAGAGCTTTGAATATGAAGATGCGGAGCCAAGTGCTTTGCAGCGGTTCTTTCTGACGCATAAAGAAATCAATGTGGCAGAGTTTGCCCGACGGGTAGGCATCAACCCCACGTTGTTGCGCAATTACATCAACGGCTTCAAGAAACCTTCAAAGGAACGGGAGCAGGAAATATTGTCGGCTATCCATCAGCTAGGCGAGGAGATGATTGCCGCCTAACGAATAAGAAGGATATCAAGCTATTAATACCTAACAGGTATGAGCGGTTGGGGCTTGAAAAGCTTCTCTGTTTTCAACTAAAAACGAAAAAAAGGAAGGAGTCTGGCAAGCTGCCGGTAGCTCCTTCCTCTTTTTATGCTCGGTGTGCTTGCTGATGGATTACAGCATAGCCTCGAACTTCTCCTTGATCTTTGCCTTGGGCACAGCGCCTACGAGCTTGTCGACTACCTTGCCACCCTTGAAGAAGAGGATAGAAGGAATGTTGCGAATGCCAAACTCCATGGCCACGTCGTCGGCTTCCTCGACATCGCACTTGCCGACAACCAACTTGCCGTCGTACTCCTTGGCCAGCTCCTCAACGATGGGGGCAACCATGCGGCAGGGACCGCACCATGTGGCACCAAAATCAACCACTAATGGCAGTTCGCCATTCTTGTAACTCTCGAAATTCTCGTTTGTAATTGTAACTTCCATGTTGTTTGAATGTTTAATGTTTATGAATTGATGTTTTCTGAATGAATAAACTTCTAGTTCCTAGTTTCTTGTTTCAAAATTGTTTCCAACAAATACCGTGCCAACAATCAGCCGCCAGCGTCAGTTGATCTTGTATGTCATTTCCGGCTTGCTCTCAATGTAGCTGATGAGCTCGCGCTTCACGTTGATACCCTTGGCCTTGCTGCGCAGGAGGATGGGCGAGTTGCTCTCAGGATGATGTATCTGGAAGAACAACTGTGTGGTGCCGGGGTTTTCGGTGATGATGGTGGTGAGGTCCGACACTACGGTCTCGTCGATGCTTTGTGCGTCGAGCATGATGGTGATTTTCTCGATGCTTTTGTCCTTCACCGTCTGCAGATACTGGATGTCGGAGACTCGAATGTCGTACTGGTTGCTGTCGCGCCAGCGGGCAGCACACTTGGCCTTGATGAACACGGTGTAGCCTTCTGCAAGCATACCGCGCCAGCGGCCCCACTCCTCGCCGAAGAATGCCAGCTCGCCAGAGCCGTTGAAGTCCTCGATGGTGACAAAGCCGCAGGGCTTGCCCGTTCGTGTCATGCTTGAGCGTACGTTCGTGACAATGCCGCCGAAGGTCACTTCTTCTCTCTTGGCCAGTGCCATTTTGTCATCCAGTTCGTCGCAACGGGTGTTGCATAAGTTGTTCAGGATGACGCTATACTCGTCGAGCGGATGTGCAGAGAGATAGATGCCCACGAGGTCGCGCTCACGGTTGAGCCGCTCGATGGTGCTCCATGTGTCACCTTCTGGTACCGGCGGTGTGCTGATTTCCACGGCCGACTCGCCGAAGAGCGAGTTTTGGGCCTGGGCTTGTTCTAGCTGGTAGAGTTGTCCGTAGCGGAGGAGCGTGTCGAGGAACACATTGCCGCGGCTGTCGGTGGCGAAGTATTGTTCGCGCCGGAATCCGAAACCATCGAAGGCTCCGCTCAGAGCGAGACTTTCGTAAGCCTTGCGGTTGACGGCACTCGTGCTGACACGCTGCGCAAAGTCGAAGATGCTCTTGTAGAGACCATTTTTGTTGCGCTCGTTGATGATGGCCTCGGCCACCGAGGTGCCCAAGCCTTTGATGGCAGCCAGTCCGAAACGTATCTCACCATGGTGGTTCACACCGAACTTCAGGAAACTCTCGTTCACGTCGGGTCCCAGTGTGGCAATACCCATGGAGCGACACTCGTCCATGAGTTTGGTGATCTCGGTGATCTGGTCGTGGCGGCGGCTCATGATGGCAGCCATGAACTCGGCAGGGTAGTTGGCTTTCAGGTAAGCCGTCTGATAAGCCACCCATGAGTAGCAGGCTGCGTGTGACTTGTTGAAGGCATAGCTGGCGAATGCCTCCCAGTCGGCCCATATCTTCTCAAGTATCTTCGGGTCGTGGCCGTTTTTCTTGCCGCCCTCGATAAACTTGGGCTTCATCTGGTCGACAATGTCTTTCTTCTTCTTACCCATAGCCTTACGCAGCGCATCGCTCTCGCCACGGGTGAAGTCGGCCAGCAGACGTGAGAGCAACATCACCTGCTCCTGGTAAACGGTAATGCCGTAGGTGTCTTTCAGATATTTCTCCATGATGGGAATATCGTAGGTGATTGGCTCCAGTCCGTTCTTTCGCTTGATGAAGTCGGGGATGTAACCCATAGGTCCCGGTCGGTAGAGGGCATTCATGGCGATGAGGTCCTCGAAGACGGTGGGCTTCAGTTCGCGCAGGTATTTCTGCATGCCTGCCGACTCGAACTGGAACGTGCCGATGGTCTGTCCTTTCTGATACAGTTCATAGGTTTTGGGGTCGTCGATGGGAATGGTGTCGAGGTCCACCTCGATGCCTCGTGTGAGGCGAATGTTCTCGACGGCTTCTTTCAACTCAGAGAGAGTCTTCAGTCCGAGGAAGTCCATCTTGATGAGTCCGGTCGACTCAATCACGTGGCCGTCGTATTGCGTGCAGTTCGTCTTGGTATCTTTGAAGTCGGGGTCGTCGGCAGTAGATACAGGCACCCAGTCGCTGATGGGGTCGCGGCA
>DEFO01000048.1:3132-37881 GCA_002350805.1 Prevotella sp. UBA2850
CAGATGATGAAGCCACAGGCATGGATACCCGTGCCGCGCACCGTTCCCTCGAGCATCTTGGCATATTTGATGGTGTTGCTCAGGCGGGCATCGGGCGATGTCTCGGCCTCACGCAACTCCGGCGTACACTTAATGGCATTGGTGAGGTTCATCTTCATGCCGTCGGGCAGACGGTCGGGGATGGCCTTGCAGAGCGCATTCGACTGGTCGAGCGGCAGTTTTTCCACGCGGGCCACATCCTTGATGGAGTTCTTGGTGGCCATGGTGGAGTAGGTGATGATATGTGCGCAATTCTCGTGCCCGTATTTGTCTTCCACCCATTTCAGCACACGTCCGCGACCATCGTCGTCGAAATCGGTATCGATATCGGGCAAGGAGATACGGTCGGGATTGAGGAAACGCTCGAACAGCAGATCGTATTTCAGCGGGTCGATCTTGGTGATGCCCAGGCAATAAGCCACCACGCTTCCGGCTGCAGAGCCACGGCCCGGTCCCACCATGACGCCCAGCTCGTCGCGGGCCGAGTTGATGAAGTCTTGCACGATGAGGAAGTAGCCCGGGAAGCCCATGGTCTTCATGATGTGCAGCTCAAAACGGATGCGGTCGTCGACCTCCTTCGGCAAGTCGGCCCCATACCGACGGGCAGCGCCCTCGTAGGCCAGTTTTGCAAGATAGTCGGCCTCGAACTTGATGCGGTAGATTTTGTCGTAGCCGCCCAGTTTCTTGATTTTCTTCTCGCCTTCCTCAGGAGGCAGCTGGTTCTGGCCGTTCTCGTCGCAGGTGAACTCGTCGTAGAGTTGCTGCTCGGTATATTTTTGGCGCCACTCTTCCTCTGTACCGAAACTCTCGGGGATGGGGAAGAAGGGCATGATAGGGTCGTGGTCCAGATTGTAGGCCTCCACCTTATCTAATATCTCCACCGTGTTTGACAGTGCCTCCGGCACATCGGCGAACACCTCGTTCATCTCTTCGCGGGTCTTAAACCACTCTTGTTTTGAGTAGAGCATACGGGTGGGGTCGTCGAGGTCCTTGCCAGTGGAAAGGCAGAGCAGGTGGTCGTGCGCTTCGGCATTCTCCTGGTCGACAAAGTGAGCATCGTTGGTGCATACCAGCTTGATGCCATACTCGCGTGCCAGTTCTATCAGGACGCGGTTGGCTTTCTGTTGTAATGGGAATGTCTCGCGGTTGGCACGGAGGGTGGGGTCTTTCACCTCATGGCGCTGCAGTTCCAGATAATAGTCATCGCCAAACACGCGCTTATGCCATTCGATGGCCTCGCGCGCTCCGGCAATGTCGCCGTCGAGTATTTTCTTGGGCACTTCACCTGCTATGCAGGCCGAACAAACAATGAGGTCCTCGTGGTAGCGCTCCAGGTCGATGCGGTCGGTACGGGGCCGCATGTAATAGCCGTCGACCCAAGACCGCGAAACCAGTTTGATGAGGTTCTTGTATCCGTGATAGTTCTTGGCAAGTACGATCAGATGGTAACCGCTCTGGTCTTCACGTCCGTTTTTCTGTTCCTTTGGTCCATGCTTGGCCACATACATCTCGCAGCCGAAGATAGGCTTGAAGGGCTCTTTTCCTTCTTTCTTGAGTTTCTTGTTGACACTGTTGCAATAGTCGAAAAACTCTTTGATGCCAAACATGTCGCCATGGTCGGTGACAGCCATTCCCCGCATGCCGTTGGCAACAGCCTTGTCGACAAGTCGTTTGATGCTCGATTGTCCGTCGAGAATAGAATAATATGTATGTACGTGAAGATGAACGAAATCTTGCATGTCTTTCTGATTTGAGGTGTAAAGTTACGGCGAATTCCTGATATTGCCAAAATAATAGGCCAAAAAAAACATAAAAGTGAAAAATATCAATTAACGATGAGCGTTTATCAATTTATTTTACTACCTTTGCAGACGATTAGACATTTCTGAACTTCTCATGGGAAAACGAATAAGGAAACTAAAGAAACAACGACTGCATAGCGAAGGCAACGACACACTATTTTACGGGCTGCTTGTCATCATTGCGGTTGCAGTGATATTATGGCGCTCACTTGACACCAAAATCCCCTTTTGGTGCTTTGTGAGTGTTGCTGCCGTTGTATATGGTATCGTGCTGAATTTCTTCCGCTGTCCCATTCGCTATTTTCCCGGAGATGACACAGAGCGTGTCGTAGTGGCTCCCGCCGATGGCAAAGTGGTGGTCATTGAGGAAGTAGAAGAGACAGAGTATTTCCACGACAAGCGTTTGATGATCAGCATCTTTATGAGCCTGTTCAATGTACATGCCAATTGGTTCCCCGTTGATGGAAAGGTGAAGACCGTATACCATCAGAACGGTAATTTCCACAAGGCTTGGCTGCCAAAGGCCAGTGAGGAAAACGAGCATGCCGACGTCATGATAGAGACACCCGAAGGTGTGGATGTGCTATGCCGTCAGATAGCCGGTGCTGTAGCGCGTCGTATCGTGACCTATGCCAAAGAAGGTGAGGAGTGTTTTATTGACGAGCATCTGGGCTTCATCAAATTCGGCTCGCGCGTTGACGTGTTTCTCCCCCTTGGGACAGAGGTATGCGTCAAGATGGGACAGAGCACAACGGGCGATCAGACCGTCATTGCCAAGTTGGCGTGAACCTTCGCTTTATTCTCCCCCACGACCTTAGAGCCTTTCGTTAATTGAGTCATTCTTTTGTTTCATTTTAGTTGAGTAGTCAAGTTGAAGAAACACATTCCAAATATGATCACCTGTTGCAACCTGATATCAGGCTGCATCGCTATTATGTATGCTCTCTATGGCGAGCCGAAGATGGCTTTGTGTTGGATTATTATAGGTGCCGTTTTCGACTTTTTCGACGGTATGACAGCCCGTTTGCTGCATGTATCATCACCCATTGGTAAGGAGCTCGACTCGCTGGCCGATGATGTCACCTTCGGTGTGGCTCCGGCAAGCATGGTGTTTCACGAGCTGATGGTGATTGATTATCCTGCTGAAGTGGCTTCATTCTCAGAATACATTCCCTTCGTGGCATTCCTGATAGCAGCCTTCTCGGCATTGCGACTGGCTAAATTCAATCTTGACGAGCGTCAGACGACATCGTTCATAGGTCTTCCCACGCCTGCCAATGCCTTGTTCTGGGGGTCGTTGCTGGCTGGAATGCCTAAGATGATTGAAAATACGGGTGTATGGGCATTGCCTGTTTTACTGCTGCTCATAGCGCTCAGTTGCTGGCTGTTGGTGTGCGAGCTGCCCATGTTTGCATTGAAGTTCAAGCATTGGGGCATGAAAGGCAATGAGGTGAAATATGGTTTTGCCATCATGAGTGCCGCCCTGCTGTTGTCTTCGGGCATTATCGAAGGCTTCTGGATGGTCATTGTGCTCTACGTTGCGTTGTCGCTTATCATCTTCCTGTCAGGTAAGTCTAAAGCAGAGTAAAGCTATGGGTATTCTGAAATTCTTCTTTATCATTATCCTGATTGTCATTCTCATGGTACTTCTCATGGGTGCAACCGTTGTAGCGCGCATTGTGCATGCTGTGAGAAAGGCTTTTCAAACCGGTAACGAACAGCAATCCTCATCTCATGGCGGTTACAGCAGTCGGAACCGTCATGAAACGTATGGCGATGAGGAAAAAGTCATCGACAAGCGTACCCCACAGGAGGCAAACCGAAAAATATTTGCTGATAACGAGGGCGAGTATGTCGACTTTGAGGAAAGCAAGGAGCCCTAAGACTCCTTGAACTTGGAACTAGTTGTGAACGAGCGTTCCGATTTCCTCGCCATCCATCACCTTTTTGAGATTGCCTACGATATCCATGTTGAAGACATAGATAGGTAGGTTGTTGTCCTGGCACATGCAGATAGCTGTCAGATCCATCACTTTCAGTCCACGGGCCAGCACCTCCTTATAAGTGATTTCCTTGAATTTTGTGGCAGTGGGGTCTTTCTCGGGGTCGGCCGTATAGACACCGTCCACACGGGTGCCTTTCAGCATCACGTCGGCTTCAATCTCTATTCCGCGCAGAGAACTGCCTGTGTCGGTGGTGAAGTAGGGAGAGCCAGTGCCTGCAGAGAAGATGCAGACGTAGCCTGCCTCCATGGCCTCGATGGCGCGCCATTTGGTATAGAACTCGCCGATAGGCTCCATGCGGATAGCAGTCAGCACACGGTTCTTCACTCCGATAGCGCCCAGCGCAGAACTCAGGGCCAATGAGTTGATGACGGTGGCACACATACCCATCTGGTCGCCTTTCACACGGTCGAAGCCTTTCTGACTGCCACTCAGGCCGCGGAAGATGTTACCGCCACCAATCACAATGCCTATCTGTACGCCCATCTCCGTCACTTCCTTGATTTGCTCGGCATACTGACTAAGCCGTTCGGGGTCGATGCCGAAGCCTTGTTTGCCCATCAGGCTCTCACCACTGAGCTTCAAGAGTATTCTTTTAAATCTTGCCATGATATAATCGTTTTAAGTGAATAATATGTCGAATCGTTTTTTATGGGGACTCCGAAACCTCATGTGACTATTCAATGCGCAGGTCTATATGACAAACGCCACTTCCTTGAACATATATGAGCGTTCCTTCCCTTGGCTATCGCAAAGCCAAAGCCGTCCATCGTCGGCTACTCGTATCAGCCGTGCCTGAAACTCTCCATCGTCGTCGCGATAGGAGTGAAGCCCCTCCCGACGGTAAAGATGCTCGTGATAGTTGCTGGAAATCTCTTCAAAGCGGCCATTGATGAGCAGGTCCATCCTCGTCTGCATACAACAGATGACCTTGTCGAGCACCTCTTTCAAGTCGGTCTCACGTCCCAGTATCTGCCACAATGACATCGGATTGGGCGCATCGCTGCGGAACAGACGCTGATTGACGTCGATGCCGGTCCCGAAGATGCAGCTGTTGATGCCGTCGCTATTGATGCCCAGCTCAATGAGCGTTCCGCAGATTTTACGGTCATGCCAGTAGATATCGTTCGGCCATTTGATGCTGATGCCGTCGGTATAGCTGCTCAGTGTGTCGTAGAGTGCCAGGGCGTGGGTCATCGACAGCAGATATTGCCTCTGCACCGGCACGTATTTGGGACGTACCAACATCGAGAAGAGCAAGTTCTTCCCCTGTTCCGATTCCCAGGTATTGCTGCCTTGTCCGCGTCCTGCCGTTTGATAGTCAGCAGTAACGACGGTGATGTCGGCATCTGCCTCACCCATGTGCTCGCGAAGCC
This sequence comes from Prevotella sp. UBA2850, assembly GCA_002350805.1. Lineage (GTDB taxonomy): Bacteria > Bacteroidota > Bacteroidia > Bacteroidales > Bacteroidaceae > Prevotella. Next base: position 8,353 of record DEFO01000048.1, read on the forward strand.
ACCGGTTGGTAGAGTCGGTTTGTTCGAGATGGATAGTTTTGAGTTTCATTTGTGCAAATATACAAATAAAATTGCAAACCTGCATCACTCATGCAGGTTTTTCTGTAGAATAGCAATACTTTTCATCAGGGGGTAGTCATGTTTCAGCAACTTGTCATCAGCCAGATGATGAGGGCAAGAATAAGGATCACAAGGAGTGAGACAAGACTCATGTATTTGTTTTGCTGGTTACTGAACTGATATTCGGTAGGGTCAGCAGGTTCATGCCGGTATTGAACGCCTGGTTGCCTGTCAGCAGCGTCATCAGTAAGTCTATGATGCGAATCATCATCGCCATGACCAGAATGAGGGTGATGGGGGGAGATACGTTCGTCGGTCATAGGCTGGAATCGTTAACCACAGAACAGGGCCGTTTGATGATGTCCTTCACCACTTCACCGCCAATAATCAGTCCGGCTGCGGCAGGCACAAAGGCATTGCTGGCCGGTATCATGCGTTTTCTGTTGCCTTCGGTCTGTTCATCGTTTTGAGCCAATGGCGGTGTCTCTCCTTCTGCGTAGGGTAGGGGCGTCTCTTCGCTGAAGACCACCTTCAGGCTCTCAATGCCCAGTTTGCGCAGTTTCTTACGGATGACCTTGGCCAGAGGGTCTATCTGTGTCTGGTTGATATCTGCCACCCGAAAAGCCGTGGCATCCATTTTGTTGGCTGCGCCCATGCTGCTGATGATGGGCACGTGCAACTCATGGCAGCGGCGTATCAGCTCCAGTTTGGCGGCGACGGTGTCGATGCAATCAACCACATAATCGTATGCGCTGAGGTCGATCTCATCGGCATTCGATGGCAGGTAGAATGTATGCAGGGCAGTGACGTGGCAGTCGGGATTGATGTCGGCAATGCGGCGGGCGATGACGTCCACCTTCAACTGTCCGATGGTAGAGTGGAGGGCAATAATCTGGCGGTTGATATTGGTGATTTCCACCCGGTCGTTATCCACCACGGTGATGCTTCCCACCCCGCTGCGTGCCAGCACCTCTACAGCATAGCCACCCACACCACCAACACCAAAGACAGCCACGTGGCTGTCTTTGAGTTTCTGTAGGGCTTGCCTGCCCAGCAGTAGTTGTGTGCGTGAGAAGGGATGTGGCATTCTTTCTGCTTTAATATTCAAATCATATTATGAGGAGTCAGGCCGAAGCCCGTCTCGCCTCGTCAATTGTCGGTATAGTAGAGGGCAGCCAGCTGTAGCTTCGGAGCACTGTCTACTGTGAAGCTGGAGATGATGAACTGCAGCTGCATCTTATAAGTAGTGGGGTCGTAGAGCCCTCTTGAGTCGAAAGTATAGTAGTCAATATTCACCGACTCGATGAAGTTGACAACAGCCTTGTGCTCTTGGCCTCCATAGTTGAGGGTAAACTCAAGCTTCTTGTTGTTAGGAATCTGGTAGAAGAATTTGTTGCTCTGTCCCGTTGTGTTGTTGGTGATGGTCCAGAAAGCTTTCATGTTGGTAATCATGGGTATGCCTTCTTTCTCCTCCAGGGCGGCACGCAGCTCAGCATCAGCATCGGCATTGAGATAGTTCTTCAGAATAGAGACAGGAAACTCCTCAAAAGTGATATTCTTTGCTTCGGCACTGACGACGCATGGTGCAGCCACGAAGACAGAGTCCTGCTTCCCTTCTTTGTTAGTGAAATATGCCCTCAGAGTGCCCATGTGATAGCCAGAGATGGGTGTCAGGTACTGATTAGCCTCGGCTTCGGTCATCAGCGATGAGGTAATCTCGTCTTGATCGTCGTCGCTATTCAGGCACGATGTGAGTGTGAATGCAGCCATACAAAGCATGGCCAGAAACATAAGTCTTTTAGTTTTTTTCATTGTCTTTTTCCTTTTTTCGTTCGTTTTGGTTTATCTTACACTACTTAAACACGCTAGTGACAGAAACCTTGCATGGCGAGATCAGATTTTTTTGCTCTCGGTGCGCAAAAGATTCATAAACTCCTGTCGTGTCTTGGCCTGATGGAACACGCCGCTGACCTCACTGGTGGTAGTGATGGAGTTTTGCTTTTCCACACCTCGCATCTGCATGCACATGTGCTTGGCCTCTACGACTACCATCACGCCCAGCGGCTTCAGCGTGTCCTGAATACATTGCTTGATTTGTAGTGTCATACGCTCTTGCACCTGCAGTCGGTGACTGAAGATGTCGACCACCCTGGCAATTTTCGAGAGACCGGTGATATAGCCATTAGGGATATATGCCACATGCACCTTGCCATAGAAGGGCAGCATGTGGTGCTCGCACATGGAGAAGAAATCGATATCCTTCACGATGACCATCTGGCTGTAGTCTTCTTTGAACAAGGCGTCGGTGAGCACCTTCTGGGCATCCTGGGTGTAACCGCGTGTGAGCACTTGCATTGCCTTTGCCACACGCATGGGCGTTTTCTGCAGTCCTTCGCGCTTGGGGTCCTCGCCAAGTAAGTTGAGGATAGATTCGTAGTGGGAAGCGAGTTCGTCGAGACCCTCGCGGAATTCTGATTCCGGATTCATAGTTTCTTTTTTGTTGTTATTGTGGGGGGAGTTGTCGGAGTAATCGGAGTATTCAGAAAATTCAGAGTATTCAGAGAATTCAGAAAATTCGGAATATTCAGATTTCTCAGATTCTTCCTGGCTCCCAATTCATTAATACTGTACGGTGATTTTTCCTTTAACGATACATGCCTGTTTATATCCCATGGCTTTCACGTTGCGTAGCACCCTGCTGGCTTCTTCGTATGTCTTGAAGTTGCCCACACGGCACTTCCATTGCGGAGAGTAGAAATGCACATAGATAGGCAGTTCGGGATATTTCATCTTGATGGCACGCCCGGCCTGTTCGGCTTTCTGTTTGTCTGCGCGTGAGTTGCCTCCGGCGAAGGCCTGCACGCGGAATCCATTGATCTTATAGCTGTGGCGTGGCACTTTCTTGCTCATGTCGATAGGAGCAGTCACGGTCTCGCCGTTCTCGTCGGTTATCTGCCGAGGAACCTCGCCAGTGACGGGCTTTGCCTCTATAGGTTTAGGTGTAGTGGGTATGGGCACACTGTCGTTCTTGGCCTCCGGCTTCGTTGCTGCCGGTGTGGTTGCGGCGGTTGTGACAGGTGTAGTAACCGTTGTTTTGCCGTTCACCAGGTCGTCTATTTCCTTGCTCTGGGTGATGGTCACTTTCCCTTCGCCCTTCTTCTGCTGTTGCAGCTCTTTGGTGAATGTCTGAGCAGGAGAAACGATGAGCGACAAGTGATAGGTGACAAGTAGCAGCAACATCTTTTGCCACCAACCACGATTGATAAATATTGTTGTTCTACGCATGGGCATATTTCTATTCTATTTATTTGTCATTTTCCACTTATCACTTATCACTCATCCCTTTATGGTCAGTTATTTCCAAGCATCGATGATGCCCTTGAAGTCGGCACACTTCAGCGAGGCGCCACCAATGAGTCCGCCGTCGATGTCGGGCTTTGCAAACAGCTCGGGAGCATTGCTGGCTTTGCACGAACCGCCATAGAGAATGGTGGTGTCGTCGGCTACAGCCTGACCATATTTCTCGGCAATGATGCTGCGGATGTAGGCGTGAATCTCCTCTGCCTGGTCGGCAGTGGCTGTTTTGCCAGTTCCGATGGCCCAGATGGGCTCGTAGGCAATCACAATCTTACGGAAGTCTTCCTCTGCGAGGTTGAACACGCTGCCTTCGAGCTCGGCTTTCACCACCTCGTTCTGCTTGCCTGCCTCACGCTCTTCCAGGCTCTCGCCGATGCAGAAGATGACCTTCAGGTCGTTCTTCTGTGCCAGGAGCACCTTCTCGCGCAGAATCTCAGGAGTCTCCTTGTAGTACTCACGGCGCTCCGAGTGACCCAGAATGACATACTGTGCACCTGTCGACTTCACCATTTCAGCACTTACCTCGCCGGTGAATGCACCCTTCTCTTTGTCGGCGCAGTTCTCAGCACCCAGGCCGATGATGTCCTGGTCGAGGAACTGGGCGATGCTAGCCAGATGGATGAATGGTGTGCAGATGACAACGCCGCAATTGGGCTTGTCGGCCTTCAGTGTCTCATTCAACTCTTTTGCCAGAGCGATACCGTCCTGCAGGTTCATGTTCATTTTCCAGTTACCTGCTACAATTTTCTTTCTCATTTTCTTTTTCCTTTAAAAAATTAAATATCTAATGGATGTTGTTTGTTCTTTGCCGTTTGGCAGAGCCTCGCCGTTACTTTTCCTCAACCGGAGGCATCTCTGCGTTTGTGGAGGGCAACTCTGCATCAGCTGGAGGCATCTCTGCGTCTGTCGGAAGCGTCTCTGCATCGCTATTTGCATTCTCAGCCTCGTTGTTTGCATTCTCAGCCTCACCGTTCTCCTCTCTTTTCTTGCGAATCAGCTTTTTCCGTCTGATCCACTTTGTCCATGCCCAAAGCCTGTCGGCCAGTGTGAGCAGCAGCAATGGCAGCACGAACCATGTGAGTATTCGCAGTATCTTCGCGGGCACCGAGTCGGTGGGCATCTGTCCGAAGGGCTGTGCCTCCAGTGGGAGCGTGGCTTGTGCCGGTTCGATGGTGGGCAGACTGTTGTGGCTCCACTTACGTATGATGGTCCCATTCTTGATGAGCAGCAGTCCCGGATTGCTTCGGATGATGGTCTTCAGCGTGGTTTCGTCGCTCAGGCAGAAGGGATATTCAGCTCCTGTGATGTCTTGCCACTGGCTGATGGCCTTTTCACCGCTGGCCGTGAGACAGTAGAAGCGGTATCCGTGTTCCTCGGCATACTCGTAGAGCTGGTCTATCTGTCCGAAGTTGCTGTCGCTGGCATTCTCCAGATGTGGCGATATAAGCAGGAAGGTGTAGCTGGTGTCGGCCAGCACCTTGTCGGTAATGTCTTCGCCCGTGTCGACCGTCTGAATAGAAAAGTCGTGAATGGGCGGCACATATCCCTCAGCTGTTTGCACCGTCTTGCTGTCAATGAATGTCCAGGTGGAGTCGGGATAGTCGTCGAGTGTGAACTCTTTGCGCTCGCCGTTTTTCTCCAAGATGAACTTGGTCTCAAACTGAGGCTGCGGTGCACCTTCCGGAATCTCCATTCCTTTTTTGATATTGGCGCCTACGTGGTAGGGCCTGAAGTCGAACTGCGGCAGGTCGTAGAGGCTCCACAGACTAGAGAGCAGGATGAACACAAACGTGAAGTTGATAACTATCCACTGGTTGCTCTCCGATATGAAGCGTACCATCTTCAACGGCCATCGCGCAATGACGATGGCGCAAAGTAGCAGAACGATGTTCTTGCCGAACGTCTGCCAGTTTGTCAGCACAATGGCGTCGCCAAAGCATCCGCAGTCTTTCACCGGATTGGCCAGGGCCAGCCACAGTGTGACGGGTGTCATGACGCACATGAAGAGCAGTGCCAGCCGAGAGCTCACCCTGCGGTGGATGGCAAACAGCAGGAACAGACCGATGCTGAACTCTACTGCCGCCAGGAGTACCGAGGCACCCAGCGTGACGATGTCGGGCAACAGACCTTCCAGATGGAGCGCACCCAGATAGTCTTGTATCTTATATTGCGTGCCCAGCGGGTCGATGGCTTTCACGTAACCAGAGAAGACAAACGTCAACGCCACTATCAGGCGGCACACATTGGTCAGTATCTTCTTCACGGTCTCCATGTCAGCAGCCTGCTCCTAACTTAATTTAATGACGCCAAACACGGCATAGTTGATGATGTCCATGTAGTTGGCATCAATCCCTTCCGAGACGAGCGTCTCACCACCCAGGTCCTCAATCTCCTTGATGCGCTGTATCTTCGTCAGAATGAAGTCGGTATAGCTGCTCACTCGCATCGAACGCCACGCCTCGTTGTAGTCGTGGTTCTTCTTCAGCATCAGCTCCAGTGCCTCGTGGGCAAACCGGTCGTACAATTCCATGGCCTGTGCGTTGGTGATATCCACCTCGTCCACATAACCGCGGTCGAGCTGTATCAGTCCTACAATGCCATAGTTGATGAGGCCGATGAACTCGGGCCTGATGCCTTCGCCCACCAGCGATTCCTTCTTGATTTCCAGCGAACGGATACGCTTGGCCTTGATGAACAGCTGGTCGGTGAGCGACGAGGGACGCAGAATGCGCCACGACGCACTGTAGTCGTGCAGCTTCTTCTCAAACAATGAGCGGCACTCGGCCATCACCTGTTTGAACTGTTCTTCTGTATTGAATGATGTCGTCGACATGATGTTTCTGTTCTGTAATAACGCTGCAAAGTTACGAATAATTTGTGAGACTTGATTCGCTATTGGTAGGTTTTTTCATTTTCATAGTAAAAATGAACGAAAAAAACAGCCCTTGTTGTAGCTATTTGCTGTCGACGGCGCTACAAAAAGGCACAGTATGATTGCGTTTCAGGCACAAAAACGTTCCGTTTCCTGTACAAAAATACGCTGTTTCAGGCACTATGACACAGCGTTTCGGCTATCGAAACGACTTCAACGGGCGAAACCAGGTCAACAGGTTTTCCAGCTGCCCCGTCAACTCACGCGGCTATCGGCTTCAGCACCAATGCTTTATTCTTGCTTTTGCCGTTTGTGAATATATTTGATTTTGGCGCATTGCACATCGAACTGCACCTGCAGAGAGTCGCGGTACATGCGCATCTGTGTGGTACGTGTCAGTTCGTCTGCCGTGGCGGTGCCCTTACGGTGGTGAGCTTCAGATGTTTTCTTCAGCTGCTCATAGTCAGCCTTGGCCTTTTGCAGAGCCTGATCGATGGTGGCCAGTTCGGCCTCTGCCCTTGCCAGTTCGATGTTTTGTTTGAGGGTGATGGCCTGTTTGCGGGCCTCTATTGCCTTGGGGTAGGCGCGCCTGAGCGAATCGAGGCTCAGCAGGGCGGCATCGTATTGCTTTTGCTCGAACTGTGTGGTAGCCAATTGCAGCAGTTCTGCGGCTTCTTCTTTTGTCTTGTCGGTATGACAGGCTATCAGCAAGATGACACCTGTTAGTAGTATGAGAATTCTTTTCATGTCAATATGCGATTTAGTGCTGCAAATTTACTCATTTTTATCGAGTCTGAATAGTGTTTGGCATAAAAAACGGTCGTGAAGAGGTTTTTTCCCTTGTAATTTGTGATTTATTATTGTTTTTTTTGCTCGCTTAATCCTAACTTTGGCCAATGCCTTAGTTACTCACGTTCGAAAAAACTCAAATAAATTTGCCCAAAGGTCAATTTTGTCGCGACTCAACAAACGAAATACTACAATTTCTTTGTATTCGCTGCTCCAAAATTTGGTTTTTTGCTCGCTTAATCGTAACTTTGCAGCCGCTAAAGCAGAAAGGCTACAATGAAGTTATACTCAGACGAAGAATTAGCAGAAATACTCGATCAGGAAATCTTTCATCAGATATCGCGTATCATCGACCAATTAGGTGTTGACGGATATGTGGTGGGTGGCTATGTGCGTGATATTTTCTTGGAGCGTCCGAGTAATGACATCGATGTGGTGGTGGTCTCTGAGAATCCCTCCGACTGGGAGGAAGGCTGTGGCATCAAGGTGGCACGTGCTTTGGCGAAGTCGATAGGCCGTCGGGCCCATCTGTCGGTGTTCAAAAGTTTTGGAACAGCGCAGGTGAAGTTCCGTGACGAAGGTAAGGAATTTGAGATAGAGTTTGTGGGTGCCCGCAAAGAGAGTTACAGCCACGACTCGCGCAAACCTATTGTGGAAAACGGCACGCTGGAAGACGACCAGAATCGCCGCGACTTCACGATTAATGCGATGGCTATCTGCTTGAATGGCAGTCGTTTCGGAGAGCTGGTGGATCCGTTTAATGGCCTTGCCGACCTTGAGGATGGTATCATCGCCACACCTTTGGAACCCGGTGTGACCTTCTCTGACGACCCGCTGCGCATGATGCGCTGTATACGCTTTGCCACCCAGCTGAATTTCCAGATTGAGCCCGAGACCTTTGAGGCGCTCGAACGCATGGCCGACCGAATAGGCATTGTGAGTGCCGAGCGCATAGAGGTGGAGCTCAACAAAATCATGATGGCTCCGCATCCCAGCATCGGACTGGAGTACATGCAGCGTACCGGACTGATGCAGATCATCCTGCCCGAGCTCGCAGCCCTCGACATCGTGGAGAAGCGCGGTAACAGGGCTCATAAGAACAATTTCTACCATACGCTCGAGGTGCTGGAGAATGTTTGTCGCACCAGAAATGACAAGCAGGGTAGGGAACCCTCCGACTTCAACTATCAGTTGTGGCTGCGCTGGGGTGCTTTGTTGCACGACATTGGCAAGACGAAGTCGAAACGATGGGATCCGCTGGTGGGTTGGACCTTCCACAACCACAATGCCATTGGCGCCAAGATGGTGCCCGAGATTTTCCGTCGGCTGAAACTGCCGATGGGCGCTGAGATGCGCTATGTGCAGAAGTTGGTCGACTTGCACATGCGTCCCATTGTGATTGCCGACGATGTGGTGACCGACTCGGCTGTGCGCCGTCTGCTGAACGATGCTGGCGACGACATCGACGACCTGATGACGCTCTGCGAAGCCGACATCACCTCGAAGAACCAAGTGAGGAAAGCCCGATTCCTGGAGAACTTCCGCATTGTGCGCGAGAAGCTCGACGACCTGAAGGAGAAAGACTACAAACGGTTGCTTCAACCCGTCATCGACGGCAACGAGATTATGGAGATATTCCACCTGAAACCCTCGCGCGAAGTGGGGACGCTGAAGCAGTGCCTGAAGGATGCCGTACTCGACAACAAGGTGCCCAACGAGCGCGAGCCGTTGATGCAATTACTGCTGCAAAAAGCCCAGGAAATGGGTTTAGCCTAGTTAATCCACTATAAGAATTGTTAAAAATATGGTACAACTGTTTTTTGTACCTTATTTAATATGTACCTTTGCATGTTCAAAAACTAAGAGGAAAGAAAAAGTTTCCTTTATCGTGTTGTGACAATCAATAAAAAGTAAATAGTTAAAAGAATTATGAAAAAGAAAACTTTATTCATGTGTGTGGCTGTGGCCGCGCTACTGGTTTCTTGTGGTGGAAAGCGAGGCGGTATGCCCAACTTCGGCGACAACGAGTACCCTGTTGTGACCGTTGATTTGCAGAACGCTTCCACTCAAGTCACCTACCCTGCTACCATCAAGGGTGTTCAGGATGTAGAGATTCGCCCGAAAGCTTCGGGATTCATCACGAGAATTTGCGTGAAGGAAGGACAGACTGTCGGAGCAGGCCAGTTGCTGTTTGTAATTGATAACGAGACCTATCAGGCTCAGGTGCGTCAGGCCCAGGCATCTGTAAACACTGCCACCGCACAGTGCAACACTGCCAAGCTGACTTATGACAACAGCCAGCAGCTGTTCGACAATAAGGTGATTGGCGACTTCGAACTGCAGTCGGCCAAGAATGCCTACGAGAGTGCACGTGCCGGTCTGGCTCAGGCAAAGGCCGCACTGGCTTCTGCCAAAGAGGCTTTGAGTTTCTGCTACGTGAAGAGTCCTGCCCGCGGTGTGGTGGGCACCATTCCTTTCAAGGTAGGTGCACTCGTCAGCGGTTCCAACGCCCTGACCACCGTGAGCAACATCAGCTCGATGGAGGTTTACTTCTCAGTGACCGAGAAAGACGCCATGACGCTGTCGGCACAAGGACTGAACTCGCTGCCCCCCGTACAGCTGCAGCTGAGCGACGGCACCATCTACTCGCACGAGGGTAAGGTGACGAAGATGAGTGGTGTCATCGACCAGGCCACTGGTACGGTGCAGCTCATTGCCGCCTTCTCCAATCCCGAGCATCTGCTCAAGAGCGGTGGCTCTGGAAACATCATCGTTCCCCGCCACAATTCGGGTGCCATCGTCATCCCTCAGTCGTGTGTTTCTGAGGTACAGGACAAGAAGTTTGTCTACACCGTAGGCCAGGGCAACAAGGTGAAGTACACCGAGATTAAGGTCGACCCACAGAACGACGGCAACAACTACATCGTCGTCGACGGTCTGCGCAATGGCGACAAATATGTCACCAACGGTATCACCAAACTCAAGGATGGCATGGAGATAGTGCCCATCACCCCCGAAAGATATCAGAAGAAAATCGACGAGCAGGCCAAGGCCATGACCTCCAGCGATATTGTAAACTCAATGAAGAAGTAAGACCATGACATTTACTAACTTTATCAAACGCCCAGTGCTCTCGACGGTGATCTCCATCGTCATCGTGCTGCTGGGTTTCATCGGTCTGGTGTCACTGCCTATCGAGCAATATCCCGACATTGCTCCGCCCACGGTGGTGGTCTTCACCAGCTATCCCGGTGCCGATGCCGAGACCGTAAAGAATTCTGTCATCACGCCGCTTGAGGAAAGCATCAACGGTGTTGAGGGCATGGACTATATATCATCGAGTGCCTCGTCGGGTTCGGCATCCATCACGGTGTTGTTCCGTCAGGGCATGAACCCCGACATGTGTGCCGTCAACGTGCAGAACCGTGTGCAGCAGGCACAGGCTCTGCTCCCTGCCGAAGTAACGCGCATCGGTGTGACGGTCATGAAGCGTCAGACGTCTCAGGTGCTCATGTTCACGCTGACCTCCGACGGTCGCTACGACGATAAGTTCCTGACCAACTACAACAACATCAACATTGTTCCGGCCATCAAGCGTATTCAGGGTGTGGGCGACGTACAGAGCCCCGGTCTGAAGACCTACTCTATGCGCATCTGGCTGAAACCCGACGTGATGAAGCAGCACGGACTGATGCCCAGCGACATCAGCGGTGCACTGGCCGAACAGAACGTAGAGGCTGCTCCGGGTACCTTCGGCGAGCAGTCGGACGTGGCCTACGAGTATGCCATCCGTTACACCGGCCGTCTGAAGACTGCCGAGGAGTTTGGCAACATCATCATCTCGAGCGATGCCAACGGACAGACTCTGAAACTGAAAGACGTTGCCAAGATCGAACTGGGCGGTCAGCAGTATTCGGTGTCGATGAAGAACAACAACATCCCGTCGGTGATGGGTATGGTGCAGCAGATTGCTGGTTCTAACGCCAACCAGATTGCCAAGGAGGTGAAGGCCGAGCTCGAAGAGCAGGCTAAGTTGTTCCCCCCGGGCATGTACTATAAGATTAACTACGACGTGACCGAGTTCCTCTATGCCTCTATCGAGGAGGTGGTGTTCACCTTGGTGTTCACCCTCATTCTGGTGTTCCTGGTCATCTACGTGTTCCTGCAGGACTGGCGCTCTACGCTCATCCCGCTTATTGCCGTTCCCGTATCGCTCATTGGTACGTTCTTCTTCCTGTCGGTATTCGGATTCTCCATCAACTTGCTGACGCTGTCGGCCTTGCTCTTGGCCATTGCCATTGTGGTCGACGATGCCATTGTGGTGGTCGAGGCTGTGCATGCCAAGCTCGACCAGGGTTACAAGTCGCCGCTGACGGCCTCTATCGATGCCATGAACGAGATTTCGGGAGCTATCATCTCCATCACGCTGGTGATGGCCTCGGTGTTCATCCCTGTGTCGTTCATCGGTGGCACCACCGGTACGTTCTATCGTGAGTTTGGTGTGACCATGGCCGTGAGTATCTTCATCTCGGCATTGAACGCCCTGACGCTCTCGCCCGCCCTGTGTGCCATCTTCCTGAAGCCGCACGACAAAGAGGGACACGAGCGCAAAATGTCGCGCATCGACCGCTTCCACGCCTCGTTCAATACTGCCTACGACTCTATCCTGGGCAAGTATAAGAAGAGCGTAGAGAAACTGGTGCGCAAGCCCATGGCCATGATCATCACGGTTGTCGCTGGCATTGCGGTGCTCATCGTCACCATGTTCACCACCAAGTCGGGTCTCGTGCCCGACGAGGACACCGGTACCGTGTTCTGCACCGTCTCGATGCCTCCCGCCACCTCTGTGGCTCGCACGCGCACCGTCATCAATCAGGTAGACTCCATCCTGGCTTCCGACCCGGCCATCCAGAGCCGTGAGCAGATTCAGGGTTACAACTTCATTGCCGGTGCCGGTTCCGACCAGGCCACCTTCATCCTTAAGCTCAAACCCTTCGAGGAGCGACAGAAAGGATTCTGGTGGAAACTCTCCGGACTGTGGCAGGGCGACGGCATCTACCGTTTCTTCCTCAACCCCTACGACGCCAGCGGTGTGTTGGCCCAAATCTATATCAAGACCGCCCACATCAAGGACGCTCAGATTCTGGCCTTCGCACCGCCTATGATTCCTGGCTTCTCGGCCAACTCGGGTGTGTCGCTGGTCATGCAGGACCGTACGGGTGGCAACCTCAACAAGTTCTTCGGCATCGTGAAAGACTATCTGGCAGCACTCAACAAGCGCCCGGAGTTCCAGACAGCCCAGACATCCTACAACCCCAACTATCCGCAATACATGGTAAGCGTCGATGTGGCCAAGTGTAAGCAGGCTGGCATCTCGCCCTCTACCGTGCTTGCCACGTTGCAGGGTTACTACGGCGGACTCTATGCCTCAAACTTCAACTCGTTTGGTAAGCTCTACCGTGTAATGATTCAGGGCTCGCCCGAAACACGCATGACGCCCGAGTCGCTCAACAGCATCTATGTGCGCACACCGGCAGGCATGTCGCCCGTCCAGGAGTTCTGCCAGCTGAGCCGTGTCTATGGCCCATCCAACATCAACCGCTTCAACCTGTTCACATCTATCAATGTGACGGCAACAGTGGCCGACGGCTACTCTACCGGTGAGGCCATCAAGGCCGCACAAGAGGTGGCTGCCGAGGTGCTGCCGCAGGGCTACACCTACGACTACCAGGGTCTGACGCGCGAGGAGGCCAAGGCATCCAACAGCACCGCCATCATCTTCTTGCTGTGCTTCATCTTCATCTACCTCATCCTGTCGGCACAGTACGAGTCGTACATCCTGCCGCTGGCGGTAGTCCTCTCGGTGCCCTTCGGACTGGCAGGCTGCTTCTTGTTCACACAGCTCTTCGGCCACTCCAACGACATCTACATGCAGATCTCACTCATCATGCTGATTGGTCTGTTGGCCAAGAACGCCATCCTCATTGTGCAGTTCGCCCTTGAGCGCCGCCAGCTGGGTATGGCCATCTCGTGGTCGGCCATCCTGGGTGCCGCAGCCCGTCTGCGTCCTATCTTGATGACGTCGCTGGCCATGATCATCGGTCTGCTGCCCATGATGTTCGCCTCGGGTGTAGGTAAGAACGGTAACCAGACGCTCGGTGCCGCCGCTGTGGGCGGTATGCTCATCGGAACAATCTGTCAGGTGCTTGTCGTGCCCGGACTGTTCGTCATCTTCCAGAGCTTGCAAGAGAAGTTCCGCCCCATGAAGTTCGAAGACGACGAGAACCACGATGTGGCAGCCGAACTGGCCCAGTATGCACACCGTCCTGTTGAATATAAAGTAGAGGAATAAGTATGAAAAAAATCGTAATCATGGTCCTTGCAACTGCTCTGCTGAGCAGTTGCGGACTCTACAACAAATATGAGCGCCCCGAGGTGAACACCAAGGGACTGGTGCGCGACGCCGTGTCGCTTACCGACACCCTGGCCGTGAAAGATACCACCAGTTTCGGCAACATGCCGTGGCGCAGCGTCTTCACCGACCCGCAACTGCAGAGCCTCATCGAGCGCGGACTGGCCAACAACCCCGACCTGCTCAATGCCGCACTCAATGTGAAAATGGTGAACGAGGCCCTGAAGGTGGCCAAACTGGCCTTCATCCCCTCGTTGTCGTTCACACCGCAGGGCACCATCGCCTCGTTCGACGGTGCTCCCGCCACCAAGTCGTACTCGCTGCCCGTCACGGCCAGCTGGAATGTCGACCTCTTCGGCAACCTGCTCAACCAGAAGCGCAGCGCCCAGATGCAGCTGCTGGCCACACAGGACTACCAGACGGTGGTACAGACCAACATCATCAGTGGCATTGCCAATCTCTATTACACGCTGCTCATGCTTGACCGTCAGAACGAGATCATCGAGGGTATGACCACTCTTACCAAAGATACCTGGGACATGATGAAGCTGCAGATGAACCTGGGACGCGCCCGCTCTACCAGTGTGCAGAGCGCCGAGGCTGCCTACTATAGCGTACAGGCACAGGGAGCCGACATCCGTCGCCAGATCCGCGAGATGGAGAACCAGCTGTCGCTGCTCATCGGACAGCCCGCACAAGCCATCGCCCGTGGCAAGCTCGAGAACCAGAGCCTGCCCGCCAAACTCTCCACTGGTGTAGGCATCCAGCTGCTCAACAACCGCGCCGATGTCCATGCCGCCGAGATGTCGCTGGCACAGTGCTTCTACGACGTGCAGACAGCCCGCAGCCGCTTCTATCCTAACATCACCATCAGCGGCACAGGCGCCTTCACCAACCAGAACGGACTGGTGAACCCGGGCAAGATGCTGCTCAGCGCAGTAGGCAGTCTGGTACAGCCCATCTTCCAGCACGGTCAGATTGTGGCCGGACTGAAGGTAGCCAAGTTACAGTACGAGCAGGCCTACAACACCTGGCAGAACACCATCCTCAAGGCAGGCAGCGAAGTGAGCAACGCATTGGTGCTCTACAACTCTTCTGCCGAGAAAGGAGCCCTCGAGGCCAAGCAGATTGCCGTGCTCGAGAAGAATGTCGAAGATACCAAACAACTCTATAAGAGTAGCACCACCAGCTATCTGGAGGTCATCCAGGCACAGAGCAGCCTGCTCAACGCCCAGCTCTCCAAGGTGGCCGACGACTTCTACAAGATGCAGGCCGTGGTCAACCTCTATCAGGCACTTGGCGGAGGAGCGAAGTAAATTGATAATTGACATTGATAATTGATAATTATGGCAAGCGAAATCAGTCCTAAAGCCGAAATCAGCCCAAAGGCCCGAATCGGCGACAATTGCAAGATATTCCCCTTCGTATATATCGAAGACGACGTGGTGATTGGCGACGACTGCATCATCTTCCCCTTCGTCAGCATCCTTAACGGAACACGAATGGGCGCTCACAACAAGATTCACCAGGGAGCCGTCATCGCCGCCCTGCCCCAAGACTTCAGCTTCCGTGGCGAGAAGTCGGAATGCATCATCGGCGACAACAACATCATCCGCGAGAATGTAGTCATCAACCGTGCCACCCACAACGGTTGCCAGACCGTCATCGGCAACGACAACTTCCTCATGGAGGGTGCCCACATCTCTCACGACACCAAGGTGGGCGACCAATGTGTCTTTGGCTACGGAACCAAGATTGCCGGTGACTGCGAGATTGGCAATGGCGTCATCTTCTCGTCGTCGGTCATCGAGAATGCCGGCACCCGTGTCGGCGAAGGCGCCATGCTACAGGCCGGCACCACCTTCTCGAAAGACATTCCTCCTTACATCATTGCCGGTGGCAATCCCGTCGGCTATGGCGGCGTCAACATGACCATGTGCCGCACCTACGGCATCGACGAGAAAGTGCTCAAGCACATCGCCAATGCCTACCGTCTGGTGTTCCACGGTCAGGCCAGCCTCTTCGATGCCATCAATCAGATCAAGGAGCAGGTTCCCGACAGCGAGGAAATCCGCAACATCATTGCCTTCCTCGATTCCACCCAGAAAGGCATCATCACCAAGATGTAAAAGTTTTCCCAACTATCTGTTTCAGCCGCAACCCGACTTGTTTCCGCAAGTTGAGCTGCGGCTGAAATCTTTCAAGACAAGTTAACGAGTTGACGAGTTGCTTGACAGGTGAAGGTAATGTCTACACTCCTTTACTCCTACACTCCTAAAAACTTTATGAGAATTATTTTGCACAAGTGAAATAAAACACTATCTTTGCATGGAAAAATGAAAGGGAAAGGAGAATAAACCTATGAGCTTCAGAGAAAAATACAGGCAGTTCAGACAGTGGCAAAAAAATCCGCACGACTTTAAGACCGACACCACACAGCATCATTGCCTGAACTGTGGAGAACAGTTCACCGGGAATTACTGTCCCACCTGCGGTCAGAAAGCCAGCGCGGGCCGGTTCACATGGAAGAGTGTGCGGCAGAGCGTGCTGGACCTGTGGGGACTGGGCAGCCGTTCACTTCCTTATTCGCTGTGGCAGCTGCTGTGGCGTCCGGGTTATCTGATGCGCGACTATATCAGCGGAAAGATGCAGGTTTGTTTCCCTCCGGTGAAGATGCTCATCGTGGTGGCCCTGCTCGTGTCGCTGTCTGGGTTTGTTGATACCGGCGGGGAAGAAGGCGGCTACATGGGCAACGACTGGCTTGGCTATGTGCTCGACAAGCTTCTCAGTCAGATGCAGTGGGCCATGCTGTTGCTGTCGCTGTTCTTCATTCTCCCCACATGGTGGGTGTTCCGCTCAGCGCCCCATTGCGAGCGCCACACGCTGCCGCAGGGTTTCTTCGTCCAGGTACTTTTCTGTGTGCAGTTCCTCATGTTCCTGTGTCTGGGCCTTCTACTTCTTTCGTGGGCAGGTTTTGAAGATCAGGAGGTGGCCAACCTGTATGTGATGCTCATCGTACCCGTGCTTTATTTCATCGACTACAAGCAGTTGTTTGGCTATGGCTGGTGGGGCACGTTGTGGCGCTGGGCTGCCATGGTGACCATGGGTGCCAGTTTCCTGCTGATGACATTCATCCTGATCAACAATCGGGTGGAACTGATGTCGGCCGACGGACAGAAGCTGTGGGTGCAGCTGATGCCGAAGCTTTTCATGCTGCTGATGCTGATAGTGTCGTCGCTGACCGTCACAGATGTCTTCAACCGTAAGCGCTGGCAGCAGTGGGGCCTATGGCCAGTGGTGCTGTTGCTGGCGGGCGTAGCACTACTGACACTTGTCAGCGTAGTGCAAACGATGGGGTAAAAACATGCCGTTGAAAGTTTTTTAAGCCTCCTTGCTAGAAACAAACATTCAGTCCCAGACGCACCAGCCCCAGGCAGCCATAGCCCACCTCACACTGCATGCCTATGCTGCCGCTTCCCACACGACAGCCGAAGACGGTAAGCTGCCACGCCATGCTCCGCTTGATGGTGTCGGTATTCTTGTGAAAGGAGTACACCCGTTGCGTCGCTTCGGGATCGGAGAATGCCACCTCACCATAGCCGAAGATAAGATGATGGCGCAAGTATCCCAGTGCCACACGCGAATAGAAACGCGTCTGCCGATTCTCAAACCACGTATATCGCACGGATGGGGCAAGGGCAAAATAGCGAGAGTGCTCATGGCCATCACCATATTGATAGAGCGAGAGCTCCGGAGCACTCGGTTCACTTGGGTATTCAGGATATTTCTCATAGCTCTCTCCCGATATACCCCAAGCGGTGAAAGCCCCCACCTCCCACTTACGGTTCAGGCGGTAGTGATACTCAATGTCGGCAAAGAGGTAAGAGTCGCCGAAGATATTGCCGCACTCAAAGCTAGGTTCTAAACCATATCGGCGGCCATAGTCACGGACCATCGAGTGCGTGTGATGGTCGGCCTGATTACCGCCACAGCCAACGCCGACGCTCAGCTCATGACGACGATAGCGTGCGGGTAGCTCTTTCATCTTGCGCAAAGCCTCCACACGGGCAACATGCCTCAACGAGTCAGCCCGCCACACCGAGTCAGCCTGCTCGCGTCTGGCCACAGGCTCAATATAGAAATGTCTCTGCATGGGTTCGCTCACAGCATTGGTGAACATGTCTACGGGCAGCGAGAACGGGTTCACAAGGGCACAGACTACAGCCATCGTACTGAGTGACCGCTGGATGACAATGTCGCTGAACGCATAGCTGGGCGAAGTAATGGTGATGTGCTGTTCGTGGAGACGACGGCGCTTCACCTCCACTTCCCTGGGAAGGTTTACGTCGGTATAGACCGTCTTGCTCGTGACGATGGTCACGGGCTCATCCACCTTTCCGTCGATAGTGACTTTTGCGGTAGGGCCAGAGATGAGGGTGGCACACGACGACACCATTGCCATCAGGCTCACGGCCATCAGGAAATGGATGGCAATATCGTTTCTCTTCGCCTGTTTGTCTTTCATACCAAAAAGGTTCTTTCCTATAAAACCCTTTTTTGCAGGAAAGACTGCATCATTGTTCCACAATTTACATTTTATTAACTTTAGAAGTGGATTCCAAGTGCCATCCGTAGTCTGTCTACGGGAATATGATAGTCTACAGACTTAAAGGACTCTAGGGACTGTGCCACGCATAGAAAGAGTCTATGAAGTCAAAAAAGTCCGTAGAAAGAAATCTATAGAAATATACAGAATAAGGCAGCGGATGCGACAATTTTGGGGCCGGAAGGCCGGATTTGTCGCAAATATCGGGGGTTGTCGCAACTAATAGGGAAGAAAAAAAGAATGAATGCTTGCTGCATGCATGGGAGGACTGTATCTTTGCACTATCAAAAACAATGAATCAGGAATTCAAATGAATAAGAAAAGGAGATAGAGCAATGAAGAGAATAAAGAAGACGAAAACCATCGCACAACTTGCAGCAAAGACGGCGACCAGGCTCGTTGCCAACTGCAACCTTATCAGCAGATACAGCGGCATACCGATGTACCACTGCCGGTTCTACAATACGTATATATATTAGCTGCCCACTATAGTATAGCCCGAAAAAAGAACACTGACAACATTATAAAGAATTACATATTACGGTTGTTATTATTACTTTTTTCACGAAAGACGGGAGACATTGCGTTGTTTCCTGTCTTTTTTATTATCTTTGCAGCAGTAACTAAAAACAAACATCATGTGTAGAATGCTTTTTGCCCTCCTGCTGCTGGCCATAGGCCTCAACGCAGACGCACAACAGTACAAACTTTGGTATGAGAAGCCCGCCACCGACTGGCATGAGGCACTGCCAATAGGCAACTCTCACATGGGTGCTATGATCTATGGAGGCACCCAGTGCGAGGAAGTGCAGCTGAACGAAGAGACCTTTTGGTCGGGTGCTCCCCACAATAACAATTCCACCGAGGCACTCAGTCATCTGGCTGAGGTGCGCCGGCTGATATTCAATAATGAGGAGGAGAAGGCAGCCGAGCTGATCAACAAGCACTTCATCAAGAAGCCCTTTGGCATGAAGTATCTGTTGCTGGGAAGTATGTTTGTCGAGTTCCCCGGCGTGAAGCAGGTGAGCAATTACCGCCGTGAGCTCGATCTGGCTACGGCCATGCACCATGTCGGCTACGAGTCCGACGGTGTGAGATACACCCGTAGCACCTATGCGTCGCTGCCCGACAATGTGATCGTGATGCGCCTGGATGCCAACAAGAAGAAAGCCCTTCGGTTCAAGGTCTCTCACAAATGTCTGCTGCCCACTACCCACCGCGTGAGCAACCACACGCTGACGGCCACTGTGCGTGGCGTCGAGCACGAGGGCGTGCCTGCTGGTCTGACGGCTGAGTGTCAGATGTATGTCCAGAGCGATGGCGTCATCACCGATCATACCGACGGTATAGAGGTGAGTGGTGCCACGGAGGCTGCCATTTACATTGTGGCTGCTACCAACTTTGTGAACTATCACGATGTGAGCGGCAACCCTACCGAGAAGAACAGCCGTACGCTTGCTGCCGCAAAGAGCAAAGGCCGTCAGGTGCTGTTGCGCAACCATGTGCAGACCTACTGTCCCCAATACACCCGTGTGCGCCTCGAACTGCCTGTCTCTACTCAGTCCGACCTGCCCACTGACGAGCGGCTGGCCCGTTTTTCCGGCGGTGGAGACATGCAGCTGGCAGCCCTCATGTTCCAGTATGGCCGCTACCTGCTCATCAGCTCGTCGCAGCCCGGTGGACAGCCCGCCAACCTGCAGGGCGTGTGGAACGACAAGGAGAACGCCCCCTGGGATTCGAAATACACCATCAACATCAACACCGAGATGAACTACTGGCTCTCCAACGTGGGCAATCTATATGAGACGGCTGAGCCTCTCTACAACATGATTGGCGACTTGAGCACCACAGGAGCCCGGACCGCGCGCCAGCTATATGGATGCAACGGGTGGGTGGCACATCATAATACCGACTTGTGGCGCATTGCCGGACCCGTCGACGGAGCCACCTGGGGTATGTTTCCCACGGGTGGCGCATGGCTCACCACGCATATTTGGCAGCATTATCTTTTCACAGGCGATATAAAGTTCCTGCAGCGGTGGTTCCATGTCATGCGGGGTGCTGCCGACTTCCTGCTCGACTATATGCAGCAGGACCCGCGCAACGGATGGCTCGTCACCGTTCCCACCGTCTCGCCCGAGCATGGACCGAAGGGAAAGAAAACCACAGTGACTGCCGGTTCTACGATGGACAATCAGATCGTCTTCGATGTGCTCAGCCAGCTCATCATGGCTGCCCGTGTGCTCCACCATGTGAGGTTGGACGAGACGCATATCTCGGGCAGTGCCAAGGGAACGGAGACCGACGACATTCGCAGGGTTTTCCAGTTTGACACCCTCAAATACGAAAAAGCGCTGGCTGCCCTTCCTCCCATGCAGATAGGCCGTTACGGACAGTTGCAGGAGTGGCTCCAGGATGCCGACGACCCCAAGGACCAGCACCGCCACATCTCTCATCTCTATGGGCTCTATCCCTCCAATCAGATATCTCCCTACCAGCATCCTGAGCTCTTTACCGCTGCCGGCAACACCCTGTTGCAGCGAGGCGACATGGCCACAGGATGGAGCCTGGGGTGGAAAACCAATTTCTGGGCACGCATGCTCGATGGCGACCATGCCTTCCAGATTATCTCCAACATGCTTCATCTGCTGCCCAACGACAAGATGGCCCAGCAGATACCCGATGGTCGTACCTATCCCAATCTGTTCGACGCCCATCCTCCTTTCCAAATAGATGGTAACTTCGGTGTGGCTGCAGGCATTGCCGAGATGCTCGTCCAAAGTCACGATGGAGCCGTGCATTTGTTGCCAGCCCTGCCTGCTGCTTGGGACCATGGTAAGGTGAGTGGCTTGAAGGCCCGTGGCGGATTCGAGGTCGATATCGAGTGGCAGCAAGGGAAACTGAAGAAGGCCGTGGTCCGTTCTTCCATTGGTGGCACCCTGCGCATCCGCTCGTACGTCCCGCTGAAGGGAAAAGGCCTGAGAGTCGCTAAGGGCAGCTGTCCCAACGACCTGTTGCGCCCAGCTGTTATCAAACAGCCTCTGCGTTCTGCCGAACTGAAAGACCTCCCCCTCAGAACGTTGCAGAAAGTGTATGAGTACGATGTGGAGACACGTAAGGGAGAAAGTTATAAATTGAGGATTGAGAATTAAGGATTGAGAATTGAAGATTGAGAATTGAGGATTGAGGATGATTGCCTGCCGGCTTGAGTATGAAATCCGTGGAAATCCGTGGCATCTGTGTGACTTTTTAAAAAACAACCTGCACAACCCAAACAACATTTAAAGCTAAGTCCGTCGTTTCAGGCTTGCCTGAAAAAGTACCTCACATAAAAAACTATGAATATCCGAACAATCGTCATGATGTCTGCTTGTTGCCTGGCATTGCAAGCTTGGCCGCAGATGGAGAAGTTTGAGACCTACGACAATCCTATTGTGTGGGCTGATGCCCCCGATCCCGACGTGATACGTGTGGGCGACACTTTCTATATGGTGACCACCACGATGCACCAGTTCCCCGGTGTGCCTGTCATGAAGTCGCGCGACTTGGTGAACTGGCAGTTGGCGGGTTATGTGTTCGACCGTCTGACCGACTCTCCGCGTTACGACCTGTTGGGAGGCACCGTGTATGGTCGTGGACAATGGGCCACCTCGCTGAAGCATCACAACGGACGTTTCTATGTGCTTTTTGCCCCCAATGAGCCTGGCGAGATGGGACGGTCGTATCTCTATTCTGCTGCCGACCCTGCCGGACCATGGACGTTGGTCAGCCGGTTGCCTCATTTCCATGATTGCTCACTGCTCTTCGATGACGACGGCCGCACCTTTGTGATCTACGGGACAGGACGCATGTGCCAGCTCACTGCCGACCTGCAGGGTGTCGTCGAGGGTTCCGACCGTCAGTTGTTCACCCGCGAGGCCGACGAGACCGGAATCCTCGAGGGCTCACGCATGGTGAAGCACCGTGGGCGTTACTATCTGCTCATGATCTCGCAGGTGTGGGCCGAGGGCCGTTACCGCCGTGAGGTGTGCTACCGTGCCGACCGCATAGAAGGCCCATACCAGAAGAAAGTCATTCTGCAGTCGCCCGTGGGCGGCTTTCCCCATGCCGGACAAGGCACCATCGTAGACACGGAGGAGGGCGACTGGTATGGTGTCATCTTCCAGGACCGCGGTGCTGTGGGGCGCGTGCTGACGCTCATGCCTTGCCGATGGCTCGACGGATGGCCGATGCTTGGCGACGAGGAAGGTATCATCCCCGAACGCATGCGTCCGGTGCGCAGCCATGAGCCCGTGCAGCCGGTGACCGTGGCCGATGGCTTCCTTTCCGGGAAGCTCGACATGCACTGGCAGTGGAACCACAACCCTGTCGACGAGGCGTGGTCACTCTCCGAACGGCCGGGGTGGCTGAGACTAAAGACAAGCCGGGTGGTGCCCAACCTCTATCTGGCGCCCAACACACTCTCACAGCGCATGCAAGGCCCCGCTTGCAGTGCTGTGGTGAAGGTCGATGTGTCGCATCTGCGCGACGGCGATCGTGCCGGCTTCTGCGCATTCAACGGCCATAGCGGTGTGCTTACCGTCATGAAGACAGGACGGCACTACCGTCTTACCATGTCAGAGACCGTGGTCAACCTGTCGGCAGAGGAGAAAAAAGTGGAGAGTGTTGATGAGACAGTCAGAGCGAGTGTGTCACTCCGTCAACCCATAGTGTGGCTGCGTATCGATGGCGATTTCACGCTCCATCGCGATGTGGCCACCTGCTGGTACAGTCTCGACGGAGCAGAATGGCAGCGCATAGGCCCCGACTATCAGATGCGCTTCGATTGGCAGCGCCTGTTCATGGGCACACGCTATGCCATCTTCTGTTATGCCACCAAGCGCAAGGGCGGATATATGGATGTCGACTCCTTTGATTTCCGCTGCGAGAAAGCGAACCCTTAATAACTGGCGGTGCAGGGGATGCCGGCTGCTATCACCTGGTCGCGGATAGCGTCGAGTTCCTCATGGGTGGCTTTCTGCAGGTCGTGGTCGGGTGTCTCGCGGTCAATGGTGTAGATCATGACCTCTCGCGGCTGGATATACTTCACCGCCTCCAGCCAGGGCTGCACGTACTCGTCGCCGGTGTTGTTGACATCCACACCGTTTGACATGCCCTTGAGGAACATGGTCTGTATGACTACACGGCCATTGAACGCCTTGAGCTGTTCGACGATCTTGTTGACATCGTAAGCGCCGGTGGGACGGTCCACCTTATTTATATAGTCGGCATTCACGGTGTCGAGCTTCTGAATGCTGTTGTCGACAAGCATCAGGGCGTCGTGGACGGCCTGGCGATGGGTGAAGGTGGCATTGCTGAGCACCGACACCTTGGCCTGCGGGAAATACTTGTCGCGCAGCTGCAGGGTGTCGCTGATAATCTCGGGGAAGTGCGGATGACAGGTAGGCTCTCCGTTGCCGGCAAAGGTCAGCACGTCGGGTGTCGGACCGTTGTGCTGCATGTCGAGCAGTTTTGACTCCAAGGCGGCGGCCACTTGCTCGCGCGTGGGCAGTTTCTGCTGCGGACGGTGGTCGGCGTTGAATCCGCACTCGCAGTAAACACAGTCGAATGTACAGGTCTTACCATCGGCAGGCAGCAGGTTGATGCCTAGCGAGACGCCTAACCGGCGGCTGTGCACGGGACCGAAGATGGGTGATGGGTAGATAATTGTGCTCATGGCTGCAAAAGTAGTAAAAAAACGGGACTCAGCGCTGGCAGGTCAAGATTTTTTTTGCCGGATATAGTAAAAAAGGTTAAACAGCGGAAAATTCATGAGGAAAAGACGACAGAAATGCTAATATTTACGTATTTTTGCAACAAATTTGGTGTAATAGGCCTATTTGCAAATGGGAAAGAAACGTAAAAAGACCGGCAGCCATCGCGGTTTGCAGGTTGTAACTCTATGTATAAGCACTTCGATGGTGCTCATTTTGTTGGGAATGGTCGTCTTCTCCGTGCTGTCGGCGCGGAATTTATCGGCTTACGTGAAAGAGAATCTGACCCTGACGATGATTCTCGGTGAGGATATGACTACTCCCGAGGCCAGGAAGCTGTGCCAGGACCTGGGCAAAAAACCGTATATTCATCATCTCAACTTCATCAGTAAGGAGCAGGCCCTTCAGGAACAGTCGCGCGAGATGGGCACCGACCCGTCGGAGTTTGCGGGCTTCAACCCCTTTCTGGGCTCTATCGAGGTGCAGCTGAAGGCCGACTATGCCAACTCCGACTCTATCAGATGGATCTCGAAGCAGCTGCGCAAGTATCCGAAGATATCCGACCTCACCTATCCGCAGGTGCTGATGGACAGTGTGAACAGCAACCTGAAGAAAATCAATCTGGTGCTGCTAGTGCTGGCCGTACTGCTGACCTTCGTGTCGTTCTCGCTGATCAACAACACGGTGCGCCTGGGCGTCTATGCCCGCCGGTTCTCCATCCATACCATGAAACTGGTGGGGGCCTCGTGGGGATTCATCCGCCGTCCCTTCATGCGCAATGCCGTGCTGACGGGCTTGCTGGCGGCCATCATCGCCATTGCCGTGCTGGCGGGGGGCATTTACCTGCTCTACAGCTATGAGCCCGACGTGATGACTGTCATCACGTGGGACGTGCTGGCCATCACTGGCGGGGCAGTGCTCCTGTTCGGCATCATCATCACAACGCTCTGCTCGTATTTCTCGGTGAATAAGTTCCTGAAGATGAAAGCCTCCGAACTGTATAAGATTTAAGTCTCTCAGCCCCCGTTTTGGCGGGGCAGGGAATATAGAATAGAATCAAAAAACACGAATAACAATGGATAAAAGAGATTTTGCATTCGGCAAGTTCAACTTCATACTGTTGGCTGTTGGGATGTTGGTAGTAATCATAGGTTTCATACTGATGAGCGGCCCCGGCTCTACTGAATCGAGCTTCAATGCCGACATTTTCAGTCCGATGCGGGTCAAAGTGGCACCGGTGGTGTGCTTCGTGGGCTTCGTGTCGATTATCTATGCGATTATCCATAAGCCCAAAGACGCAGAGGAGTAGTACATGAGTGAGATAGAAGCATTGGTCCTGGGGTTGATCCAGGGCCTGACGGAGTATCTGCCGGTGAGCAGCAGCGGCCACTTGACCATTGGCGCCGCTCTGTTTGGCATTAACGGTGAGGACAATCTGACATTCACCGTGGCTGTGCATGTGGCCACGGTGCTGAGCACGCTGGTCATTCTGTGGAAGGAGATTGCGTGGATTTTCAAGGGATTGTTTGCCGGGAAGATGAACGATGAGACACGCTATGTGGTCAACATCCTGGTATCGATGATTCCAGTGGGCATCGTGGGCGTGTTCTTCAAGGATAAAGTGGAAGAGGTGTTCGGCTCGGGCTTGTTCATCGTGGGCTGCATGCTGCTGCTGACAGCCACGCTGCTGGCCTTCAGCTATTACGCCAAGCCGCGTCAGAAAGAGAAGATTAGCGTGAAAGACGCCTTCATCATCGGACTGGCGCAGGCTGCTGCCGTGATGCCCGGCCTGTCGCGCTCGGGCAGTACCATTGCCACGGGCCTGCTGCTGGGCAACAAGAAAGAGCGGCTGGCACAGTTCTCCTTCCTCATGGTGATACCGCCCATCTTGGGCGAGGCGCTGCTCGACGTGGTGAAAGCCATGAAGGGTGGGGCAGAGGCTGCCGTCGGCGACATCTCGCTGTCGGCTCTTGCCGTGGGCTTCCTGGCCGCCTTCGTGTCGGGCTGCATCGCCTGCAAGTGGATGATCAACATCGTGAAGCGCGGCAAGCTCATCTATTTCGCCGTCTATTGCGCCATCGTAGGTGCCATCGTCATAGCAACCAGTCTGTAGAATCGCATGAACTTCAACGCAGGAGAGATCATCTGTATCGACAAGCCCTACCGCATGTCCAGCTTTGGTGCCTTGGCCCACGTGCGCTTCCTCATCTCGAAGAAGGTAGGTGTGAAGCGTGTGAAGACAGGCCATGCCGGCACGCTCGACCCCTTGGCCACCGGTGTGCTGATTCTCTGTACGGGGAAGGCCACCAAGCAGATAGAGCAACTGCAGAGCCACACGAAGGAATATACGGCCACCCTGCAGCTGGGAGCCACTACGCCCAGCTACGACATGGAGCACGAGGTCGACCGTACCTATCCCACCGGCCATATCACCCGTCCACTCATCGACGAGGTCATCGGCCGTTTCAAGGGAGACATCGACCAGGTGCCGCCCGTGTTTAGCGCCTGTATGGTCGACGGCCACCGTGCCTACAAAATGGCCCGCAAGGGCGAGGCCGTCGAACTGAAGCCCAAGCGAATCCGCATCGACGAGATCGAGGTGACCGACTTCGATGCCGCCCGGATGCTGCTGTCCATTCGCGTGGTGTGCGGCAAAGGCACTTATATCCGTGCCCTGGCCCGCGACATCGGCGAGGCCCTTGGCAGTGGAGCCTATCTGACCGCCCTGCGGCGCACCCGTGTGGGTGACTACCGCGTGGAAGACTGTGTCGACTTCGACCATTTCCAGGAGTGGCTCGACCAGCAGGACATTGAGACAACCGAGCCGCCCACCGTCCAGCCTAAGAGAAACCGGGCGCCCCGGCAGAGTCACGAATCATGAATGAAATAAGAAAACAATAGTATATGAAGCTGTCACAATTTAAGTTTAAACTACCAGAAGAACAGATTGCTCTGTATCCGCATTACATTGAGCGCACATTCAAGAATGAGGCCGGCGAAGACGAGACCTTCCGCGTGACCCGTCGCGACGAGTGCCGTCTGATGGTGCTCCACCGTCAGTCGCAGACCATCGAGATGTTCAAGAAAGACGCCGATGGCAACCCCATCGAGGGCGAGTATCTTGACTTCCGCAATGTGCTCGACTACTTCGGCGAGGGCGACACCTTTGTCTTCAACGACACCAAGGTGTTCCCTGCCCGTCTGTATGGTACCAAGGAGAAGACCGACGCCAAGATCGAGGTGTTCCTCCTGCGCGAGCTGAACGAGGAGATGCGTCTGTGGGATGTCCTCGTAGAGCCTGCCCGCAAGATCAGAATAGGCAACAAGCTGTTCTTCGATGACAGTGGGACCATGGTGGCCGAGGTCATCGACAACACCACCAGCCGCGGCCGCACGCTGCGCTTCCTCTACGACTGTCCCCACGATGAGTTCAAGCGCGAGCTGTATGCCCTGGGCGAGGCACCGCTGCCCCATTATGTGGTCGACCGACGTCCCGCAACCCCCGACGACCAGGAGGAGTTCCAGTGCATCTATGCCAAGAACGAGGGTGCCGTCACCGCTCCCGCTTCCGGTCTGCACTTCAGCCGCGAGCTCATGAAGCGCATGGAGATCCGCGGCATCAATTTCGCCTTCATCACCCTGCACTGTGCCCTGGGCAACTTCCACGACATCGAGGTGGAAGACCTGACCAAGCACAAGATGGACTCCGAGCAGATGTTCGTCAGCGCCGAGGCCTGCCGCATCGTCAACGAGACCAAGCTCAAGGAGCACCATATCTGTGCTGTGGGCACCAGTGTCATCAAGGCCACCGAGACCGCTGTAGGCACCGACGGCATGCTGAAGGAGTATGAGGGATGGACCAATAAGTTCATCTTCCCGCCCTATGAGTTCGGACTGGCCGATTCGATGATTGCCAATTTCTACCATCCGTTGTCCACCCTGCTCATGGAGACTGCCGCCTTCGGTGGCTACGACCTCGTCATGGAAGCCTACGACAAAGCCCTCAAGCATGGCTATATGTTCGGCTGCTATGGCGATGCCATGCTGATAGTAAACGACTAGTCTCAGTTGAGAACTGAGAACTGAGAGTTGAGAGGTATGATATGCTTTAGTGATTGGATGCCAATTTGAGTCATATCATACCTCTCCCGTTCTCACCTCTCACCTCAGTTCTCAAGGTAATCATACCTCTCCGTTCTCAACTCCCCGTTCTCAGCTCTCAAGGTAATCATACCTCTCAACTCTCAACTCTCAACTCTCAACTAGAAAAATTGTTTCACATCGCCTATCTTGGCCTGGGTACGAATTTAGGCAACAAAAAAGCCAATCTCCGCAAGGCCATCAAGAAAATCGGAGAACGCGTTGGTACTGTCGAACGCCAATCAGCTTTCTATGAGACCGAGCCGTGGGGCTTCCGGTCCGACAATATGTTTGTCAATGCCGTCGTGCGCGTCAGCACACAGCTCACACCCATGCAACTGCTGCGCACCACCCAGCAGATAGAACGCGACATGGGACGCCGTAAAAACCTTTCTGTCTCTTCCTCGCCCGGAGAGCCCAGGGCCTATCACGACCGCCCCATCGACATCGACATCCTTCTTTACGACGATTGGACCGTCGATGAGCCCGAACTAAAAATCCCTCACCCGCTGATGCAGGAGAGGGATTTCGTAATGGTTCCACTTCGAGAGATTATCGACGAAGACCAAGTGCCTTGATGATAGCGCGGTAGCGCTCAATGTCACGCTCCTTCAGATAAGAAAGCAGCTTGCGGCGCTTACCAACCATCATGGTCAGCGAACGAGCTGTCACATGGTCCTTGTGGTTCTTCTTCAGGTGCTCTGTCAGGTGAGCAATGCGGTAGGTAAACAGTGCAATCTGGCTCTCAGGCGAACCGGTATCGGTAGCACCATTCTTACCATGCTTCTCGAAAATCTCAGCTTTTTTAGCTTTGTCTAAATACATAATTTGAAGTGATTAATTTGTTGTTTGATTAAATACATCTGTCTGACGCCCTTCCGCCTTAATCACAACGGGTTACGTCGTCGGATGCTTCGAATTTTTCGAAATCGGGTGCAAAGGTACAAAATAATTGATAATTCTCCCTTCTTTGCGGCCAGCTATTTTCGTTGCTTAACTTTTTTTTGCTTTTCTCGCGACCGAAAACTTGCTGCTTATCACTATTTACTCCTAACTTTTTCGTACCTTTGCAGCCGATTTTAATGTATATACGTATGCAAGATATTAGGAACATCGCGATTATTGCCCATGTAGACCATGGCAAGACCACATTGGTAGACAAGATGATGCTGGCTGGAAATCTCTTCCGCGAGGGACAGGACCTCAGCAGCCAGGTGCTGGATAACAACGACCTCGAGCGCGAACGGGGCATCACGATTCTTTCGAAAAACGTTTCTATTCATTATAAGGGAACTAAAATCAATATTATCGACACCCCGGGACACAGCGACTTCGGTGGCGAGGTGGAGCGCGTGCTCAACATGGCCGACGGCTGCCTGCTCCTCGTCGATGCCTTCGAGGGTCCCATGCCGCAGACCCGCTTCGTGCTGCAGAAAGCCCTCCAGATCGGTTTGAAACCCATCGTCGTCGTCAACAAGGTCGACAAGCCCAACTGCCGGCCAGAAGAGGTCTACGAGATGGTGTTCGACCTCATGTTCTC
>DEFO01000048.1:37917-58985 GCA_002350805.1 Prevotella sp. UBA2850
AAGAACGGCTGGATGGGCGAGGACTACAACACCCCCACCGACAACATCACCTATCTGCTCGATAAGATTGTCGAGGTCATCCCTGCCCCCAAACAGCTGGAGGGCACACCCCAGATGCTCATTACCTCGCTCGACTACAGCAGCTATACCGGACGTATAGCCGTGGGACGCGTCCACCGCGGCACCCTGCGCGACGGCATGAACATCACCATAGCCCACCGCGACGGCACCAAGGAGAAGACACGCATCAAAGAGCTCCACACCTTCGAGGGAATGGGCCACGTGCGCACCGACCAGGTAGAGTGCGGCGACATCTGTGCCGTCATCGGCCTGGAGAAGTTCGAGATTGGCGACACCATCTGCGACTTCGAGAACCCCGAGCCCCTGCCGCCCATCGCCATCGACGAGCCCACCATGTCCATGCTGTTCACCATCAACGACTCACCCTTCTTCGGCCGTGAAGGCAAATACGTCACCTCGCGCCACATCAACGACCGCCTGATGAAGGAGCTGGAGAAGAACCTGGCGCTGCGCGTGGAGCCCTTCGAGGATTCCACCGACAAATGGATCGTCTCCGGCCGTGGCGTGCTCCATCTCTCCGTACTCATCGAGACCATGCGCCGCGAGGGCTACGAGCTGCAGGTGGGCCAACCGCAGGTCATCTACAAAGAAATCGACGGAGTGCGTTGCGAGCCCGTCGAGGAACTCACCATCAACGTGCCCGACGAGTTTGCCTCCAAGATGATCGATATGGTCACCCGCCGCAAGGGCGAGCTCACCTCCATGGAGAGCCAGGGCGAGCGCACCAACATAGAGTTCGATGTACCCTCGCGCGGCATCATCGGACTGCGCACCAATGTGCTCACCGCCAGTCAGGGTGAGGCCATCATGGCCCACCGCTTCAAGGAGTATCAGCCCTACAAGGGCGATATCGAGCGCCGTGTCAACGGTTCTATGATAGCCCTGGAGACCGGTACGGCCTATGCCTACAGCATCGACAAGCTGCAAGACCGTGGTAAGTTCTTCATCGATCCCGGCGAGGACGTCTACATGGGACAGGTCGTCGGCGAGCACGTCCACGACAACGACCTGGTGGTCAATGTGGCCAAGGCCAAGCAGCTCACCAATGTCCGCGCCAGCGGCAGCGACGAGAAAGCCCGCATCATTCCCAAGACCGTCATGTCGCTGGAGGAATGCCTCGAGTATATCAAGGTCGACGAACTGGTGGAGGTCACCCCCAAGTCCATGCGTATGCGCAAGATTATCCTCGACCACGACCAGCGCAAGAAAGCCAATAAGGCCTAATACCTATGGATTGTTCATAGTTCCGGCATAGGGTAGGCCCACGTGGGGCTGCCCTGTGCCCACAGCTTTTTCATGCACCAGTGCCGATGGCATCAAGCAGTGGCTTGCGATGCTGCAGAAGAACTGAGGCCTGAAGGCTGGCGAGGACAAGCGGCTTGGGATTAACAGTTTTCAGAAATGTGTTCCCAAAACTATCATGACTGGATTCATGGGATTAACCAAGGGAAACTATTAAGGGTTGACGATAAAAAAGAAAATTCAAGACATTATAGATGCTCTCCGAATTAATCCCGTTGACTACATCAGTGATAATGCCTTGAATTCTGCCGCAAAGATAATAAAAGATGTTGAAAATCCCAAATATTTAGGCGATAATCTTTCGGATGATCTTTGCTTTCCTTCTCTATCTGACTGGCAACCTTCTGACGCTACGATATAGAAGCATACTGCCTGACATTGTCCTCAACCTCACATTCTACACTTGTGACTATCTGCAGACCGTTGCCGTGGAATTGCTTCCTAATGTGAGCATCTATTTCCTAGCGGCAACGACCCTGCTGGCCGTTATAGCATGGGTGTGTGTGATATGGAAAACAAACTTTCTCCATGTCCACACACCTATATTATAGGAGAATCTTACAAACTTAAATCTTACAAACTTACATTTAGCCCCTATTTTTTGCATTTTTCAAGCCCCCCACCGCGGGGTCTGCCCTCTACCGGAACGTTTTTTTCTCAATCGGTAGAGACTGGAATGTTGTTTGATGTTGTTCAATGGGCTTTTCAAACCATACGCTTTCTTGCTTTCGTGCCTGAGACGGAGCGTTTCGTGCCTGAGACGGAGCGTTTCGTGCCTGACTTCGCACGAAGGAGTAGGGTGGGGGATTCAATAAAATACGTTAAAATGCTCTTACGGATGTCACAAATGGCGCCGGAAATGTGTCTTTAGGGTGAATGGAACAACAAAAAGAGCTTGAAAGGGTGATCGTCGGCATGCGCCGGAGGCTGATGGATGAGGCACGGCGATTTTTGCGCAATCAGGACGAGGCTGAGGACACGGTACAGGACGTGGTGCTGAAGCTTTGGACGATGCGCGACAGGCTCGGCGACTATCGCTCGGTGGAGGCCATGGCCGTTGTCATCACACGCCACCTGTGCCTGAGCCGCAAGCGCGACTACGGCAAGTGTCTCGACCTGCAGGCCCTAAAGGAAACAACCGACAGCGGGTCGCCGGAGCTACTGCTCATAGGCAGGGAGACGGAAGGACGGCTGCTGGAGCTCATCGACTCACTGCCCGACCGGCAGCAGGCCATTCTCCGCATGAAGCATGTCGACGGCATGGAGACCGACGAGATTGCAGCCCTGACGGGCATGACGGCCGATAGCGTCAGGCAGAACCTCTCGAGGGCCCGCAGAAACATCATGAAACGATTCATCAAATAAAAATAGCTGACCATGATAAGGATTGACAGACATAACGTAGGAAACTATATAGAGAGATTTCTCGACGGACTGACTTCCAACGAGGAGGAACAGGCGCTCTATGACTTCTTCGAGCAGGGCGATGTGCCCCGCCGCTACCGCCGCTACCGGAAGATGTTCGGATGGTATGCCTCGGGAATGGAGGAGCCGCTGCCCACGAAGGCTGCCACAAGACCGATGTGGCGATGGGCGGCCGCGGCGGCCTTGGCGGCGGTGCTGGCTGGAGGGGCGTGGATGTGGCATGAGCACCGCGAGCGCCAGGAACTGTATGAGTGCTTTGAGGGTAGTTATATCATCCGCAAGGGACAGAAAATAACGGATATCCGCCAGATCATGCCGGCTCTGGAGCAGAGCATGGCTGATGTGGAACTGCTGGAATGGGAGTTTGAAATGCCCGACGAACAGGAGAAACTGGTGGAGATATAGGCTAGGATAGTGTAAGAACTAAAGAACATAAGTAAATCGTTGAGTTATGAACCAGCAAATGAACCTAAAGAAACGGCTTTCGACCCTCCCTTCGTGGAGGTCGATGGTATTGGTGGCTGCCTGCCTGTTGTCTTTCGCCCCGGTTGCTGCGCAGCAGAAAATAGACCGGCTGATGGACGAGATAGAGAGCAGGGGCGTGGACGTGAATACGGTGATTAAACGCGACAAGAAGACGGGCAAGATGACCTACATGACCCGGCAGATGACGTTTCGCAGCCGCAAGGGCAACTATGCCAAGAAACTGGAGAGGGCGTTCGATGAGGAGAGCCGCAAGGCCGTGCTCGTGAACCATTCCAACGGCAGGTACAAACTGGAGTTTGAGGATGCCGAGGGCAACACCTCTTATTATATGCTCACCAGCGGGAAGGGCGAGCCGACGGTAAGGCTGTGCAAAAGCTTCCGCGGACACGGCTACACGGAGGACAAGTCGTATCAGTTCGTATGGGATGCTGAGACGATGAAGCGCTACCGCGAACAGATGGAGCGTGTGCGCAAACAGATGGAGCGTGTGCGCAAGAACTTCAGCGAGGGGCAGAAAGAAAAAGAGAAGAGGGTGGCTGAGGCCCGCGAGCAGGCCGCCAAGGCTCAGCAGCAGGCTGCCAAGGTCAGGGCGGAGATGGATGCCCTGCAAAGGGATATGAAGGAACACCCTGAGCGCTACGACATCAGCAAGAAGAACGGCGCGACCATCATCATCCGCAAAAAGGGAATGTAGTTGACCACCAAAAATATATAATCTCTCTCGTTATTCAGGATAGAAAAGAGACTCCTCACCAATGTTCCGGGAACGTCGGTGAGGATTTTTCTTGGTGGCATACGGACGCAGGGCAGCAGACCGAGGGACTCAGGCGTCGGCGAAGACCTTGCCGTCGTCGGTGGTGACCTGGAGCTTGGTGTAGGCTGAGTGGAAATCGGTTTGCAGACGATGGAGATAGCGGGCACTCTCCCACTTGCACATCGGGAGGTCGTGGAGCAGGTAGTTGCCGCAGGTCTGCGGCTCGGTGGCGGGCACCTTGGTCTGGGTGAGTATCCACTGCAGGCACTCGATGGTGAGGCGCCGCATGTCGTCGACGGTGTAGGAGCCCGTCATGATGATGTACATGCCTGTGAGGCAGCCCATGGGACCCACGTAGACGACATCGTCTTTCGCCTCGCTGTTGCGAAACCATGTGGCCATGAGGTGCTCCATGCTGTGCATGGCTGCCGGAGCTACGGCAGGCTCGTGGTTGGGCTCGGTGATGCGGAGGTCGAAGGTGGTGAACCCCTTGTCCTCGCGGGAAATATAGATGCCTGGCTTCAGGTGGGTGTGGTCGATGGTGAAACTCTGAATGACTTCCATGATAACAGCTGATGATTAGAGTGATTCGACAAATGTCTTGGTGATATGGAAAGAGTGCTGGGCAATGGTGTCCCAGAAGTTGTGATACTGTGAGGCATTGGTGTCGCGCAACGGGATGTCGCTGATGATGCGGAACGAGATGAACGGCACCTGATGGATGTAGCAGGTCTGGGCAATGGCGCACGACTCCATGTCGACGGCCTTGGCCTCGGGGAACAGCTCGACGATGCTGCGCATCTTCTCCTTCGAGTCGACGAACCAGTCGCCCGTGACAATGAGTCCGGGATGGATGGCCAGCGCATGGTCGCCGTCGGCCAGCTGGCGGGCCTTCGCCAGCAGACGGGGGTCGGCCTGGAAGCGGGCGGGCATGCCCTGCACCTGGCCGTACTGGGTGGAGTGGTCGATGGCTGTGCCGCAATACACATCGTGGTAGCACAGCTCGGTGCTCACCACCACATCCTGAACGTTGACGTCGTCGCCGTTGCCGCCGGCACAACCGCTGGAGATGATGACGTCGGGACGGAACTCGCTGATCATCTGCTGAGCGCCCAGGGCAGCATTCACCTTGCCGATGCCGCACTTGCGGACCTCAACGCTACCGTCGGTGAAGAGTGACTGGAGCTGCTGCAACTCCTTGTCCATGGCTACAATTATTCCTATTTTCATGCTCTTTTTGCTGCAAAGATACAAATTAATTGACGATTGGCAACTGATAATGGATAATTATTTGTATTTTTGCACTCAGAATATAAACGTTTATATAAAATATGAATACATTGAAACGATACCTGCCCGATGTTCTGGCAGTGTTGCTTTTTGCGGTCATTTCGTATGCTTACTTCTTCCCAGCCGACATCGAAGGCCGTATTCTCTACCGGCACGACTCGAGTGCAGGAAGGGGTGCCGGGCAGGAGGCCTCGGTCTATCATGAGCAGACGGGAAAGACCACACGGTGGACCAACGCCACCTTCGGCGGTATGCCTACCTACCAGACGGCCCCGTCGTATAAGAGTACCGACGGACTGGGCAAGTTGGTGAAGGCCTATCACCTGTGGCTGCCCGAGAATGTGTGGTATCTGTTTGTCTATCTGCTGGGTTTCTATATCCTGCTGCGGGCGTTCGACTTCCGGTGGTATCTGGCTGCACTGGGCTCGGTGGTATGGGCCTTCAGCAGCTATTTCCTCATCATCATTGCCGCTGGCCACATCTGGAAGGTGATGGCGCTGGCTTATCTGCCGCCGATGATAGCCGGACTGGTGCTGGCCTACCGCGGCAGGTATCTGTGGGGACTCATCGTGACGGCCATCTTTGCGGCCTTCGAGGTGAATGCCAACCACGTGCAGATGACCTATTACTATCTGTTCGTCATCTTCTTCATGGTGCTGGCGTGGCTGGCCGAGGCGGTGAAGAAGAAGCAGATGGCTCACTTCTGGAAGGCTACGGCGGCCTGTGCAGTGGGTGCTGCCCTCGGTATCTGCATCAACATCTCGAACCTCTATCACACGTGGCAGTATGGCCAGGAGTCGATGCGCGGAAAGAGCGAGCTGGTGAAGAAGAATGCTGCCAACCAGACCAGCAGCGGACTGGACCGCGACTATATCACCCAGTGGAGCTACGGCATCGGCGAGACATGGACCCTGCTCATCCCCAACACCAAGGGCGGCGCCTCGTTCCCGCTGGTGATGAACAAAACGGCCATGGAGCATGCCGACAACAACTATATTCAGATTTACCAGCAGCTGACACAATACTGGGGCGAGCAGCCGGGCACGAGCGGTCCGGTGTATGTGGGCGCCTTCGTGCTGATGCTCTTCATCCTGGGCCTCTTCATCGTGAAGGGACCCATGAAGTGGGCTTTGCTGGCTGCAACGGTGTTGTCGATACTGCTGTCGTGGGGCCGCAATTTCATGGGGTTCACCGACTTCTTCCTCGACTACATGCCCATGTATGCCAAATTCCGCACGGTGGCCAGCATCCTGGTCATTGCCGAGTTCACCATTCCGTTGCTGGCCATGCTGGCGCTGAAGCAGGTCGTAGAGGAGAACAACCTGAAGACGCTCGGCAAACCGCTGGTGCTGTCGTTCGGTCTGACTGCCGGCTTCTGTGCGCTCTTTGCCCTGATGCCCTCGCTGTTCTTCTCGGACTTCGTGTCGAGTGCTGAGCTGCATGCCATGAGCCAGATACCTGCCGACCAGCTGAACCCGCTGCTGGACAACCTGCGCGAGATGCGACGCGCCATGTTCACCGCCGACTGCTGGCGCTCGTTCTGGATCATCGTGATAGGTGCTGGCATCCTGTTGCTCTATCTGACGAAGAAGATGAAGGCCACCTATGCCGTGGGCGCCATCCTAGTGCTCTGCCTGATAGACATGTGGCAGGTCGACAAGCGCTATCTGAACGACGAGATGTTTGTGGAGAAGAGCCAGCGCGACGCTCCTCAACCCATGACCGCCACCGACAAGCAGATACTACAGGACAAGAGCCTCGACTACCGTGTGCTGAACCTGGCCTCGAACACCTTCAACGAGAACGAGACTTCCTACTACCATAAGAGCATCGGCGGCTATCATGCTGCCAAGCTGCGCCGCTACCAGGAGATGATTGATGCCTATATCGCTCCTGAGATGCAGAAGCTGATGCCTGCCATTGCCGATGCACAATGCGACATGACCAAAGTGGCGGGCGACAGCCTCTATCCCGTGCTGAACATGCTCAACACCAAATATGTCATCATGCCGCTGCAGGGCGGACAGACCGTGCCCATACAGAATCCCTATGCCTATGGCAATGCCTGGTTTGTGGACAAGGTGAACTATGTGGACAATGCCAATCAGGAGATTGACATGATAGGCAAGCTGAACCTCCGCCATGAGGCCGTTGCCGACAAGAAGTTCCAGCAGCAGCTGGGCGCTGCCGTCGATCAGGAGAATGCCGTGGTGACCATCAAATCGTACGAGCCGAACCATCTCACCTACGATGTCCAGTCGGACAAGGGCGGTGTCGTGGTGTTCTCGGAAATCTACTATCCTGGCTGGACGGCTACGATAGACGGACAACCGGCCGAGCTGGGACGCGTCAACTACATCCTGCGTGCCCTGAACGTGAAAGCCGGGCAGCATCAGGTGGAGCTGAGCTTCCATCCCAAGTCGGTGGAGCGCACCGAGACCATTGCCTACGTGGCGTTTGTGCTGCTGTTGCTGGCTGTGGCGGCAGTGGTGTTTGTGGAGTGGAAGAAACAAAAGAAGACTGTTGCATCGTGAAGAAACTGCTTTCGCTACCGCCCAATCTGGTGAACTGTTTTCACGATATAACGGGTTACCGTCGTGAAGAGTGGTTCTGCACGCACGACCCTATCGACCAGAAGCTAGGGTCGGGTGGGGGTAGTGCGTGGCTGCTATGGCAGGCCTATGCATCGGCCGACGGCCAGGAGCCTATCCGGCAAAACGCCCGGACGTTCGGCGAGTGGCTGAGGAAAGAGGAGCCTTTCGGCGAGTGGCTGAGGAAAGAGAAGCGCATCTTGCTGCATGCTGGCGGTCAGAGCCGCCGTTTGCCGGCTTATGCTCCGTCGGGAAAGATTCTCACCCCCATTCCCGTGTTCCGCTGGGAGCGCGGACAGCGTCTCTCGCAAGACCTGCTGTCGTTGCAGGTGCCGCTCTACGAGCAGATGATGCAGGCAGCCCCCGAAGATATGCATACGATGATAGTGAGTGGCGACGTGTTGATACGCGCCACCCAACCGCTGCAGCCCATTCCCGAGGCCGATGTGGTGTGCTACGGCTTGTGGCTGGGACCGGACATCGCCAAAGACCATGGCGTGTTTGTCTCGGACCGCCGTTCGCCGTCGGTGCTCAAGTGCATGTTGCAGAAGCCCTCGGTACAACAGCTGGGCCAACTGCAGAAAGACCATTTCTACCTGACCGACATTGGCGTGTGGCTGCTCAGCGACAGGGCCGTTGAGGTGTTGATGAGGAAGAGCACCGGCAGCTCATCCACCCTTCAAGCCTACGACCTCTATGGCGAGTTTGGCTGTTGCCTGGGCACGCATCCCACCATCAGCGACGATGAGGTGAGCCAGTTGAGCGTGGCCATCCTGCCCTTGCCGGGGGGCGAGTTCTATCATTTTGGCACCAGCCATGAGCTCCTGACCTCGACGCTGGCCATTCAGAATCTTGTGAACGACCAGCGCGAGATCATGCACCACTCGCTGAAACCCCATCCCTCGATGTTTGTACAGAATGCCGTCACCCGCATTCATATTACCGAGGAGAATCAGAATCTATGGATAGAGAATAGTTGCGTGGGCGCGAAATGGACCCTTGCCCGCGAGAATATCATCACGGGTGTGCCCGAAAACGATTGGGAGATACATCTGCAGGAGGGACAGTGTCTCGACATCGTGCCCATTGGCGAGAGCCAGTGGGTGGTTCGCCCTTATCATTATGCCGACAGGTTTGCCGGTGAGGAACAAACCACTCCGCAATTCCCTGTGGTTGACAGCATCGACGAGATGAAGCATGTTGTCGAGACCATCTATGGCCGTCGGCAGCAGCCGTTGCCTGCCGGCTATCCGCTGCTGTCTGCCGAGCAGATCTCCGCACAGGCCAACTTGCGGCGGCTGACCGAGCAGCGCCGGCAGTTACGTGCACGCTGTTGGCCGGCCATCGCTCAGAACTACGAGCATAGCGTATTCTATCAGACCGACCTTGACGATGCAGCCCATGAGTTTCATGACTTTCAGCTGCCCGAGCCGGCACCCATTGCCAGTGATGCACCTCTGATGACGCGCATCCACGACAGCATGTTCCGTTCGGAGTTGAGACGGCTGAATGGGGAGCCGTTTGAGGCAGAGGAGCGCAAGGCGTTCAGACTGTTGCAGCAAGGACTTGTAGGACAGGTGCTTGCCCAGCAGCCCCATCCCCACATGTCGGTATATAGCGACCAGATTGTATGGGGACGCTCGCCCGTGCGCATCGATATATCAGGAGGCTGGACCGACACACCGCCGTTCTGCCTGATGGAGGGTGGCAATGTGGTCAACCTGGCCATCGAACTGAACGGTCAGCCACCGCTCCAAGCCTACGTAAAGCCCGGCAGGGAGCATCTCATCACCCTGCGAAGCATCGACCTGGGGGCGATGGAACAGGTACGCACCTACGACGAACTGGCCGACTACCAGAAGGTGGGAAGTCCCTTCTCCATTCCAAAGGCTGCCCTCACGCTGGCCGGTTTCCATCCCTCTGCCTCCGACACGCTGGAGCACCAGCTGGCCGACTTTGGCTGTGGAATAGAGATTACGCTGCTCTCGGCCATCCCTGCGGGCAGCGGACTGGGAACCAGCAGCCTGCTGGCGTCTACCGTGTTGGGCGCGCTGAACGACTTCTGTGGGCTCGGGTGGGATAAAAACGAGATAGGGCACCGCACACTGGTGCTCGAACAAATGCTGACGACCGGAGGCGGATGGCAAGACCAGTTTGGCGGCTTGCTGCATGGAGTGAAACTGTTGCAGACCGAACGCGGCTTCGACCAGAATCCCGTGGTGAGATGGCTGCCCGACAATCTGTTCACTCAGCCCGAGTATCAGCCATGCCATCTCCTCTATTATACCGGCATTACCCGTACGGCCAAGACCATCCTGGCCGAGATTGTGCGGAAGATGTTCCTCAATCATCACGACGAACTGGCGCTGCTCCGTGAGATGAAGCAGCATGCACTCGAGATGTATGAGGCCATCCAGCGCAATGACTTCCGGCAGATGGGACTTCACCTGCGCAAAAACTGGCTGCAGAACCAGGCACTCGACAGGGGGACCAATCCTCCGGCTGTCCGGGCGATTACCGACTTGATAGACGACCTGTGCCTGGGCTATAAACTGCCTGGAGCAGGGGGCGGGGGCTTCCTCTATATGGTGGCTAAAGACCCCGAGGCGGCTGTACGCATCCGGCAGCTGCTGCAAGGCAACAGGCAGAATGCCAATGCCCGGTTTGTTGACATGTCGCTGAGCAGGAAAGGACTCCAGGTGAGCCGTAGTTGATGAGACAAAAGAATCATTATTACACATGAAATATATGAAGAAAGTTCTGACTATCGTCGTGCTGTTGGTTGCAGCGCTGACCGTGAAGGCCCAGGAAGTGCCGCTGATTGGTAATGTGATGGCCCGCCATACACAATCGCTGAATGGCGCCTGGAACTATATCGTGGATGTCCAGGAAGAGGGCTATTATGATTATCGCATGAAACCCACCCGCTGGGGATTCTTCCGCAATGCCAAGCCGCAAAAGCCCGAAGACCTGATAGAGTATGATTTCGACAAGGCTCCCACCATGCAGGTGCCAGGCGACTGGAACACACAGGACGAGCGGCTCTTTTTCTATGAGGGTACGGTATGGCTGAAGCGTAGTTTCGAGTACCGGCCACAAGACGGATGCCGGGCACTGTTGTATTTCGGGGCTGTCAACTACGATGCTCATGTCTATGTGAACGGGCATCATGTGGGCCATCATGTGGGCGGGTTCACACCGTTCAACTTCGATGTCACCGAACAGTTGCACGAGGGCGAGAATGTGGTCATAGTCAAAGTAGACAACAAGCGTCATGCCTCTGCCGTCCCCACACAGATTTTCGACTGGTGGAACTATGGCGGCATCACCCGCGATGTGCTGCTGGTCAGCCTTGAGCCGACTTACATCGAGAACTACACCCTCAAACTGCTGAGCCTTGAGGGACGCCGCTTGGGGTTCACCGTGAAGTTGAACAAGAAGGAAGCAGGACGGAAAGTGGTGTTGAATATTCCCGAACTGAGAATCAAGAAAACCGTCGTCACCGATGCAGAGGGAACAGCCACCTGCTTTATGAAGGCCAAGCCACAGCTCTGGACACCTCAGAACCCGAAACTCTACGATGTGGAAATCCAGATGGACGAGACGACTCTTGCCGACCAGATTGGCTTCCGCTTCATCGAGACCAAGGGCAAACAACTGCTGCTGAACGGCGAGCCGATCTTCCTCAAGGGCATTAGCATTCATGAGGAGAAACCCAACGGCGGCGGCCGTGCCAACTGTACTGAGGACGCCCACACCCTGTTGTCGTGGGCCAAGGAGATTGGTTGTAACTTTGTGCGGCTGGCTCATTATCCTCACAATGAGTATGCCGTGCGTGAGGCCGAGCGCATGGGTATGTTGGTGTGGTCGGAAATACCGGTCTACTGGACCATCGACTGGAAGAATGCAGCTACACTTGAGAATGCGCGCCGGCAGCTCACCGACATGATTGCCCGCGACCAGAACCGTGCCAATATCATCATTTGGAGCATCGCCAATGAGACTCCTCATTCTCCCGAGCGCGACGCCTTCCTGGGCGAACTGGCAAAGTTGGCCAAGCAACTCGACGACAGCCGTCTGGTGAGTATGGCCATGGAGGTCACTTCGGCCTCTAATTTCCAAAACCGGCTGCAGGATAATATGCACGAGTATGTCGATGTGGTCAGTTTCAATCAGTATATTGGCTGGTATCGCGATGTCAACGATGCCTCGAAGATGCAATGGGACATCCCTTACAACAAGCCCGTCATCGTCAGCGAGTTTGGCGGTGGAGCCAAATACGGTTACCATGGTGCCAAGAACCAGCGTTGGACAGAGGAGTTCCAGGAGAATCTGTATCGTGAGAATACTGCCATGCTCGACAAGATTGACGGCCTGGCTGGTACCACACCGTGGATTCTGAAGGATTTCCGTTCGCCCCGCCGGGTGCTCAATGGCATACAAGACTATTATAATATGAAGGGCCTGTTCAGTGACAAGGGGCAGAAGAAAAAAGCCTTCTATGTACTGAAAGACTGGTATAGCAAGAAATAAGGAGCAACGGCACCATGAAGTTTCGCACGGAGGTCACCATCGAACAGCCTGAATGGCGGATCAGTCCCGACAGCCGATTGCTGTTTGTCGGCAGCTGCTTTGCCACGAACATAGGACAACGCTTTGTCGACAATCAGTTCCAGACGGTGGTCAATCCCTTCGGCGTGATGTACAACCCCGTCAGCATCCTTCATACGCTGCGGCGGCTGTATGATGGCTCTTCGTCGTTCTCTCCCGATTTCGTGTTCCTGACGCTTGGTACCAACCATGTCTACCGACTGAGGGAGACGGGCGAGATTGTGGATAATTGTGAGAAACGGCCCCATCGTCTGTTCCAGGAAGAACAGCTGACCATCGCCCAGTGTGCAGATGCCTTGCGAGAGGGTGCCGCTTTGCTACGGCAGGTCAACCCTGATGTGCGCATCATCCTGACGGTCAGCCCTATCCGTTATGCCAAATACGGTTTTCATGGCAGTCAGCTGTCGAAGGCCACCCTGCTACTGGCCATCGACGAGCTCATCACTCGTTCCATGTCGGCCGATGCATCAACACGAAGTCTTTCGTCCCTTTATTACTTCCCGGCCTACGAGATTGTGAACGATGAGCTGCGCGATTACCGGTTCTATGGTGCCGACATGCTTCATCCCAGCGACCAGACCGTAGAGTATATCTGGCAGCAGATGACTGCTCATCTGCTCAGCGATGAGGCCCGCCAGTTCCTCGCTGAGTGGCAGCCCATTCGGCAGGCGCTGCATCACCAGCCTTTCCATCCCGATTCTGAGGAATACCTTCGTTTCCGCAAGCAGACGGAGGAGCGGTTGGCAGCCTTTCGGAAGAAATATCCACATATTAGCATCTGAGTACTGGTCCTACTAGTCAAAACTGGCAAGTCGGGCTCAAATAGAAACTACAATAACTCTATAAATACGCGTTATGACATACACCATCGAAAAAATAACCACCCTCATCGGAGCGCGTCGCTTCGGCAGCCACGAGTCCTACATCCGTTGGCTCCTTACCGACAGCCGCTCGCTCTGCTTCCCCGAAGAAACCCTGTTCTTTGCGCTGCATACCAAGCGCAATGACGGCCATCGCTACATCGACGACCTCTATCGGCGTGGAGTGCGCAACTTCGTCGTTGAGGTGGTCCCCGATCTGTTTCAGGAGCATTATCCCGAGGGTAATTTTCTGAAGGTCGTTAACACACAGGCCGCACTGCAACGGCTGGCTGAGCGCCATCGCGACGAATTCAACATTCCCATCGTGGGCATCACTGGCTCCAACGGTAAGACCATGGTCAAAGAGTGGCTCTACCAGACGTTGTCGGGCGTGGGGTGTTGGTCAGAGACCGACCAGCAACAAGTACCTAGTACTGAACAGTCGTCTTCTGCTACCCAATATCTGCGGGTCACCCGTTCGCCGCGCAGCTTCAATTCGCAGATTGGTGTGCCCTTGTCGGTGTGGCTGCTGAACGAGCAGACACAGATAGGTATTTTCGAGGCAGGCATCAGTCAGCCGGGCGAGATGCTGGCCCTGCATGACATCATCCAACCCACCATAGGCGTTCTCACCTCACTCGGTACGGCACATCAGGAGAATTTCCGCTCCATGGAGGAGAAATGCATGGAGAAGCTACAGCTCTTCCACGACACCGAGGCTATTGTCTATTGTTCCGACGACGATATCGTGAGCCGTTGTATCCGTCGCTCGCAGTACCAGGGATGCCGTCTCAACTGGTCGCGCTATAACGAGGAAGCGCCTGTCTTCGTGTCGAAGTGCGAGGTGGCTGGGGCCTGCTGCCACATTACTTATATATATAAGGGTGAGCAGCATGGCTATGAGATACCGTTCATCGACGAAGCTTCGGTCGACAACTCCATCACCACCCTGGTCGTTGCGCTCCATCTGGGTCTTACTCCCGACCAGATAGCTGCTCGTATGCGCCATCTCGAGCCGGTGGCCATGCGCTTAGAGGTCAAGCAGGGACAGCACGACTGCATCCTCATCAACGACTCTTACAACAGCGATATCAACTCACTCGCCATTGCCCTCGATTTCATGAACCGTCGCGAGGAAAACCCGGGCAAAGAGGCATCGCTGACCAACCGTCATCCCTCTGCCCATACGCTCATCCTCAGCGACATCGACCAGAGTGGCGAACAGCCTGCCGTGCTCTATGGGCAGGTGGCGCAACTGGTTGCCCAGCAGGGAGTGGGCAAACTGATTGGCATCGGGCGCGAGATATCGTCGCAGCAGCATCTCATACAGGTGCCCGAGAAGTATTTCTTCGACAGCACACAGCAGTTCATCGACAGCGATGTGTTCCGTCAGCTGCATAGCGAACTGATTCTCCTGAAAGGCTCGCGCCGTTTCGGTTTCGACCAGCTGGCAGAGCTGCTGGAGGAGAAAGTCCACGAGACCATTCTCGAGGTCAACCTCAATGCGATGGTTGAGAACCTGAACTACTATCGTTCCTTCCTGCGGCCCGAGACCAAGCTGGTGTGCATGATCAAGGCCGACGGCTATGGAGCTGGAGCCGTGGAGATTGCGAAGACCTTGCAGGAACATCGGGTCGACTATCTGGCCGTGGCCGTGGCCGACGAGGGCGTCACCCTGCGCAAGGCTGGCATCACCAGCAACATCATGATTATGAATCCTGAGGTGACCGCCTTCAAGACCATGTTCGATTACGACCTGGAGCCCGAAGTCTACTCCTTCCGTCTGCTCGACGCCCTGGTCAAGGCAGCCCGCAAGGAGGGTATCACCGGATGGCCCGTCCACATCAAGCTCGACACCGGCATGCACCGTCTCGGTTTCAAGG
Source organism: Prevotella sp. UBA2850 (assembly GCA_002350805.1). Classification (GTDB taxonomy): domain Bacteria; phylum Bacteroidota; class Bacteroidia; order Bacteroidales; family Bacteroidaceae; genus Prevotella. The sequence goes on from DEFO01000048.1 coordinate 53,201, forward strand.
TGGCCGACCTCTCAGAGTCGCCCGACCAGATTGACCTGAACGACCCTGCCGTCCATTCCGACATCCCCGAGCTCATCAACCGCCTGAAACACCAGCAGGCCATCATCCCGCGCTCGGTGTTCTCACATTTCGTGGGTAGCGACAGCGACGATTTCGACCGTTTCTCCCTCCGTCAGTACGAGCTGTTTCTCAAAGGAAGCAGTCTGTTGCAGTCGGCCTTCAGTCATCACATCATCCGCCATATCGACAACTCGGCCGGCATCGAGCATTTTCCTGAGCGCCAGCTCGATATGTGTCGTCTGGGACTGGGCCTCTATGGCATCGACCCGCGCGACAACCGCATCCTGCATACGGTCAGCACCCTCAAGACCACCATCCTGCAGCTGCGCCATGTGCCGAAGGAAGAGACCGTGGGCTACAGCCGCAAGGGACACCTGCAGCGCGACAGCCTGATTGCCGCCATTCCCATTGGCTATGCCGACGGACTGAACCGCCGTCTCGGGCGAGGCAACTGCTATTGTCTGGTCAACGGGCAGAAGGCCCCCTACGTTGGCAATATCTGTATGGATGTGGCCATGATCGATGTCACCGGCATTGACTGCCACGAGGGCGACCAGGTGGAGATTTTTGGCGAGCATCTGCCCGTCACCGTGCTCAGCGATGTGCTCGAGACCATCCCCTACGAGGTGCTCACTGGTGTCTCTACCCGCGTCAAGCGCGTCTATTTCTCTAGTTGACAGCACACTGCGTTCTTCGGGACTCACTGTTTCCCGGAGAACGCTTTATCATAAAAAAGTAAACGATTTCGTAAAAAATATCCCTACTTCTACGTCTAATTCCTAACTTTTTTGTATCTTTGCGCTCACTTCAACTGAATCTTAAACAAATCTAACAATAACAATGAGTTCTGTACAAACTTCAAAGATGACCAATTATCGTTGGGTTATCTGTTCTATGTTGTTTTTTGCGACAACTGTTAACTACATGGACCGCCAGGTGCTTTCGCTCACATGGAAAGACTTTATTGCACCCGAGTTCCACTGGACCGATGCCGACTACGGTACCATCACCTCCGTTTTCTCTATCCTCTATGCCGTGTTCTGCCTCTTCGCAGGTAAGTTCATCGACTGGATGGGCACTAAGAAAGGTTATCTCTGGGCCATCTTCGTGTGGTCGCTGGGTGCCTGTATGCATGCTGCCTGTGGCTGGGTGACCATGAAGATCGAGGGTGTTCCCTCTATCGCTGCCCTCCGTGCCGTTGAGGCTGGTTCGATGACCGCCCTCAGCATCGCCACCGTCAGCGTCTATCTGTTCCTCTTCTGCCGTGCCGTCCTGGCTCTTGGTGAGAGCGGAAACTTCCCCGCAGCTATCAAGGTGACGGCCGAGTACTTCCCCAAGAAAGACCGTGCCTTCGCCACTTCTATCTTCAATGCCGGTGCATCGGTAGGTGCCCTGGCCGCTCCTATTAGCATTCCGCCCCTTGCCGAGGCTTTCGGCTGGGAGATGGCGTTCATCATCATCGGTGGACTGGGCTTCATCTGGATGGCCCTCTGGGTGTTCATCTACGATAAGCCCAACAAGAGCAAGCACGTCAATGCAGCTGAGCTCACCTACATCAACCAGGATGCTGAGACCGACGAAGATCCCAAGGATGCCAACGACGAGGGTCCTGCTATCAGCTTTGCCAAGTGCTTCACCTTCAAGCAGACCTGGTCGTTCATCGTCGGTAAGTTCATGACCGATGGCGTATGGTGGTTCTATCTGTTCTGGGCACCTGCTTACTTCTCCGATCAGTTCGGCTATAAGTCAAGCTCAGGCATGGGCCAGCTGCTCATCTTCACCCTCTATTTCATCGTTACCGTGCTCAGCATCTTCGGCGGTTATCTGCCCAAGCTGTTCGTAGAGCGCCGGGGCATGAACCCCTATGCAGGCCGCATGCTCGCCATGCTCATCTTCGCCTTCTTCCCCCTCTTCGCGCTGTTCGCCCAGCCGCTGGCTATGTGGCAGAACTCGCCCATCGACCCCGCATGGTGGCCCGCCATCATCATCGGTCTGGCCGGAGCAGGCCATCAGGCATGGAGTGCCAATATCTTCTCTACCGTTGGTGATATGTTCCCCAAGTCGACCATTGCCACCATCACCGGTATTGGTGCCATGGCAGGAGGTCTGGGCTCGATGCTCATCAACAAAATTTCGGGTAACCTCTTCACCTACGCCGAGGGTCAGGGTGCAGCCTTCCAGTTCATGGGTTATGAGGGCAAGCCTGCCGCCTATATGATTGTCTTCTGTTTCTGTGCCGTGGCCTATCTCATCGGCTGGATTATCATGAAGACCCTCGTACCTAAGTACAAGCCCGTGGTGGTAGAGTAAACGAGAAAGAAGTCCATAAGTAAATAACATCATTAACAACAGTTGCTGTGTTTGAGAAAACATGGCAACTGTTTTTTTATGTTCCACGGAAACCAGCAATGCTGCTGAATCGGCCCGCAGTTTTTTATATTTAAAGATATTCTGTCAGTCCGTCTGCCCATCTCTCTCCACTCGGGTGAGCTGGAAGGGGGGATAAGGGGATAATTGAAAATTGATAATTGATAATTGAAAATGGATAATTAGAGTGTACCTCAGCTAATAGAAATGGAGGCAGAACGGGATGGATTGGCAGTGATTGAAGGCTGAAAAAGGTCTGAAGGCTAACCTTCAGACCTATGTTTTCTATTCCCTGTCGATGAGCTGTCCTTTCAATATCACCTGCCGGATGACGGGCGATGTATAGGCATAGGGCAGGAAGTCGATGGAGGGGATGGGGTCGGTGATGATGAGGTTGGCGACCTTTCCCTGAGCAATGGAACCGTAGTCACGGCTAATGCCCATGGCGGCGGCTGTGTTGATGGTGGCGGCGTTGATGGCCTCGGCGGGGAGGAGTCGCATCTTGATGCATGCCAGTGAGACGACGAACTTCATGTCGCCAGAGGGTGTGGAGCCAGGATTGTAGTCGCTGGCAATGGCGAGGGGGAGTCCGGCGCTGATGATCTTACGAGCCGGTGCGAAGGGCATGTTGAGGAAGAACGAGGTGCCGGGCAGGGCCGTGGGGATGGTGCGATGGTAGCCGTTGGCAGCAGCGTGTTCGCCATTGCTGACGAGCAACTGGATGTCGCGGTCGGTCATGCTCTCGAGGTGGTCGACGCTGAGGGCCTGATAGTGGGTGGCAACCTCGACGCCTCCGGAGTCGGCGAGCTCTTGTCCGTGAATCTTGCCGCGCAGTCCGTATTTGGCGCCGGCAGCGAGGATGCGTGCTGTCTCCTGAGGAGTGAAGAATCCATCGTCGCAGAACACATCGATGAAGTCGGCAAGCTGTTGGCGGGCCACCTCGGGGATCATCTCGTGGATGATGAGGTCGACATAGTCGGCCTGTCGTCCCTGGTAGGCGCGTCCGACGGCATGGGCGCCGAGGAAGGTGCTCCTGACACAGAGAGGAGCGGTTTGGCGGATGCGGCGTATGACGCGCAGCATCTTGAGCTCGTCGTCGGTGTTGAGTCCGTAGCCGCTTTTGATCTCGACGGCGCCGGTGCCCTTGCGGATAATCTCGCGGATGCGTTGCATGGCCTGTTGGTAGAGTTCGTCCTCGCTCATGTGGTGGAGGCGGTCGGCGGAGTTGAGGATGCCTCCTCCGCGGCGGGCAATCTCGGCGTAGCTGAGGCCTTGTATCTTGTCGACGAACTCACCCTCGCGGCTGCCCGCATAGACAATGTGGGTGTGGGAGTCGCAGAAGGATGGCAGGACGGTGCCTCCCTGGGCATCGTAGACCTCAGTGCCTGGCTCGAGGTCGGGTGTGCCGTCGGCGAGGGAGCCCCAGGCGCTTATCTTCTCATCGGCAATGAGGAGCCAGGCGTCGGGAAGAACCTCGAGACGAGCCATCTGGGGCCCTTGCAGGCAGGGCAAGCCCTGGTCGATACCTGCAAGGGTGCCTATGTTGGTGATGAGCAGACGGTTCATAGCGGGTTGTGTGTGCGCAGGAACTGGATGGAATGCTCGATGTGCGGATACATGAGCTCGTCGTTGAGGATGAAGGGAACGACCTTGCGGTAGTCGTCGTGGAGTTGTACGATGGCGGGCGACGACTTCAGCGGCAGGCGGAAGTCGAGGGCCTGGGCGGCATTGAACAGTTCGATGGCGAGGACGCGCTCGGTGTTAAGGATGACCTTATAGAGCTTGATGGCGGCATTGGCGCCCATGGAGACGAGGTCTTCCTGGTCCTGGCATGAGGGGATGGAGTCGACGGACGACGGCATGGCGAGACTCTTGTTGAGTGAGACGACGGAGGCAGCGGTGTATTGTGTGATCATGAATCCGCTGTTGACGCCCGGGTTGGCAACCAGGAAGCTGGGCAGTCCGCGAGTGCCGGACACCAGTCGGTAGATGCGTCGCTCGGAGATGTCGGCGAGTTCGCTCATGGCGATGGAGAGGAAGTCGATGGGCAGTGCGATGGGCTCGCCGTGGAAGTTGCCGGCCGAGATGATAAGGTCGTCGTCAGGGCAGACGGTGGGGTTGTCGGTGGCCGAGTTGATTTCGATGTCTATGACGGAGCGGACATAGCGGATGGTGTCTTTGACGGCTCCGTGTACCTGTGGCACGCACCGGAAGGAGTACGGGTCTTGGACATGTGCCTTGATGTTGTTGATGAGCTGGCTACCCTCAAGCAACTCGCGCATGCGGCGGGCGGTCTCTATCTGTCCGAGGTGCGGACGCACGGCATGCACGGCATGGGTGAACGGCTCGATGCGTCCGTCGAAGGCGTCGAGTGACATGGCGGCAATCTTGTCGGCCCAGTCGCTGAGACGCTTGGCCTGGAGAAGCGACCACACAGCAAAGGCACTCATGTTCTGGGTGCCGTTGAGCAGGGCCAGTCCTTCTTTCGAAGCCAGTTCGATGGGCTTCCAGCGTTTTTTGTGGAGAATCTCCTCGCCAGACATGATTTTTCCCTGATACTCAACTTCGCCGAGTCCAAGCAGGGGGAGGCAGAGATGGGCTAGCGGCACGAGGTCGCCCGATGCGCCGAGCGAGCCCTGTTTGTAGACGACGGGATAGATATCATTGTTGAAGAACTGGATGAGGCGCATGACTGTGTCCATCTTGGCACCCGAGAAACCATAGCTGAGCGACTGGATCTTGAGGAGCATCATGATTTTTACGATGTCGTTGGGCACCCGTTCGCCGGTGCCGCAGGCATGGCTCTTGATGAGGTTGACCTGCAGTCGCGAGAGCTGGTCTTTGCCAATGCTGACGTTGCAGAGCGATCCGAAGCCGGTGGTGACGCCGTAGATAGGCTCGCCATTGCTGCTGATTTTCTTGTCGAGGTAACTGCGGCAGCGGCGGATGCGCTGCTTGGCATCCTCGCTGAGCTCTAGTTTGGCTTGGCTGTAGATAATCTCACCTATTTTCTCGATGGTGAGGTGTTCGGCTGATATGTAGTGGGTCATTTTTTTTATTTTTTTTCGAGGATTCTCTAGGAATACCTAGGAAGGCCTAGGAAAACCTAGGATATCCTAGGCCTATGAATCCTAGTGGTTCTTTAGAATTGGTTGATAATTTCGTCGTCTACCAGGTTGGGGAGGGTGACCTGCAGGCCTGGGGTGCGCTCCATCTCGCGGCGGATGGCATCCATAGAGCCGTTGTTGCGGGCCCACGAACGGCGTGCGATGCCGTTGTTGACATCCCAGAAGAGCATCTCGCGGATGTGACGGTCGCTGTCGTCGCTGCCATCGATGACCATGCCGAAGCCGCCGTT
>DEFO01000055.1 GCA_002350805.1 Prevotella sp. UBA2850
ATAGCGTTGGTAGAGAGGAAATAGGTGTTACCATAACCACCCGTAGCGATAACCACAGCATTGGCAGAGAAGCGCTCCAGCTTACCGGTGACGAGGTTCTTGGCGATGATACCGCGGGCACGGCCGTTGACAATCACCACATCCTCCATCTCGTAGCGGGTGTAGAGTTTCACCTTGCCGGCATTCACCTGGCACATCAGCGAAGAGTAGGCACCGAGCAGCAGCTGCTGACCGGTCTGACCCTTGGCGTAGAACGTACGGCTCACCTGGGCACCACCGAACGAACGGTTGGCCAGCATGCCGCCATACTCACGGGCGAAGGGAACACCCTGAGCCACGCACTGGTCGATGATATTGTTAGACACCTCAGCCAGACGATACACGTTGGCCTCACGGGCACGATAGTCACCACCCTTCACGGTGTCGTAGAACAGACGATAGACAGAGTCACCATCGTTCTGGTAGCACTTGGCGGCGTTGATACCACCCTGAGCGGCGATAGAGTGAGCGCGGCGCGGAGAGTCCTGGATGCAGAGGTTGATCACGTTGAAACCCATCTCACCCAGAGAGGCGGCAGCACTGGCACCGGCCAGACCTGTACCAACGACGATGATGTCGAGCTTCAGCTTGTTCTTCGGATTAACAAGTCGCTGATGAGCCTTATATTCCTTCCATTTCTCAGGTACTGGACCTGCGGGAATCTTTGAATCTATAACTTTTGCCATAATCTTATTAAATGCTTAATTCATTAATTCATAATGCATAAACTATCAGCAGAGGCTGGGTGCGCAACCGAAGGCAAATGCCAATACCACAACGAGGAAGCAGAGCATGAGCAGGGTTGTGTAGACAAGGCCGATCACCTTCCAACGGCAGAACCAGGTCTTACCGTTCCAGCCCAGGGTGTGCATAGCACTCCAGAAACCGTGCGACAGGTGGAACCAGATGGCCACGAGCCAGATGATGTAGAGCACCACATAGACGGGATTCGAGAAGGTCGACTGAATCTTTCCGAAACCATCGGCGGGAGCCGGGTCGAAATGGATAGAGGGGAACAACTCGGCAAACATCATGTCGTACCAGAAGTTGAAGAGGTGCAGCAGCAGACCCAGCAGAATGATGATGCCCAGCACGAGCATGTTCTGGCTGGCCCACTCCACCTTCTCGGGCTTGTCCGTCACAGCATAGCGCTCGCTGCCACGGGCACGGCGGTTCTGAGCTGTCAGGATGAAAGCATAGACAATGTGAATCACTGCCAAGGCTGCCAGACCGATGGTTGCCACAACGGCATACCAGTTGGCGCCAAGCAATTCACAAATCATGTTGTAAGCCTCTCCAGAGAAGAAGGCAGCGACGTTCATGCAGCAGTGGAACGTCAGGAAAAGGATAAGCGCAATACCCGTTACGGACATCACTACTTTCCTACCAATAGATGAATTGATTAACCACATAAATGATTGATTTTAATGATAAATATTTGATTATTAGATGTTTAACTGTTAGATTCTTGCCTTTTCTTCCGTCATCATAGCATCGTCATTCTTTCTCTCACAGTCAGAGAATACCTTATTATAGGTATTTTCAGACCCTTTGAGACTGCAAAAATACTATAATTTGGCGATAAATCAAAGCATTTTTCGAAAAAAAATAAATATCTTTGCAGAAGATATGCTGATTTCTGCCCCTCATGAAGGGCTCTCTGCGGTATGCAGGCTGCCTGCGGGCAATGAATGACATTTGTTTTCGCATACTTAGTCTTTACAAATAAATATCAATATCTGAACAATGAAAGATATTAAACGTATTGTTTTGACCGGCGGACCCTGTGCCGGAAAAACCACTGCTCTGGTGAAGGTCATCGACCACTTCTCGGGCCTTGGCTACAAAGTGTTCACCATTCCTGAGGTTCCCACCATGTTCACACAGGCCGGCATGAACTATCTGACCGACAACAAAGAGCTCTTCTACGAGGGCGAGAAGGCCACGCTGGAGATTCAACTGGCGCTCGAGGACCGATTCATGCGCATGGCTCAGGCCTGCACCGAGCCGGCCGTCATCGTGTGCGACCGAGGAGCCATGGATATCTCGGCGTATATGAAGCCCGAGATGTGGGAGAGAATCACCAGCGAACTGGGCACCAGCACCCAGGAGCTGCGCGACAACCGCTACGATGCCGTGCTCCACCTGGTGAGCGCCGCCGACGGGGCAGAACAGTACTATACCACCAGCAACAACGCCAGCCGCAACGAGCCTGCCAGCGAGGAGGGCCTGAAGATAGCACGACTGCTCGACAAAAAGGTAATCGAGGCATGGACGGGACACTCGCACCTGCGCGTCATCAACAACCACGATGACTTCGATGCGAAAATCAAACGTGTGCTGAAAGAGATCACCAATGTGCTGGGACTGCCCCAGCCCATCATCGAGGAGCGTAAATATATAGTAGAGGTGACCGGCGAGATGCCCGACAGCATTGAGAGCGACATCACACAGACCTACCTCGTGGCCGACCCAGGATGCCAGGTCAGGCTGCGCCGCCGCAACTGGCAGGGAAAGTTGGTCATCACGCATACCACGAAGAAGAAAATCTCAGGAAAAGAGGAGATCGTCACCGAGCGTCAGGTCAGCAACAGCCTCTACGAGTCGCTGCTTCAACAGGCCGACCCGTATCGCCAGACCATCGTCAAAAAGCGCAAGAGCTTCATCTGGAAAGGACAGTATTTCGAGCTCGACACCTACGAGGTGCCGGCCGGTCTGGTGGTGCTCGAGACCAAAGGAGTGGCAGCCCACGAGTCGGTGAAGTTCCCGCCGTTCATACGGGTGGTGGAGGATATCACCGGCAACAAGAATTACGATAACTACAACCTCGCACTGAGAAGATAACCCACAACGAATGACACTGCACTACGATGTAATAGTGATTGGCGGTGGACACGCCGGATGCGAGGCGGCTACGGCCTCGGCTAACATGGGGGCCAGCACCTGTCTGGTGACCATGGACATGAACAAGATTGCCCAGATGTCGTGCAATCCGGCCATTGGCGGCATTGCCAAAGGACAGATTGTGCGCGAGATAGATGCCCTGGGCGGACAGATGGGGCTCGTTACCGATGCCACCGCCATCCAGTTCCGCATGCTCAACCGAGGCAAAGGACCGGCCATGTGGAGCCCGCGTGCACAGTGCGACCGTGGAAAATTCATCTGGGAATGGCGCCGTGTGCTCGATGAAACCGACCATTTGGACGTCTGGCAGGACCAGGCCGACGAGCTCATCGTCGAACAGGGCGAGGCCGTGGGCGTTACAACCATCTGGGGCGCTGAGATCCGGGCGAAGTGCGTGGTGGTCACCGCCGGCACCTTCCTCAACGGACTGATGCACATCGGACGCAAGATGGTGCCTGGAGGGCGCATCGCAGAACCTGCCGTCGCCCATTTCACCGAGAGCATCACGCGCCACGGCATCCGCTCGGCACGCATGAAGACAGGCACTCCCGTGCGCATCGACAAACGCTCGGTGAACTTCGACCTGCTCAACGAACAGCCCGGTGAAAACGGATATTATCAGTTCTCTTACATGGGCACACCGCGCACATTGCGCCAGTTGCCTTGCTGGGAATGCTACACCAACGAGGCTGTGCACAACATCTTGCGCTCAGGACTGCCCGACTCGCCGCTCTACAACGGACAGATACAGTCAATCGGACCGCGCTACTGTCCGTCGATAGAAACCAAACTGGTCACCTTTCCCGACCGCAACCAGCACCTGCTGTTCCTCGAACCTGAGGGCGAGGACACCAATGAGATGTACCTCAACGGCTTCTCGTCATCTCTGCCCATGGAGATTCAGCTGGCTGCCCTACGCCAGATACCAGCGCTGAAAGACGTCAAGGTATACCGCCCCGGCTATGCCATCGAATACGACTTCTTCGATCCCACCCAACTTACCCACACCCTCGAGTCGAAAGTCATCCGAAACCTCTTCATGGCCGGACAAGTAAACGGTACCACAGGCTACGAGGAAGCGGGCGGACAGGGCACCGTCTCCGGCATCAATGCCGCCCTGAAGGCATCGGGAGCTACCACAACCTTCACCCTCGCCCGCGACGAAGCCTACATCGGTGTGCTCATCGACGACCTTGTCACAAAGGGTGTCGACGAGCCCTATCGTATGTTCACCTCACGGGCCGAATACCGCATCTTGCTCCGACAGGACGATGCCGATGCTCGCCTCACCGAACGGGCCTATCAGCTGGGGCTGGCACGCCGCAACCGTTACGACCACTGGATGGCAAAGAAACAGCGCATCGAAGAAATCGAAAGATTCTGCAACGAGACATCGGTAAAACCGAAAGAAATCAACAGCGCACTCGAGCAACTGGGCACTACCCCACTCCACGGCAGCACGAAAATCGCCGATTTGATGGGACGACCCCAGATTAATTTTACCAATTTATCGGAGCTCGTTCCGGCACTCAAGGCTGAGCTCGACCGCTCAACCGACAGAAAGGAGGAAATTGCCGAGGCGGCTGAGATAAAAATGAAATATAAAGGATATATTGAGCGCGAGCGCATGGTGGCCGAAAAGATGCACCGTCTGGAGAACATCCGCATCAAAGGACACTTCGACTACGAGAATATGCAGTCGCTCTCGACAGAGGCACGACAGAAACTGCGCGCCATCGAACCAGAGACATTGGCCCAGGCCAGCCGCATACCCGGAGTCTCACCCAGTGACATCAATGTGATGCTGGTGATGATGGGACGATAATGTTTCACGTGAAACAAAGAACACATTTAATAACTAATAACTCTCTGAAAATGAACAACCAAGTATTGATTGACAATTTACGGTGCATTCCGGATTTTCCGAAGAAAGGCATCAATTTCCGCGATGTGACGACACTCTACAAGAGTGGCGAGTGCATGAAGATTATGCTCGATGAAATGTACGAACTTTACAAAGACAAGGGCATTACCAAAATTGTAGGTATTGAGAGCCGCGGCTTTGTCATGGCGTCAGCACTGGCCGGTCGTCTGGGATGCGGTGTAGTACTGGCCCGCAAACCGGGTAAGTTGCCCGCAACCGTCATCAAAGAGTCGTTCTCGAAGGAATATGGTGTTGACACCGTAGAGATGCACATCGATTCCATCAATGAAAATGACGTGGTATTGATTCACGACGACCTGTTGGCTACAGGCGGCACCGCCATGGCCACCTACAAACTGGTGCAGCACTTCCACCCCAAGAAGGTGTATATGAACTTCATCATTGAGATCACCGACGAAGGCCTCCACGGCCGCGATGTCTTTGAGGGTATCGAACTGACCACACTGATGACAGTATAAAGAGGAATTGAGGTTTTCGGAGGATTCTGAGTTTTCGGAAGATTCGGAATAATCGGAGAATTCAGAATTTTCGGAATTTTCAGAATACTCAGAATTCTCAGAACACTCCGACTCCCCCACCCTATGTTTCACGTGAAACAATTTCCTTAAAAACCTCTCTAAACAAGCAATATAACAGTATGACAAAAGAAGAAAACGAGAAAAGGCTGGAACGGTTGAAGAACATCGTACTGAACATGCCTGAGAAACCAGGCAGCTATCAGTATTACGATGAGCATGGAACCATTATCTATGTGGGAAAAGCCAAGAAACTGAAGAGCCGCTGTTCTTCTTATTTTCATACTGAGGTAGACCGGTATAAGACGAAGGTACTGGTCAGCAAAATACATGATATCACCTACACGGTGGTCAACACCGAAGAGGATGCTCTACTGCTGGAAAATGCGCTCATCAAAAAGTATAATCCACGCTACAACGTACTGCTGAAAGATGGCAAGACCTACCCCAGCATCTGCGTGACAAACGAGCCTTTTCCACGTATTTTCAAGACCCGCACCATCAACAAAAAATGGGGCACCTATTACGGTCCGTACTCGCATATCAGCAGCATGTACACCGTGCTAGAGCTCATCAACAAACTATACCGGCCGCGCACCTGCCGCTTCCCCATCACCGACGAGGGAATCAAACAGCACAAATACCAGGTTTGCCTGGAATACCATATCAAGAATTGTGGCGCTCCCTGCACCGGAAAACAGTCGAAAGAAGACTATCTACACAACATCCAACAGGCCCGGGAGATACTGAAAGGTAACACCCGACAGGTGCTGCGCGACATGCGGGAACAGATGATGCAACTGGCTGAGGAATTACGCTTTGAAGAGGCCGAGGAAATCAAGCGAAAATACCTGCTGATTGACGCTTTTGTGAGCAAGAGCGAGGTAGTGAGCCACACCATCAACAACGTAGATGTGGTATCGATTACCAACGACGATAAAACAGCCTACATCAACTACATTCACGTGTCGAACGGCAGCATCAACCAGAGCTTTACCTTCGAGTATAAAAAACGCCTGAATGAGACGGAAGAAGAACTGCTGCAACTGGGCATCATCGAGATGCGCGAACGCTACCAGAGCAACTCCAAAGAGATCATCGTACCCTTCGAACCGGGCATGCAACTGGACGGTGTGACCTTCACCATCCCGCAGCGCGGCGACAAGAAAACACTGCTCGACCTATCGATCATGAACGGAAAACAATACAAGGTTGACCGTCTGAAACAAGCCGAGAAACTGAACCCGGAACAGAAGCAGACACGTCTCATGAAGGAACTGCAAAACGCGCTGCAACTGAAAAAGCTGCCCTACCAGATAGAGTGCTTCGACAACAGCAACATCTCAGGTACCGATGCGGTGGCAGGATGTGTGGTTTTCAAGGCGATGAAACCGTCGAAAAAAGACTACCGGAAATACAATATCAAAACGGTGACAGGACCCGACGATTATGCCTCCATGCAAGAGGTGGTACGCCGCCGCTATTCACGTATGATAGAGGAAGGCACTCCCCTGCCCGACCTCATCATCACCGATGGTGGCAAGGGACAGATGGAGGTGGTCAGAGAGGTGGTTGAGGACGAGCTGCACCTGGAAATACCCATTGCCGGACTGGCCAAGGACGACCGCCACCGCACCAACGAGCTGCTCTACGGCTTTCCACCGCGCATCATCGGCATGAAAACCGACTCAGAACTCTTCCATATCCTCACGCGCATACAGGATGAAGTGCACCGTTATGCCATTACTTTCCATCGAGACAAGCGCTCTAAGCACGCTTTACACAGTGAGTTGGACGATATCAAGGGAATAGGCGAGAAAACGCGTGAGACGCTCTTAAAACGGCTGAAAACGGTCAAAAAGATTCGCGAGGCCGAACTACCCCAACTGGAAGAGGCCATTGGAAAGGCCAAAGCGGCCCTTGCCTACAGCCATTTCCACCCTAAGGAGCCATAGTCAAACTCCACCGTCATACAATCGAATTGAATGGCTTCATCATGAAGGACAGACAACCATCTGACCGACCAACTGATGAACATCTAATCAACTGAAGAATGAACGTCTAATTCAGGATTTATTAGTTTGCAATTTGACTTATACTGATA
>DEFO01000029.1:0-30380 GCA_002350805.1 Prevotella sp. UBA2850
ACCAAGAAGAGCGCCCGTATCGTGGGTGAGGTCATGGGTAAGTTCCACCCGCACGGAGACTCCAGCGTGTACGACGCCATGGTACGTCTGGGCCAGGAGTGGAACCAGCGTTATCCCATGGTGAAGGGCCAGGGTAACTTTGGCTCGGTGGACGGTGACTCTCCCGCTGCCATGCGTTACACGGAGGCTAAGCTCCAGAAGATGGCAGAGGATGTCCTCGGAGATATGGACAAGAACACCGTGGACATGGTGCTCAACTTCGATGACACCCTGGAAGAACCCACCGTACTCCCCACCAAGGCTCCGCTCTTGCTCCTGAACGGAGCTTCCGGTATTGCCGTAGGTATGGCTACCAACATGGCTCCCCACAACCTCGGAGAGTGCTGCGACGCCATCTGCGCCTACATCGACAACCCGGAAATCACCACCGACGGGCTCATGCAGTACATCAAGGGCCCGGATTTCCCTACGGGAGGCCTGGTGATGGGCCGCTCCGGCATCAAGGAAGCCTACGAGACCGGCCGCGGCCGCATTGTGGTGCGTTCCAAGACGGAGATCGAAGTGGACGACAAGGGCCGTGAGACCATCGTCGTCACCGAAATCCCGTACATGGTGAACAAGCGCGAAATGATTGAGAAGATTGCCCAACTCGCCGACGAAAAAAAGATAGAAGGCATCTCCTACATCAACGATGAAAGTTCCCGCGGTGAAACCCGCGTCATCATCCGCCTCAAGCAGGGCACCAACTCCGGCGTAGTCCTGAATTTGCTGTTCAAGTACAGCCCCCTGCAGAGCAGCTTCTCCTTCAATAACGTGGCCCTCGTGAAGGGACGTCCCCGCACTCTGAGCCTCAAGGAGATTATCAAGGAGTTTGTGGACTTCCGCCACGAGGTAGTGGTTCGCCGCACCCAGTTCGAACTGGACAAGGCCCAGAAGCGCGCCCACATCCTGGAAGGCCTCCTCAAGGCCATGGACCTCATCGACGAGATTGTCCACATTATCCGCTATGAGGCCAAGAGCATCGACGAAGCCCGCCAGATGCTGGTAGAACGCTACCAGTTCACGGACGTCCAGGCCGCAGCCATTGTGGAAATGCGTCTGCGTCAGCTGGTTGGCTTGGAGCGCGAAAAACTGCAGGCAGAATACGACGACCTCATGAAGTTCATCGAGCGCTGCAACCAAATCCTCGCTTCCGTGGAAGAACAGTTCAATGTGGTAAAGGCGGAAACCCAGGACCTCAAGGCCCGATACGGAGATCCCCGCCGCACGGAAATCACCCTCTCGGAAGACGAATTCAACCCGGAGGACTTCTATGCCGATGAAGACCAGGTGATTACTATCAGCCACCTGGGCTATATTAAGCGTACCGCCCTCACGGAATTCCGCACCCAGAACCGCGGCGGCGTGGGCATGAAAGGCAGCGCCACGCGCGACGAAGACTTCATCGAGCACATCTACATTGCCAACACCCATAGCACCATGCTGCTGTTCACCCGGAAGGGCAAGTGCTACTGGCTCAAGGTATACGAGATTCCGGAAGGCAACCGCACCTCCAAGGGCCGTGCCATCCAGAACATCCTCATGATAGACCCGGACGACAGCGTGCGTGCATACCTGAACGTGAAAACGCTCAAGGACGAGGAATTCATCAACAACAACTACATCATGATGTTCACCCGCAACGGCGTGGTCAAGAAGACTTCCCTGGAAGCCTACTCCCGCCCGCGCACCAATGGCGTCAACGCCATCAACATCCGCGAGGACGATGAACTGCTGGCCGCCCTCCTTACCAACGGCCGCTGCAACATCATGATTGCCGCCCACGGTGGCCGCTGCGTCCGCTTCGACGAGGCAGAGGCCCGCGCCATGGGCCGCACCTCCACCGGTGTGCGGGGTATCAATCTTGCGGAAGGGGACTATGTGGTGGGTGTTGTCTGCCAGGATCCCCAGGCAGAAGACGCCGAAAAGCGCCAGGTGCTCGCCGTCTCGGAAAACGGCTATGGCAAGCGCTCAGACCCGCAGGATTACCGCCAGACTTCCCGTGGTGCCAAGGGTGTCAGAACCCTGAATATCACGGAGAAGACCGGTGCCCTGGTCACCATCCAGAACGTCACGGACGAGGACGACCTCATGATTATCTGCCGCAGCGGCATGACCATCCGGATGCCTGTTTCCACCATTCGCGTGGCCGGACGTGCTACGCAGGGCGTACGGCTCATCAACATCCGTGAGAAGGATGCCATCGCCGCCGTTTCCGTGGTCGCCCACAGCGACGAAGAAGAAAGCCAGGCCGCAGAGGGTACAGAACTCCCTGCACCAGAAGGCACGGATATTGCGAAGGATGCTCCGGACAATGAATAACTAATTAACCATTTATAGTATGAAAAAACTCTTATTTGCCCTCGCGCTGGCTTGCTCGCTGCAAGTGGCGTATGCACAAAAACCCGATGCAGACATGCAGAAGGGTGTTGATAAGGCTCTGGAGGCCAGCAAGGATGCCAAGAAAGGCGCCAAACCCGCTACCTGGATGAACCTGGGTAAGGCCTATTGGGCTGCGTATACCAATCCTACCACCAGCATGAGCACGGGTATCGACAAAGCCACCTTCGCGCTCATGAACAAGGAGAAGCCCGCTTCTGTTACCAATGTGACCATTCAAGGTGCCAACTTTGAGAAGCAGGAACTTTCCCATGTGAACGTATACTTCAACGAGGCCGGCGTGCTGGCCATTGTAGAAGTTACCCATCCTTCCGTTCCCGGAGACCTCCTGGGCGAGGCCGCTGCCGCCTATGTAAAGGCTTTCGAGCTGGGCGCCAAGGACAAGGATGTAGATCCCAAACTGCAGGAAGTGGTGAATGGCTACTATAACGACGCCTTCACCGCCTACCAGCTGGGCGATATGGCCAAGGCCAGCGACCTGTTCAAGGGCGCTGCAGACTGGTCTGCCGTTGCTCCCTGCTCCGTGCGCAACGATGACGCCGCTTACAACTGCGCCTTCACCGCATTGGCCGTCAAGAACTACGACCGCGCCATGGAGTACTACAACAAGTGCCTGGAGCGTGGCTTCACCTCGGAGGGTAACATCTATGCCGCCCTCTCCGAATGCTCCCTTGCCAAGGCCGATACCCTGGCTGCCAAGAACTACCTGGCCACCGGTCTTACCCAGTTCCCGGACAACGCTTCCATCCTGACCAGCCTTATCAACCTGTACCTCACCACCAACGAGGATCCCAAGAAGATTGTGGAACTGCTGGACGAGGCCAAGAAAGCCATGCCGGACAATGCTTCCCTGTATTATGTGGAAGGCAATATCCTGGCCGGCGTGAAGGATTACGAGGCTGCACAGGCTGCCTATGACAAAGCCCTGGTTATTGATCCCAAGTACGATATGGCCTACTACGGCATGGCCAACATCGCCCTCAAGAAAGGCGAGGACATTGTGGACCAGATGAATGCCCTGGATGTTCGCGACTACAAGAAGTACGACGAACTCAGCGCCAAACTCACGGAGGTGTACATTGGTGCCCTGACTCCCTTCGAGCAGTGCTACAACGTTTCCACCAATCCGGACGTAAAGGCCGCCTGCGCAGATTTCCTCAAGCGCCTGAACTTCCAGCTCCGTGGCGTGGATCCCAAGTACAAGGAAGCCTACGAGAAATGGGAAGCCGTTCTGAACGGCGCCCAGTAATCGTCAGAAAATAAGCCGATTGTTAAGCTTCGTCCGAGTGGGCGAAGCTTTTTTCGTCAAAGGCCTTGACGATTTTGGTGACCAGCGGATGGCGGACGATGTCCTCGTTGGTGAAGCGGATGGTGGCAATGCCCTTGATGCCTTCCAGGAGGCGGATGCCCGTGAGCAGGCCGCTGTCTTCCCGGCGGGGCAGGTCTATCTGGGTGGCATCTCCGGTGACGATGAATTTGGCGCTGGTGCCCATGCGGGTGAGGAACATCTTCAGCTGCCCCAGGTTGGTGTTCTGGGCCTCGTCCAGAATGACGCAGGCTTTGTCCAGGGTGCGTCCGCGCATGTAGGCGAGGGGGGCAATCTGGATGGTGCCGTCCCCCATGAATTCCTGCAGTTTTTTGGCGGGAATCATGTCGGAAAGGGCATCGTAAAGGGGCTGCAGATACGGGTCCAGTTTGTCTTTGAGGTCTCCGGGGAGGAAGCCCAGGCGCTCGCCGGCTTCTACCGCGGGGCGGGTGAGGATGATGCGTTTGATTTCGCGGTTTTTGAGCGCCCGTACGGCCAGGGCGATGGCCATGTAGGTTTTACCGGTTCCGGCGGGGCCAATCGCGAAGATGAGGTCGTGGTTAAAATAGGCCTTCACCAGCTCCTGCTGGGTTTTTCCGCGGGCGCGGATGGGCTTGCCGTCCGTGCCATACACAATGATGGCGTTGCCGTCCAGGCGGAAGCGGTCCGTGCTGTTGCCGGAGAAGATATCCTCTACGTCGTACACGGTGAGATTCATCTTGTGATGGCGCCGTTCCACCAGCTGGGCAAAGCGGATGTTGAACTCTGCAATGTCGCTTTCCTGGCCTTCCAGGATGAGTTCGTCGCCGCGGGCAACTACTTTAAGATGGGGGAAATACGAGCAGAATTCGCTCAGGATTTGATTGCCAGCACCATAAATTTCTATGGGGTCGATGGCTTCCAACTTGACCGTTTTTTTCATGCATGAGTTTTTCTAGTACAAATATACAATTTTTATTTGGCTTGATTTTGGAAAAAAGCGTATTTTTGCAGATTAAGGAGGATTACGTATGAAAAAAGCCCTCATATGGTTCATGGTAGCCATGCTGCCGCTCTTGGCTACGGGATGTGACTTTGTCCGCACCCTGGCAGGACGGCCTACATCGGCCCAGGTGGAGCAAATCCGTCAGGAGCGCATCGCCCGGGAGGAAGCCCGCCACCAGGCCGTGCTGGACTCGTTGCAGCGCGTGGAAAAGCAGATGGCAGACTCTTTGGCGGCCCTGGAAACCTACTTGCTGGATTCCCTTGCCCAAACCCGTGGCACCATCCTGAACCCGTCCAAGATGGGCGGTCTGTTCACCACCAAACTGGAAAGCAAATACTACATCATTGTGGGCGCCTTCCGTGGGCGTTCCTATGCAGAGCGCAAGCTTACGGCTTGCAACGAGGCCGGCTATACGGGCACCATCATCAGCTTCCGGAACGGCCTGCTGGCGGTGGGCGTCTGCCCTTCCAACAATCTCAACGAAAGTCTCAAAACCCTTAAAGTCATGCGCGGAACGGGCATCTGCCCCAAAGACGGCTGGATCCTTGTGAACGAATGATGAAACGGTTTTTCTTTAGCGCCATGGTGGCGCTTTTTGCCTGTATCCCCGCGTGGGCGCAGTTCAGAGGCCCGCTGGAAGACCTGGACGATTCCGAGACTGTCCGGGCCCTGAAGGAGCATGTGGCGTATTTGTCCGGTGCGCAGCTGGAAGGCCGCAAGGCCGGCTCGGAAGGGGAGAAGATGGCCGCAGCATATCTGGAAGAACAACTCAAGGCCTACGGCGTGGATGTGTTGGGCGCCGGCAATACCTTTGGCGTGGCGGTAGGAGGGGATACCCTTACATCCCGCAACGTCACGGGCCTTCTGGAAGGCTGGGACAAAGAGCAGAATAAGCACTATATAGTTATAGGTGCCCGGATGGACAATCTGGGAACGGATACGCTTACGGTGGACGGAGAAAAGCGGGTACGCATTTATTCGGGTGCCAACGGCAACGCCTCCGGCATGGCCCTCCTGCTGGAGCTGGCCCGCAGGCTTTCCTATTCCAGGACCCTGCTGCGCCGGAGCATCCTGTTTGTGGGCTTTGGCAGCTCCTGTGAAACCTTTGCCGGCTCCTGGTATTTTTTGAACCGCGCTTTTGCCTCCGATGCCGCCCAAATGGACGCCATGGTGAACCTGGACATGCTGGGAACGGCAGAAAACGGTTTTTGGGCCTATACCGCCTCCAACACAGACCTCAATACCCTCATCACCTCCTTGCAGGGCGAGCTCCTGCCCGTCCAGGCCACCATCACCGCCCAGCAGCCCTATCCCGGAGACCATGTGGTTTTCTATGACAAGGAAATTCCTTCGGTGGTATTCACTACGGGCCGCTATCCGGAGCATGGCACCGGCCGTGACACCTATTCCATCGTGGATTTTGAGGGAATGGAGAAAGAACTGGAATACATTTACAGTTTTGTGCAGCGCCTCGCTAACGGACCGCGTCCGCTGTTCAGGGAAAGTTCCGCTTCTTCTGCCGCCAAACCGGCGGTGGGGGTGTATGCCTACAGCGACGTAGATATCAAGCCCATGTTCCTGAACTCGCCGGATCCCGCGGCCTTCATGGAACGCTGGGTATACCAGTACCTCAAATACCCCCGGTATGCCCAGGAAAACGGCATCCAGGGCCGTGTGCTGGTAGACTTTATGATTGATGAAAAAGGGGAGGTCCGGGATGTGAAGATTGCCCGTGGCGTGCACGAGTCCCTGGACGAGGAAGCCCTTCGCGTGGTGTCGGCCTCGCCCAAATGGCGCCCCGGACGGCACCGTGGCAAAAAATGCAAGGTGGCGCTCACCATTGCGGTAGACTTTAAATTGAGCAAGAGCAAAGGAAAGTTTGGCATTAACGGAAAGACGATCAACTAACTATGGACTATAATTTTTCTGAGATTGAGAAAAAATGGCAGCAGTGGTGGGCCCAGAACAAGACCTACCGCGCTACCGACAAGTCGGATAAACCCAAGTATTATGTGCTGGACATGTTCCCGTACCCCAGCGGTGCGGGCCTGCATGTAGGGCATCCGCTGGGCTATATCGCCAGCGACATCTTCGCCCGGTACAAGCGCCTGAAAGGCTTCAATGTGCTGCACCCCATGGGCTACGACGCCTTTGGTCTGCCGGCAGAACAATATGCCATTCAAACCGGCCAGCATCCGGAAAAGACCACGCGGGAGAACGTGGCCCGTTATCGTCAGCAGCTGGACCGCATTGGCTTTTCCTTTGACTGGGACCGCGAGTTCCGCACCTCGGATCCGGAGTATTACAAATGGACCCAGTGGGCCTTCCTGCAAATGTTTGGCTCCTGGTACGACAACAAGCTCCAGAAAGCCCGCCCCATCGAGGAGCTGGTAAAGGCCTTCGAAGTGGGAGGAAGCACCGCCGTGGATGCTGCCTGCAGTGAGGGTGCTCCTTTTACGGCAGGGGAGTGGAAGGCGTTTTCCGAAAAAGAAAAGGCCGACGTCCTCATGCGCTATCGGCTTGCCTATCAAGGAGAAAGCACGGTGAACTGGTGCCCGGCCCTGGGAACCGTACTGGCCAACGACGAGGTGAAGGACGGCTTCTCCGAGCGCGGCGGTCACCCGGTGTTCCAAAAGAAAATGACCCAGTGGCAGCTCCGCGTGAGCGCCTATGCCGGCCGTCTGCTGGACGGGCTGGACAAACTGGACTGGACCGACTCCCTCAAGGAGATGCAGCGCAACTGGATTGGCCGTAGCGAAGGCGCGGAAATGGTGTTCAAGGTCACCTGCGACGGCCAGGAACACAACGTCACCATTTTCACCACCCGGGCCGATACCGTCTTTGGCGTCACCTTCATGGTGCTGGCGCCGGAAAGCGAGTGGGTTCCGCAACTCACCAGCGCCTCCCAGAAAGCGGAGGTAGAGGCCTATCTGGAGCAGGTGAAGAAGAAAACGGAGCGCGAACGCATTGCCGGTAAGGCCGTTACGGGCGTATTCTCCGGCTCGTACGGTATCAATCCGCTCACAGGCGAAAAGGTGCCGGTATGGATTTCGGAATACGTGCTGGCCGGTTACGGCACCGGTGCCATTATGGCGGTTCCGGCGCATGACAGCCGTGACTATGCCTTCGCCAAAAAGTTCGGCCTTCCCATCATTCCCCTCATCGAGGGGGCCGATGTCAGCGAGCAAAGCCTGGATGCCAAGGAAGGCATCATGTGCAACAGCGGTTTCCTGAACGGACTCACTGTAAAAGAGGCTATTCCTGCCGCCATCGACTATGTGGAAAAGCATGGAATCGGCCACCGCAAAATCAATTACCGCATCCGCGACGCCATTTTCTCGCGCCAGCGGTACTGGGGGGAGCCTTTCCCCATTTATTACAAGGATGGCATCGCCACGCCGCTGCCGCTGGAGGCCCTGCCGCTCACGCTGCCGGAGATAGACCAGTATAAACCCACGGAGGACGGGCAGCCGCCGCTGGCCCGTGCCAAGGACTGGACGTATAACGGCTATCCGCTGGAAACCAGTACCATGCCCGGTTTCGCCGGCTCCAGCGCCTATTACCTGCGCTACATGGACCCGCACAACGGGGAGGGCCTGGTGAGCAAGGAAGCCAATGCCTACTGGCGCAACGTGGACCTTTATGTGGGCGGTACGGAGCATGCCACCGGCCACCTCATCTACAGCCGTTTCTGGAACAAATTCCTCTATGACCTGGGGTATGTGTGCGAGGACGAACCCTTCTGCAAGCTCATCAACCAGGGCATGATCCAGGGCCGCTCCAACTTTGTGTACCTGATTCCCGGCACCAACAAGTTCGTGAGCGCGGGCCTCAAGGACCAGTACGAGACCATCCCCGTGCATGTGGATGTGAACATTGTGTACAACGACAAACTGGATATCGAGGCCTTCCGCGCCTGGCGTCCGGACTACAAAGATGCGGAATTTGTCCTGGAAAACGGCGAGTACATCTGCGGCTGGGCCATTGAAAAAATGTCCAAGAGCATGTACAATGTGGTGAATCCGGACAAGATTTGCGATACGTATGGGGCAGATACCCTGCGTCTGTACGAGATGTTCCTGGGTCCCATCGAGCAGGCTAAACCCTGGGATACCAAGGGAATTGACGGTGTGAACCGCTTCCTCAAGAAGTTCTGGCGTCTGTTCTGGGACCGCGAAGAGTGGCTGGTAACGGACGACGAACCCACCAAGGAGGAACTCAAGGCCCTGCACAAACTCATTGGCAAGGCGCAGGAAGATATTGAGCATTTCTCCTACAACACCACCATATCGGCCTTCATGATTGCCCTGAACGAGCTGGGAAGCTGCTCCAAGCGGGCCATCCTGGAACCGCTCACCATTGTGCTGAGCCCCTTTGCTCCGCACATTGCGGAGGAACTGTGGCACCAGTTGGGCCATGAGACTTCCGTGGTGTATGCCTCCTTCCCGGAGTACCGCGAAGATCTGGCGGCCGACAATCTGGTGAAGTACCCGGTGTCGTTCAACGGCAAAACGCGTTTCTTCCTGGAGGCCCCGGCAACGGATGCCCCCTCTGCCGTGGAGGCGGCTGTGCGTGCGCATGAAAAGACACCCCAGTATGTGGGTGAGCTGAGTATTGCCAAGGTGATTGTGGTCCCCGGGCGTATTGTGAATGTGGTTTTGAAAAAATAAACGATGACAAAAAAGCAGTTTCTCATTGGGGTTTTCGACTATATCGTCATTACCATCGGCGTTATCCTCTTTGTGATGGCGTGGCAGTCGTTCCTGCTTCCCAACAACATGATTGACGGTGGCCTCACAGGCGCATCGGCCCTGCTGGCTATGGTAACAGGCATCTCTGTGGATATCTGGTACTTTGGCATCAATGTGCTGCTGCTGGTGCTGGCCTGGTTCATTCTGGGGCAGGGATTCGGCCTCAAGACCATCTATGCCATCGTGCTTTCGACGGCCCTCTTCCGCATCCTGGGCAGTGAGAGCATGCGCTGTCTGTGGTCCGTAGAGGGGGAGGTGCTGTACGTGGGTGACGGCATCCTTGTGCCCATCATCGGCGGCCTCCTGGAAGCAGTGGGCCTGGCCCTCATTATCATGCGTGGCGGCTCCACCGGCGGAACGGACATCCTGGCGCTCATCGTGAACAAGTTCTGGCCCATCTCCGTTGGCCGGTTTTATCTCTTTGCCGACTTTATCGTCATTACCCTCCTGATTTTCGTGCCCGGCCACTGCTTTACGGATGTGGTGTACGGCTACATTACCATGGGGATCTGCGCCTATGTCCTGGACCTGATCCTGCTGGGTAAGGATTCCACGGTGCAGGTGCACATTTTCTCCAATCGGCAAAAGGAGATCGGGGACTATATCTGCCACCGGATGGAGCGTGGAGTCACTGCACTGAAGGCCCAGGGCTGGTACACCGGAGAAGAGCGGGATGTGCTGCTGGTGCTCATCCGCAAAACAGAGCTGCCGGAACTGACCAAAGCCATCAAAGATATTGATGCAAAGGCCTTTGTGAGCGTGGTGCCCGCCAACAACGTGTTTGGCGAGGGCTTCGACGAAATGAAAACCGGACTTACCAAGAAAAAGAAGAAATAATATGGCTTCAGCTTTTTTACAGAAATCGGTCCTGACGCAGGTCAAGGAGTGGCTCCTGGTCACGCTGGGCATCCTCATTTATGTGACGGGATGGTCCATGTTCCTGATTCCCAACAACCTCATTGGCGGAGGCGTTTCGGGTATCAGCTCCATGATCCAGTATGCCACCAACGGCACCATCCAGATGGGTTACAGCTACTTCTTCCTCAACGCCATCCTCATTATTGCCGCCATTGTGATTCTGGGCATGGGCTTCGGCGCCAAAACCATCTACGCCATTATCCTGGCGTCGGTGGCCCTGCGTTTTTTGCCCGGGCTCATTCCCGTGGCCATCATCAAAACCCTGGCTATTGACAACGGAAAGCTTCTGAGCGTACTCATGGGTGGTATCATGGCCGGTATCGGCATTGGCATGAGTATCTCCAACGGCGGCTCCACGGGCGGTACGGATATCATTGCGCTCATTTATACCAAGTACCACAATGTGTCGCCTGGCAAAGTGATTCTGTTCCTGGATTTTATCATCATCGGCTCTTCCATTTTCGTGCCTTCCTTCGTGCCGGAGCTGGACCCCATGACGGGGCAGCCGGTGCTGGATGCCGCCGGGAATCCCATTACCTTCAAGATGCCGCTGGCGGAGAAGATTACTACCATCCTGTACGGCCTCATTCTGGTAACGGTGAACAGTTATGTGCTGGATATGTACATTTCCGGCTCGCAGCAGAGCGTGCAGCTGTTCATCCTTTCCAAGGAATATGAAAAGATTGCCGATGCCATCTCCAAGGAAATGCACCGCGGCGTCACCGTGCTGGACGGCAAGGGCTGGTACACCAAGCAAGACACCAAGGTGCTCATGGTCCTTACCCGCAAGACAGACCTGAACCTGATGCTGCGGTATATCAAATCCATCGACTCCAATGCGTTCCTTTCCGTGAGTTCCGTCAATGGCGTATACGGTAAAGGATTCGACACCATCAAGAAATAGCGTTCTTTGACATAGGGAAACGCGTCCGCGCAGCCCACCTTGTGAAACGCCCATGAACCTGTTATTGTTGTTCCTGGCCCTTCTTCTGGTGTTGGCTGTGGCGGCGGGGGGAATCCTGCTCAAACACCTGCATCGGAAAGAGGCGCAGTTAAAATCCGTTCTGGAGCAATCCAGGCCGGAGGACGCTCCGTCCATCCCCTATGAAATGTCGGCGATCGATCAGTTGCTGTATGACAGGTGTTGCCGGTATATGACCGAGCATAAACCGTTCCTGGTAGAATCGTTTTCGCTCCAGGATCTGGCGAATGCATTGTATACCAATAAAGGGTATTTGAGCAAGACCATCAACCATTTTTCCGGCCGCAACTTCAGGACATACGTCAACTATTACCGGGTGATGTATGCCATGGAACTGTACCGGAACAATATGAGTTTGCGGGTCACGGACCTGTCCCAGTTGTCGGGCTTCCACTCCACCACTTCGTTCTTCCAAAGTTTCAAGAACGTAATGGGGGAGCCGCCCAGCCACTGGTGCTCCCGGGTTCGGCGAAAATACCTGAAAGACAATGAGAAAAACTAACTAAAACCGGCGACGGACGCGTTACCCTTGTACTCCTTTCCAGCTATCCGGGACAGGAGCAGTTACATCCACCTCGGTCTTTTTGACGGGGTGGATGAATTGTATCCGGCGGGCCAGCAGGCAGATGCCGCCGTCCGGATTGGAGCGTTTTGCCCCGTATTTGAGGTCTCCTTTGATGGGACAGCCCATGTGGGCCAGCTGGCAACGGATCTGGTGATGGCGGCCGGTGTAGAGCTCCACTTCCAGCAGGCAGTAGCGGTCCGTGCTTTGGATGAGGGTGTATTTGAGCCGGGCCTCTTTGCCGTTTTTACTCACATAGGACTTGTTCTGGGCCTCGTTGCGGGTGAGATAGTCCGTGAGGGTGTCGGATGTCTTGGGCGGTTTACCGGCCGTGAGGGCCCAGTAGGTTTTGTGGACCTCTCCTTTGCGGAGCATCTCGTTCAGGCGTTCCAGGGCTTTGGAGGTTTTGGCAAAGAGGGTGACGCCGCTCACGGGACGGTCCAGGCGGTGGGGAACGCCCATGAATACCTGCCCGGGCTTGCCGTCCCGCCGGGCAATGAAGGCCTTGAGGGTCTCGCTCAGGGGCTCGTCACCGGTTTTGTCCCCCTGCACAATTTCCCCGGTGCGTTTGTTAAGCACAATGATGTGATTGTCCTCATAGAGGATTCTTCCTTGCAGGTCCTGGAATTCTTCCGGGCCGATTTCTCTGTAAACTCCCATAACAGTGCAAAGATACTGTTTTTTCTTGTGAAAAAATTTGTTAGTTTTGCACTTATGAAACGAATTTTACAAATTGTTGCCTTGGGCGTTCTTGTTTGCAGCTGCGGCGTGTTCAAACGGAATACGGATGCCTATATCCCCCGCAGCGCGGAGGTGGTGGACATCGGGTATGGAAAGGCAGCCCGCGGAGATCTCACCTCGTCTGTTTCCAGTGTTCCCATCGACGAGAACACATCGAATACGTACCGGGACATTTATGAGATGATTCAAGGGAAATGCTCCGGGGTGGTGGTAGAAGGGCAACGGATTATTATCCGGGGCATCAGCACCATTTATGCGAGCACGGATCCGCTCTTTATTGTGGATGGCTCCGCCGTTTCTTCCATCGAATGGATTAATCCCCACGATGTAAAGAGCATCGATGTCCTCAAGGATGCTGCTGCCACTTCCATTTACGGCTCCCGCGGCGCCAACGGGGTGATTATCATTAATTTGAAGTAACGCCTTAGGAGCGCTAAAGCCGCTTGCGGGCATTATAATAAGACTGACGGCTGTTAAAACCGGATTCCAGGGCCACCTCATCTACTTATCCTTAAAAGCTCCAAGATGCCGATGGCTATCCACTTTACCGTAGACAAAGGTTCCGACAAACGGCTCCTCCGGCCTAGAGACTATGATGAACTTCGGGTGCATTACTATTCAAATACGTACTTGTCAAAGAAATCGGCATACTTCTTAGAATGCAAATCGCTTCCAAGCCAGTCGTACATTCCCTCCGCCTGCAACGCCTCTGCCCGTACGGACACCGCTTCGCCATACATCCCTTCCAGCGTCCCCAGATTTCGCTGGAATTGCGCCCCGGCCTCTTTCAAAAGCCGATAATCCTCCATCGTCAGGTAAAGATACCGTTCCGGATGCGCCAGCACCGGCTGGTAACCTTCCGCTAGCAGCCAACGTATCTCGGCCGATGGTACAATATCTCCAATCTTTGTCGGGTCATGGATGGGCAGCTCCACCAGAATGTGGTTTCCCTCCCAGGGCAGCAGCCACCGGTTCTTGCGCACGTCCACCCAAGTCTCTGGAATAAGCCGGTACTCCATGGACGGCACCAGCTCCAGCAAAATTCCACGCTCTAGAAGCTCCTTCCGAAGCAACTCACAGGCCGATGTCACCGTCTTGGGCGTATTCCTGTAAAGGAAAGAACAGTGCGAGGTGCACACCACCCGCTCATAGCCCCACGAGGCCAGCTTCCCCGCAAGGAACACGGATTCCTCCAGCGTCTGCGCCCCGTCGTCGAGGCAGGGGAGGATATGGCAATGGCAATCGACTTTCATGTACGCGAAGATACAAAAATATCACAATATATTGCCCATTCGGGTACACCGCCTTCTCATTATAAAGCATATTACGAATAATATTTGGAAGTTTGTCAGGAAAACGTTATAATTGCATCAAATAATTGTATTGTGGACAATGCCGGAATTACATTCAATAGATTTCGAAATGATCAAGCGTTTCAGCAAGGATTTGAGGCGGGAGGTCGAATCCTGGGCCAAGGATCCTTGGTCCTGGGAAGATATGGTCGCACAATATCAGAGGCTCCATACGACTCAGAATCCGAGATAGAAACCGCCATGGACCAAGAAGCCGACCTAGAAAACTGGGCCCAGCTTAACGGTTATTGGCACGATAATCCCCATGCTTATTTCAAAGAGTTGGGTTACAAGTTTTATGGATATGGTGGCGAGGCTCAAGTCTATACAGAGGGAGACAGCTATGTCCATAAGATTTGCAGAACGGGCCAATATGACAATCTAATCCGTTTTATTGACCGTATAACCATTCAGAATACACTGTGCCCGGAAGCCTTTTTAGAGGTTGAAGGTTTCGGTCGGGATGCACAGCGTGATTTTGTGGTCTTGCTCAAACAAAGGTTTTTCAGGCAAGAGCATTTGATGGATGAGGATGAGATAACGTTGTTTATGCGTTGCCTGGGGTTCCAGAAACTTGTAGAGGAACCTTACCATGTAGTTAGATATTTCTCAGATACGGTTATCGTAGAAGATTTGCATCCCGGAAATATCTGGATGACTGGAGACTCCAATGTGGTTATTATCGACGCTTACTACCGATTCAATTCCCCGGGTCTCGGCCTGGGAGGCAAGTTTATTTTCGGTTAGTCCGCCCTCACCGTTTTTCCTCATTCATCCCTTCTCGCTTTTTCTCCATCCCCAAGTTTCTAAAATCACGACTTTTTCACGACCCTAAAAGAAATCAAGCACTTTCGGAAACCCGTAAGTGCTTGATTTTCAATGGTCTGGATGACTGGACTTGAACCAGCGACCTCCTGGTCCCTAACCAGGTGCGCTACCAACTGCGCCACATCCAGAAGATTGGACCGCAAATGTACGGCTTTTTTTGCAATTGGCAAAATTTATTTTCATAAAAATACTATATTTGCACGGATAAAAGTTAGGTTATGGAACAAAAGCCGGATTTTGCAGAGGTACTGGACGTGGCTTCCGAGGCGGGGCACATCCTACTGGAGAATGGTGCGGAGATTTCCCGTGTGGAGGATATCATGAACCGGATATCCACGCACTTCGGGGTGAACTCCGGCAATTTCTTCGTGCTTTCCAACGGTGTTTTCACCAGTGGAAAGGCGGAGAAGGTGCATAAGTCCGGCGGACAGGCTTCTACCTATGCCAATGTGGCGTTTATTCCCATCCGGGCCACGCAGCTTTCCCGGGTGACGGCTGTGAACCGGCTCAGTTATGACATTTCGGCGGGCCGATGTTCCTTGGAGCAGGCGCGTGAGCGGCTGGAGCAAATCAAGACAATGCCCCTCAAGCCCTTCTGGGAGCAGCTGGTGGCAACGACCTTTAGCGCGGGCGCTTTCTCGGCCGTGTTTGGCGGAAGCTTTACCGATTGCGCGGCCGCCTGCATCGCGGGTTTCGTGCTTTTCTTTTACATGCAGTATGTCAGTTCGCGTTACCTGTCGCGGATTGTGGGCGGCATTTCCAGCGCCATGGTGGCCAGTTTGGTTTCCATCTCCTGCTGGCGCCTGGGCCTCGGAGACAGCCTGAGCGACATTATCATTGGTGCCATTATGCCGCTTATCCCGGGCGTGCCGTTTACCAATGGTGTGCGGGATTTGGCCAATTCGGACTATCTGGCGGGCCTGACGCGGCTTACGGATGCCATGCTGGGCTTTTTCTGCATTGCCATGGGCGTATCCGTGGCCTTTATGCTGGACGGCGCCGTCTTTGGCGGTGTCATCCATCTCACCGGCGTTACGGCTAGCCCTCAGACAGCCGGTTATTTCTGGCAGGCGGTGGCGGCTTTTATCGGCACGCTGGGCTTTGCCATTTTGTACGGTGTGGACAGGGAACAGTATTGGGTTTCCGGATTGGTGGGTGTGGCAGGATGGATGGTTTATTTGTTGGTGGTGCGCCTTGGCGGACTCACGGCGCCTATCGCTTCGCTTGCTGCCGCCCTGGTGGTGTGTCTTCTGTCCCGTTTCTCGGCCGTCCCTACGCGCTGTCCGGCACAGGTATTCATTATTTGCGGCATCTTCACGCTGGTGCCGGGCGCCGGCATTTTCTGGTTCTCCTATTACCTTACCTCAGGGCAGTACGCCATGTCCATCAACAGCGGTTTTATGGCCGTGAAGGTGGCTATTGCCATTGTGCTGGGCATCGTCCTTGCCATGGAACTCCCGCAGCGCCTGTTCAGCCGCCGCAAAGGAGCCCATTAGCGTTTGCGATTGTGTAAATAATTCATTATGTTTGCGTTTCAAAAACGGACGCAGACATGATAGTTATGAAATTTGGCGGCACGTCGGTTGGTTCGGCTGCCAGAATAAAGCAGGTCGCCGCTTTGGTGCGTACCCAGGATCATCCCTTTGTCGTGTTGTCAGCAATGTCTGGCACGACCAATTCGCTTGTAGAAATATGCGGATATCTGTATAACCGCAATCCGGACGGCGCACGGGAAACCATCGGCCGGCTGGAGGAGAAGTATCTGAAAACCATTCAGGAGCTTTATGCTACGGAAGAATCGCTTTCCACGGCCCGGGAGTTCATCCACTCCTGTTTTGAGGGAATCTCCTCGGCCACGCGGGAACTTTTTGGCTCGCTTCAGGAGCGGATGATTCTGGCGCAGGGAGAGCTCATCTCCACCCGCATGATGGAACTCTATCTGAAGGAACAGGGGGTGAATGTCCTGCTCATTCCCGCATTGGAGTTCATGCGGACGGACATCCACGGGGAACCGGACCAGGATTATATATCCACCCACCTGAAGCCTTTCCTTTCCCGGAAGGCCGATATCTACCTGACGCAAGGTTATATCTGCCGCAATGCCCATTCGGAGGTGGACAACCTCCAGCGAGGCGGCAGTGACTACACTGCTTCGCTCATCGGTGCGGCAACCGGTGCGGAGGAAATCCAGATTTGGACCGATATTGACGGCATGCACAACAACGACCCGCGTATGGTCAAAGGCACATCGGCCGTGCGGCATCTGCACTTTGAGGAAGCCGCGGAGCTGGCGTACTTCGGTGCCAAAATCCTGCACCCCACCTGTATCCAGCCGGCCAAGTTTGCCAACATTCCGGTGCGCCTGAAGAACACCATGGAGCCGGATGCCCCCGGAACGCTTATCGACAATCGTCCGGACCCCGGCACCATCAAGGCCGTGGCGGCCAAGGACAATATCACCGCCATTAAGATCAAGAGCTCGCGGATGCTCCTGGCGCATGGTTTCCTGCGCAAGGTGTTTGAGATTTTTGAGAGTTACCGCACCGCTATCGACATGATCTGTACCTCGGAGGTGGGCGTGTCCGTTTCCGTGGACGATACCCGCTACCTGAGCGAGATTGTACACGACCTTAAAAAATATGGTACCGTAACGGTGGACCTGGACATGTGCATTGTGTGCGTGGTGGGAGACATGGACTGGGAGAATTTAGGCTTCGAGTCCCGTGTAATGGCCGCCATGGAAGACATTCCTGTTCGTATGGTCAGTTACGGTGGAAGCAATTACAACATTTCTCTGCTGGTAAAAGGGGAGGACAAGGCTCGTACGCTCCAGTCTCTTAGCCGTCATCTGTTTGCCGAATGCTAAAAGGAACGTACCCCATAGAGCGCTTCCAGGCCCTTCAGACGCCTTTTTACTACTACGACACCGCTCTTTTGCAACAAACCCTGGATACCATTCAGGCGCAGTTGAGCGACAAGCCGGAGTGGGTGGTTCATTATGCCGTGAAGGCCAATCACAATCCTGTTTTGCTGCAACAGATTGCCCGTTTCGGTTTTGGTGCAGACTGCGTGAGCGGCGGGGAAGTACAGGCCGCCCTGGATGCCGGTTTCGCTCCCGGGAAAATTGTTTATGCCGGAGTGGGGAAGGCCGATTGGGAGATACTCCTGGGCCTGGAGGCAGGTATTGGCCGCTTTAATGTGGAGTCGTTGGCAGAACTGGAGGTCATTGCCCAGTTGGCTGCCCGGAAAAGCGTAGTGGCCCAGGTAAGCCTGCGGGTGAATCCGGACATCGGTGCCCATACCCTTGCCGGTATCACCACCGGACTTGCGGAGAACAAGTTTGGCATTTACCATGGCATGGTGGAGGACGTCGCTGCAAAGGCCATGGCCATGGAGTCTATTCACTTTTGCGGCCTGCATTTTCATATAGGCTCGCAAATTCTTGAGATGCAGGACTTTGTGGCGCTTTGTAACCGTATCAACAATCTGGTAGAGCGGCTCACCCGGCGGGGAATTCCCGTAGAAGATATTAATGTCGGTGGCGGCCTGGGCATCGAATACGGTCATCCCAACCACCTTCCCATGGCCGATTTTGCCGCTTATTTTAACACCTATAAGCGACACCTGCAGGGCGATTATCCTGTTCATTTTGAACTGGGCCGAAGCATCATCGCCCCCTGTGGAACGCTCATTACCCGGGTACTTTATGTGAAAGAAGGGTTGGCGCGGCGCTTCGCTATTGTGGATGCCGGCATGAACGACCTGGTGCGTCCGGCCATGTACCACGCCTATCATCGGATCGAGAACTTGTCCTACGACGGTGATGAGCAGGCCTATGATGTGGTGGGTCCCTGCTGCGAGAGTTCCGACGTCTTTGGAAAGGACATTGTCCTGGACCAATGCCACCGGGGCGATTTCATTGCCATCCGCAGCGCCGGCGCTTACGGTGAATCCATGGCGTCACAGTACAACTGCCGCCCCCTTGCCCCCGCGGTATTCGACACTATAGAATGACCTGCCGGATGAACGGTGTCTGGTACTGATAGGCCAGTTTGGTGAGGTCCCAGCCGGGCTCCGTGAGGATGAGCGCCGCTTTTTTGCCCACGGTAATGGAACCATACTCCCGGCTCAGGCCCATGGCATAGGCGCTGTTCAGGGTAACGGCATTAAAAGCTTCTACCGGCGTGAGTCGCATCTTGATGCAGCCCTGGGCCATGACAAAACGCATGTCGCCGCTGGGCGAGGACCCCGGGTTGTAGTCGCTGGCAAGCGCCACGCCAAGGCCCGCTTTGATGTAATCCTTGGCCCGTCCGTAGGGAAGTCCCAGGAAAAAGGAACTGCCCGGCAGCATGGTGGGCATGGTAGGGCTTCCTTTTAGCGCGTCGATTTCGGCGTCGGTGGTGCGTTCCAAATGGTCCACCGAAAGCGCGCCGTGCTTCACGCCCACCTGCACGCCGCCGCTTACCGCCAGCTCGTTGGCGTGGATTTTGGGAATGAGTTTTCCTTTAGCCGCCGTAAGAATGCGATCCGTGTCCTCCACGGTGAAAAAGCCTTCGTCGCAGAACACATCTATGAAATCTGCAAGCTCCGCGGCTTCCGGAATAAGGTCGATAACCATCTGAACATATTCCTCGTGCGTGTACCCGCGCCCTACGGCGTGGGCACCCAAATACGTGCTACGAACCGCTGCAGGCACGCTTTCTGCGATGCGCCGGATGACCCGCAGCATCTTAAGTTCTGCTTTAGGTGACAGGCCGTAACCGCTCTTTATCTCCAAAGCCACGGTTCCTTTGTCCATCATCTCCCGTACGCGCGAAATTGACTGATTGTACAGTTCTGCCTCGGAAATTTGCTGCAGATAATCGGCAGAATTCAGGATGCCGCCGCCCCGGGCGGCAATTTCCTCGTAGGACAGGCCGTTAATTTTGTCCAGGAATTCGCCGTCCCGGCTGCCGGCATACACCACGTGCGTGTGGCTGTCGCAGAAGCCGGGCATGAGCATGCCGCCCTGGGCGTCATGCCCGACCCCGATCGGACATCTCTCCGGGCAGCTTGACATCGGGCCAAAGCCGGCAATGCGGCCGTCCTCTATCCGGAGCCAGGCATTCTCCAACACGCCGGTTTGCCCCTGCGCATCGCCTTGAACCCGCAACACCCCCTCCGGCTGGATGCCTACCAGCCGGCCGATATTATAGATAAGACTCATTCTTAATGAACTGAATGGACTTTTCGATGAGCGGATGCATGTAGGTGTCGGTGCTCACGAACGGGACCACCTGGCGGTAATCGGCAAAAATGCGCTCCAGAATAGGGGAACTCTTGGCGGGACGACGGAGCTCCAGCGCCTGGGCGGCGTTGAACAGTTCAATGGCCAGCACGGTTTCCACATTGTCTACAATGCGCACCAGTTTGGTGGCGCTGTTGGAGCCCATGGAAACGTGGTCTTCCTGCCCCTGGGACGAGGGGATGGAGTCGCACGAGGCGGGCCAGCACAGCCCCTTGTTCTGGGAAACGATGCTGGCGGCCGTGTACTGCGGAATCATGAAGCCGCTGTTCAGGCCCGGTTCCGTGACCAGGTATTTGGGCAGGCCGCGAAGGCCATGGATGAGCTGGTAAGTTCTTCTTTCAGAGATACTTGCGAGTTCGCTCATGGCGATGGCCAGGGAGTCCATGGGAATGGCGATGGGTTCTCCGTGGAAGTTACCGGCCGAGATGACCATGTCCTCGTCCGGGAAAATATTGGGATTGTCCGTGGCAGAGTTAATCTCATTCTCAATCACGGACTTAACGTACATGATGTTGTCTTTTACCGCGCCGTGCACCTGCGGAATGCAGCGGAAACTGTACGGGTCCTGCACATGTTCCTTGGGCCTGCGGATGAGTTCACTTCCTTCCAGGATGTCCATGAATTTCTCGCCGGTGAGAATCTGCCCTTTGTGCGGGCGCAGGTGGTGGGTGAGGGGAAGGAATGGTTCGATGCGGCCGTCGTAGGCGTCCAGCGACATGGCGCCAATCAGGTCGGCCCAGCGACTGAGGCGCATGCTTTTGAGGATGCTCCAGATGGCGTGGGCGCTCATGAACTGCGTGCCGTTCAGCAGCGCCAGGCCCTCTTTGCTCTGCAGGCGGATGGGCTCCCAGCCCAGTTCTTTCCAGACATCGGCAGCAGGACGGACATCCCCTTTATACAGCACTTCTCCCAGGCCGATGAGCGGCAGGCTCAGGTGGGCCAGGGGAGCCAGGTCCCCGGAGGCGCCCAGAGAACCCTGCTGGTAAACCACGGGCAGGACATCCTCGTTGAACATGTCAATAAGGCGCTGCACCGTGATAAGTTGCGCGCCGGAGTGCCCGTAAGAGAGGGACTGCGCCTTCAGGAGGAGCATGAGTTTAACAATCTCCGGACGCACTTTTTCGCCGGCGCCGCACGCGTGCGACATCACCAGGTTGTGCTGCAGCTGGCTCAGGTCCTCCTTGGGAATGGTTACGTTGTACAGCGACCCAAAGCCAGTGGTAATGCCATAGATGGGCCGCCCGATATCGTCCATTTTGCGGTCCAGGTATTCGCGGCATTTGACAATGGCCTCTACGGCCTCTTTTGACAGCGTCAGTTTTTCATGTTGGTCGATAATCTCTTTCACCCGTTCCAGGGAAAGATGTTCCGATGAGATGGAATGCATAGATTTATTGTAAAGTTTTTCGAATCAGGTTTTCGTCGGCCTCGTTGGGCAGGGTGACCTTGAGGCCGGGGGTACGGGCCATTTCGCGCTCGATGGCAAAGCGGGCACCCGCGTTGCGGGCCCAGCTGCGGCGGGCGATGCCGTTGTTCACGTCCCAGAACAGCATTTCGCGGATGTGGCGTGCGCTGTCTTCGGAGCCGTCAATGACCATGCCGAAGCCGCCGTTGATGACCTCTCCCCAGCCGACGCCGCCGCCGTTGTGGATGCTCACCCAGGTGGCTCCGCGGAAGGAGTCACCAATGACATTCTGTACGGCCATGTCAGCGCAGAACTGTGAACCGTCGTAGATGTTAGAAGTCTCGCGGAAGGGCGAGTCGGTGCCCGAGACATCGTGATGGTCGCGTCCGAGAACTACGGGAGCCGACAGCTCACCGCGCCGGATGGCGTCGTTGAAGGCCAGTGCAATCTTGGTGCGTCCCTCACAGTCGGCATAGAGAATGCGAGCCTGCGAACCCACCACAAGATGGTTTCTGCCAGCCTCACGGATCCAATGGATATTATCGGCCATCTGTCCCTGGATGTCGGCAGGAGCCGTCTTCATGATCTCCTCCAGCACCTCGGCTGCCAGTCTGTCAGTGGTCTCGAGGTCCTTGGGGTCGCCCGACGAGCACACCCAGCGGAAGGGCCCGAAGCCATAGTCGAAGAACATGGGTCCCATGATATCCTGGACGTACGACGGATAGCGGAACGTTCCGTCGGCTTTAAGGATGTCGGCGCCGGCACGGCTAGATTCGAGGAGGAAGGCATTACCATAGTCGAAGAAATACATGCCTTTGGCCGTGAGTTTGTTGATGGCAGCCACCTGTCGGCGGAGGGATGCCTGTACAGCCTCTTTGAACTTCTCGGGTTCGGCAGCCATCATCTGTTTGCTCTCCTCGAGGGAGAGACCGACGGGATAGTAGCCCCCTGCCCACGGGTTGTGGAGCGAGGTCTGGTCGCTGCCCAGGTCGACCCGGATGTCCTCTTCGGCCAGTCGCTCCCAGAGGTCGACCACATTGCCCACATAAGCCATCGACACCACGCGTCGCTCGCTGACTGCCTTTCGAACGGCGGGAATCAGCTCGTCGAGGCTGTCGTGCAGTTCGTCGACCCATCCCTGCTCATAGCGTTTGCGGGCTGCCTTTGGGTTGATCTCGGCCGTGACGCTCACCACACCGGCGATGTTGCCAGCCTTGGGCTGAGCGCCCGACATACCGCCGAGTCCGGCCGTGACGAAGAGCTTCATGTTGTCGCCACCCACCTTACGGGCAGCATTGAGCACGGTGATGGTGGTGCCGTGAACGATGCCCTGCGGCCCAATATACATATATGAGCCGGCCGTCATCTGGCCATACTGACTAACGCCCATGGCGTTCATGCGCTCCCAGTCGTCGGGTTTGGAGTAGTTGGGAATGACCATTCCGTTGGTGACCACCACACGGGGTGCATTCTTGTGAGATGGGAAGAGACCGAGTGGGTGACCGCTATACATGACAAGTGTCTGCTCGTCGGTCATCTCGCTCAGGTATTTCATGACCAGCCGGTACTGGGCCCAGTTCTGGAAGATGGCACCGTTGCCACCATAGATGATCAGCTCGTGGGGGTGCTGCGCCACACGCGGGTCGAGGTTGTTCTGAATCATGAGCATGATGGCGGCTGCCTGACGGCTGCGTGCGGGATACTCGTCGATGGGACGGGCATACATCTCGTAGCTAGGGCGGTAGCGGTACATATAGATGCGCCCATAGTTCTTCAGCTCCTCAGCAAACTCGGGAGCCAACTGGGCGTGGAGCTCTTTGGGGAAGTAACGGAGGGCGTTGCGCAGGGCGAGCCTTTTCTGCTCGGGTGTGAGGATGTCTTTGCGCTTGGGCGCATGGTTGATGTCAGGGTCGTAGGGCTTCGGCTCGGGCAGGGTTGCCGGGATGCCGAGGGTGATTTCTTTTCTGAATGCTTCGTTCATGGTTTTTATTCTTGTTTTTTGTAAGTCGGGGCTAGGGGTTTCTAGGATTTCCTAGGATTCCTAGAATTCCTAGGTTGATTATAGCTTCTGCTCGACGATGGCCAGGATTTCCTTTTCGGCAGCATTGGCTTTCTCAATCAGGGTGTTGGCTTCAGCCACCAGCTGATAGGCCGTCTCACGGTCTTTCAGACTTCCGGCGTTGATCTTCACGTTTAGGCCGGCACCTAAGACAGCAGCACGGGCTGCCAAAGCACCCACGCCAGCATCGCTCACGCTGTTGGGATTGCCGTTCTCGGCCATGGCCTTGCAGATGTCGAAAGCACGGAAAGAGGCCTTCATGGTGTGCAGGGGCACCTGTGTGGCATAGAGTGTGGCTTCCTGGATGGCTTTCGAGCGGGCAGCCTTGTCCTCGTCGGTCTTCTTGGGCATTCCGAATGCTGCCATGATGCAGTTGAAGGCCTCGGTATCCTCGTCGACCAGATGGAGCAGTTCGGCGATGAGCGCCTGGCCTTGGTCGGCCCATTTCGAGAACTCGTCCCAGCGGTCGTCCCATCCGGGTTTATGGCTGGAGAGGTTGGCCACCATCGTGCCCAGCGCAGCACCCAGTGCGCCCATATAGGCCGAGATCGTGCCTCCACCAGGAGCGGGAGACTCGCGTGATGTCTCCTGGGCAAAGCCTTTCACGGTGAGGTCGACCAGCTTGCGGCCTGTCTCATTGGCATCCTCGAGCAGGTATTCGATCACTTTCTCACGAGGGTTGAACGGCTTCAGGTCGTCCAGTCCCATGCTCTTGATGGCGATGTTGATGATGTCCTCCTCGGGGATTCCCACCGAGCGGTGCTGCTTCTCGAGGAAATATTTGCCGGCATCGATGAGGGTCTTCTTGGGAATGAGGCCCACGATCTCGGTACCCGTGACGCGGATGCCACGGTTCTGAGCGCAGCGGCACACCTCGTCGAAGGCCACATGCAGCGGGGTAACGTTCAGGTTGGTCATGTTCATCGACACCTGTGCAATGCCATACTCATCGATGAACCAGCCGATGGCCTTGGTGCATTTCAGTGTGCCGGGCTTCATGATGGGATTACCCTCGGCATCTTTGATGATTTTACCTGTGATGGGATTGCCCTCGCGGAAGGGGCGACCCTTCTCGCGCACGTCGAAGGCGATGGCATTAGCGCGACGCGTAGAGGTGGTGTTGAGGTTATAGTTGACGGCAATGAGGAAGTCGCGTGCACCTACTGCTGTGCAGCCTGTGCGGGCC
The DNA here is from genome assembly GCA_002350805.1 of Prevotella sp. UBA2850. Taxonomy (GTDB): domain Bacteria; phylum Bacteroidota; class Bacteroidia; order Bacteroidales; family Bacteroidaceae; genus Prevotella. The sequence goes on from DEFO01000029.1 coordinate 24,802, forward strand.
ACGTCGTCGTCGATGGGGCGTGCCCCGAAGTCGGGTTGCTTGCCCTCGGTCGACAGTTTCTCGGCCAGTGCCTCGTATTCACCCTCGCGGCAGACGGCCAGGTTCTTGCGCTCTGGTGTGAAGGCTGCGGCCTCGTAGCAGTAGCAGGGGATGCGCAGTTCGGTGGCGATGCGCTCTGCCAGTTGGCGGGCCAGGGCGGCACACTCCTCGAGGGTGATGCCAGCCACGGGAATGAGCGGCAGCACGTCGGTGGCACCCATGCGCGGATGGGCTCCGTGGTGCTGACGCATATCGATGAGCTGACCGGCCTTGCGCACACTACGGAAGGCAGCCTCCATCACCTCGTCGGGCGTACCGACAAAGGTGACAACGGTACGGTTGGTAGCCTCACCTGGGTCTACATCTAGCAGACGGACGCCTTTGACGGCCTCAATCTCGTTGGTAATCTGTTTGATGACATTCATGTCGCGGCCCTCACTGAAATTGGGCACGCACTCGATAATTTGTTTTTCAATTGCCATGGTTGTATTCAAAGTATGATTTAGGTCCTAAAAAAATACGGTGCAAAATTAATTGATTTGCACCGTATTACCAAATATTTTCCGGATAAAGTTACACTTTATTTGTCGTAGGCATGCACAGGATAGTCGGTCGTGAAGTGCAGTCCGCGGCTCTCTTTGCGCTCCAGGGCGAAACGTGTGATGAGATAGCCCACATTGATCATGTTGCGCAGTTCGCAGATGTCCTTGCTGGCCTTGACGCGCTTGAACAGATTCTCGGTCTCCTCGTAGAGCATGTCAAGCCGGTCCCATGCCCGGTGCAGACGCAGGTCGCTGCGCACAATACCCACGTAGTTGGACATCACCTGTCCCACCTCCTTGATGCTTTGTGTGATGAGCACCTTCTCCTCGTTGGTCATGGTTCCCTCGTCGTTCCACTCGGGAATCTTCTCGTTGAAGTCGTAGAGGTCGACATGCTCCAATGAGTGTCTGGCAGCAGTCTCAGCATAGACCACAGCCTCGATGAGCGAGTTGCTGGCCAGTCGGTTGCCGCCGTGTAAGCCCGTGCATGAGCATTCGCCCAGGGCATAGAGACGGTCGATGCTGGTACATCCGTTTAGGTCGACCTTGATACCGCCGCACATATAGTGGGCAGCAGGCCGTACAGGGATATAGTCGGTGGTGATGTCGATGCCAATGGAGAGACACTTCTGGTAGATGTTGGGGAAGTGATGACGGGTTTCTGCCGGGTCTTTGTGTGTCACGTCGAGGCATACATGATCCAGTCCGTGAATTTTCATCTCCTTGTCGATGGCGCGTGCCACGATATCGCGGGGAGCCAGTGACAGGCGCTCGTCGTACTTCTCCATGAACGTCTCGCCGTTGGGCAGTTTCAGAATGCCGCCATAGCCACGCATGGCCTCAGTGATGAGGAAGGCCGGATGGGTCTCGCCCGGATGATGGAGCACGGTGGGATGGAACTGCACGAACTCCATGTCCTTCACTGTTCCCTTGGCGCGGTAGACCATGGCAATGCCGTCGCCAGTGGCAATGATGGGGTTGGAAGTTGTCTCGTAGACTGCTCCACAGCCACCAGTGCACATCACTGTCAGTTTCGACAGATAGGTGTCCACCTTCTGCGTCTCGGGGTTCAGCACGTAGGCACCATAGCAATTAATATAAGGTGTGCGGCGGGTGACGCGTGCTCCCAGGTGGTGCTGCGTGATGATTTCCACGGCAAAATGATTCTCCTTCACCTCGATGTCGGGACAGTTGCGTACCGCCTCCATCAGTCCGCGCTGTATTTCGGCACCCGTGTCGTCGGCATGGTGGAGAATGCGGAACTCCGAGTGGCCGCCCTCGCGGTGCAGGTCGAACGTGCCGTCGTCTTTTTTGTCGAAGTTCACACCCCAGTTCACCAGTTCCTTGATCTGACTGGGCGCCATCTTGATGACCTGTTCAACGGCCTTGGGGTCGCTGATGTAGTCGCCGGCAATCATCGTGTCTTCGATGTGTTTGTCGAAGTTGTCGAGCTCGAGGTTGGTCACAGAGGCCACACCGCCTTGAGCAAACGATGTGTTGGCCTCGTCGAGAGAAGTCTTGCAAATCATGCAGACCTTGCCTTTCTTGGCCCTGGCCACCTTCAAGGCATAGCTCATGCCGGCCACTCCGGCACCGATGATGAGGAAATCGTATTTGTAAATCATGGTTGTATTTTTTGATGTGTTTTGTCAATATTACGATGCAAAGGTAAAAAAATAAATGAAAAAATCGCATCGGAAAATGAAAAATGATGGTTATTTGCGTGTTTTTACGTAATTTTGCAGTCAATTAAACATACATAGGTGATGAATTCAGATAAAAAACATATAGTGTGGCTGTGTCTCGGCATGTTGATGTTTTTATGGGTAGGACCCGCAGGTGCTCAGGAGATCATCGAGGAAGAGCACGACAGTGTGGGCGTTACTGCAGTACAACCTATAGACACATTGGCCGTCGACACATTGGCTGTCGACACAGTGGCTTCTGATACGCTGCCTTGGCCGGAGAGTCTGCGCCAGCGACTGGACAAACTGCTGACGCATCCCTTGTTGAAGACCTCGCAGGTGGGACTGATGGTGTACGACCTGACAGCCGACTCTGCCGTCTATCGTTTTCAGGAGCGGCAGACCATGCGCCCCGCATCGACCATGAAAGTGGTGACCTCGGTCACGGCCCTCGACAAACTGGGCGACTCGTATCAGTTTAAGACTAAGCTGATGTACACCGGCAAGATAGAAGAGCATACGCTCAGGGGTGACCTCTACTGCGTGGGAGGGTTCGACCCACGGTTCAACACCGACGATATGCGTGCCTTCGTGGAGAGCCTGCGTAAGATGGGTGTCGACACAATCCGCGGCCGGCTGGTCGGCGATGTGTCGATGAAAGACGACAAGCAGTTTGGTGAGGGATGGTGTTGGGACGACGACAACCATGTGCTCACCCCCTTGCTCATTGGCCGCAAAGACCGTTTTATCGAGCGTTTCGAGGAAATGCTGAAAGACGACGGTGTGGTGATGGACTGCCAGAAGACCGTAGACCGTGTGCCGTCAGGAGCCTTCGAGGTGACGACCCGTTTCCACACCATGGACCAGATACTGATGAAGATGATGAAGGAGAGCGATAACCTCTATGCGGAGTCGATGTTCTATCAGATTGCTGCGTCGACTGGAAATCATCCTGCTTCAGCCCGCTCGGCCCGTTCGGTGGTCAACAAACTCATCAGGAAGGTGGGATTGAATCCATCGGATTACAAGGTGGCTGACGGCAGTGGTCTCTCCTTATATAATTATGTGTCGGCCGAATTGGAGGTGGCTCTGTTGCGCTATGCCTTCCGTAACGAGAACATTTATCTGCATCTCTACCCCTCGCTGCCCATTGCCGGTGAGGACGGCACACTGAAAAAGCGTATGAAGGGAACGTTTGCCGCAGGTAATGTGCATGCCAAGACGGGCACACTGACCTGTGTCACCTCGCTCGCAGGTTACTGCACGGCGGCTAATGGTCATCGGCTGGCCTTCGCTATCATCAACCAAGGATGCCTGCGCGATGCCGACAGCCGTGCCTTCCAAGACCGGGTGTGCGTGGCTATGTGCCAGCCTTGAGGGGCTTAGGAGATTGTTTAAGTGACAAGTGATAAGTGACAAGTTTTTTAGGAGTGTAGGAGTATGGGAGTGTAGGAGTGTAGACAATACCCAGCCTCTTGAGAGACCAGTTTAAAGCCCCCTCCGGTTCCCCCAAGGAGGAGAGTTTTTTCACCCCATCCCTCCGGCTGGGGGTCTTGAGTTTTGACAGTATGCATTCGTAAGCAATCATAGAACGATGGAGAATATAAGAATCTTTGTAGAGGAGTTGATCAGCCTGACAGGATTGTCGGGGAGTGCAGTGCCCGTATTGCGTCATGTGTTGTTGGTGCTCATTGCCATACTGCTGGCTGTGCTGGCAGGACTGTTGTGCCGTAGAATCATTGTACCCATCGTTCGGCGGCTGACCGCTCATACCGACGCGCGGTGGGATGATGTGCTCTTTGGCGAGAAAGTGCTGATCTCAGCCTGTCACATTGTACCCGCCATCGTCATTTGGCAGTTGCTGCCGCTAGTGTTCTATCAGTATCCCGTGGTCAGAGAGCTGCTGACTCGTGCCACCGCCATTTATATCACGGTGATGACGGTCAGACTGGTGCTCGTGTTTATCTCGGCTGTCAAGGAACTGGAGGGCGACGAGCGGTCAGCCCGTCAGCAATATCTCTACTCGTTCATGGGCGTGGTGCGCATTGTCATTATCTTTGTGGCGGTTATCATTGTCGTGGCCATTGTGCTCGACCGTGACCCGATGAAACTGTTTGCCGGACTGGGTGCTACATCGGCTGTGCTGATGTTGGTTTTCCAAGATACCATCAAGGGACTAGTGGCCGGCATTCGCTTGACTAGCAACGACATGCTGCACAAAGGCGACTGGATCACGGTGCCCAAGGCCGGAGCCAATGGTATTGTTGAAGACATGTCGCTCACCACGGTGAAGATACGTAACTTCGACAACACCATGGTGACGGTTACCCCCCAGTCGTTGGTCGACGATTCCTTCCAGAATTGGAACGGTATGCAGCAAGGGGAAGGCAGACGGGTGAACCGTACGGTGCACTATGATTTCCGCAGCATCCGTGTTGTTGACGAGGCATTGCGCAAGCAACTCCTTGACAAGAAATACTTCAAGGCCGGAGAAGTGAAAACAGGCATGGTGAACATGACGCTCTATCGACAATATCTGGCCGCATGGCTCAGCCACCATCCGCTGGTCAATCCTGACATGACACTGATGGTGAGACAGATGGACCCGACTCCCGAGGGACTGCCCGTAGAGTTTTATTTCTTCCTGAAGGAAAAGGAATGGGTGCCGTATGAGAACCAGATGGCCGAGATTATGGAGCATATCTATGCCGTGACCCCTGATTTCGGACTGCAAATCTATCAGATGTTCCCGCATCAATAAACGGGAACATCCTTGATGTGCTTGATTTCCGGAAATGTGAAGGTATCACCCACAACGGTGACGATATCGAAGCGCACCGGACGGTCGATGTGGCGGACTTTCACGTAGTGATTCATGGCCAGTCGCAAATATTGCATCTTCTCTCGGTCGATCGATTCCTCAGGCTCGGCATACAGCCTGTTGCGCCGCGTCTTTACTTCCACAAAAACAAGGGTCAGACCGTCGATGGCTACAATGTCGATGTCGCGATGACCTGAGTGCCAGTCACGGTCGATAATGACCAGCCCCTCCTCGCGCAGGAAGGCTGCCGCCATGTCCTCACCCCATTTGCCTAAATCGTTGTGTAATGCCATAATTTCTGGATAGTATTAGATGGTTGTGATGGCAAAAATACAAAAAAATGTAATAGAATTGTACTTTTTACTCATTTTTTTTCTTATCTCTGGCGGCGCCGAACTTACTTCGTCTCGGCAAAAAAAGAATGAATTTTTTTGTTTTGCTCTCGACTTTTCGTAACTCTGGCTGGCGCCGAAGTTACTCCGTCTCGGCAAA